>NZ_JBMOJE010000039.1:0-39097 GCF_049316945.1 Propionivibrio sp. | reverse complement strand
TGACGGTACGCCGACGCACGCTTCGGCCAGTTGCGAGCACCACGGCGGCTGCCCGTACTGCGAACGGAACAGGATGCACTCAAATGAACGAAGGATTATGGAGGTGGTTGAGTGAACAACGAGAAACTAATAAGGCTTCCCCAGGTAAAAAAGATGGTCGGGCTTGGCACAACATCAATCTATGGAGAGATGAAAAGTGGAGGGTTCCCTAGGCAGGTAAAACTCGGACGAGCATCTTGCTGGGTCGAGTCAGAGATACAAGACTGGATAGCAACGCAGATTACGGCTCGCCGATCAGTTCAGAATGAACTGGTAGTTTGAGTGTCGATCCTGAATCACGCTCTGGAATTCCATCAATGTAGTCCGCCCAATCCTGCATCATTCCGCGCCGTTCAGTAATATATTCGGCGTGGTTGTATGCACCTTTCGTCTTGTTTCCCTCGACGTGGGCGAGTTGCAGTTCAATTACTTCGGTACGGTAGCCCATTTCATGAAGTTGTGTTGATGCCGTGGCGCGAAAGTCATGACCAGTCCACAACCCCGAAGCGTATCCCATATGTTCAAGTGCGCGGTTGATTGTGGTTGCGCTCATCACATCGTTTGGACGCCTGAAGTTCGGGAACAGCCAGTCTCCGGCGCCTGTTATCCTGCGCAATTCTTCCACCAGGCAAGCCGCTTGCTGTGATAACGGGACAACATGAGTCCTGCGCATCTTCATCCGCTCCTCTGGTATCTTCCATTCTTCTCCAGAAAACTCCGTCCATACGGCCTTTCGTAACTCAGTTGTTCTGACGAAGGTATAGATCATCAATCGAACCGCCAGCACTGTTGTTCTATTACCACCGTATTTCGTCAACTTCGCCTTTAGGTCTCCTATGGTCTCTGCCGTCATGGCCTTGCTGTGGTTTACCTGTGGCCGGTGGATCGCGCCTTTCAACGCAGCGGCAGGATCGAAGTCAGCGCAAAGCGTGACGACAGCGTGGCGAAAAATGGCTGAACACCATTGCCTAAGCTGCAACGCATAGGACTCTGCCCCTCGCTTTTCCATTGCTTGCAGAATATCAAGAATATGCCGAGCGGTAATGCTGCGAATAGGCAATCTTCCTATCTTTGGGAATGCGTTCTGCTCAATGCAATGTGTCGCCTGTTTATGAGAGTGCGCAGACCATGTTTTCTGCTTACGATCAAGCCAGTCACGTGCCACTGTCTCGAATGTGCTGGCATTCTCCTTTTCCTGCTCTGATAGCGTTCCTTGCCGTGCGTGAGATGGATGAATCCCTTGTTTCACCAATACCCTTGCCTCATCGCGTTTTTGCCGCGCGTCTTGCAGTGAAACGGTTGGGTACTCACCAATGGCAAACAGGTTTTCTTTCCCGGCGATCTTGTACCTGTAGCGCCATAGCTTTGAGCCGTTCGGTTTAACCTCAATATAGAGGCCGTTTCCGTCAGTAATCTTCCTTGGTTTATCGGAAGCCTTGGACTGTCTGATCTTGACGTCTGTGAGTGGCATAAGAGCGGGTATCGTGACTATGTGTGATTTTGATACCCGCTTTAATACCCGCTTTTTTTTCGGCTGTCTACGTTGTTCTGCGAAAGGTTGCGAACGTCAAGGCCATAAGCTGCAATGAAAAGCGATGAGTACAAGAATCTCAGCGAAGGCCAGAGAACTTAAATGCTTCTTCTCGATCATTAGCAGCATATCGAGGATGTCCTATTGTTCTATATGGAAGTCGTTCCAGTTTTCCGGGTTTGAACCCCGCGCCGATTACCTGGAACCGAAAGCACGAAAGTGGTTATTGTCACCTAGATCGGCCCCGGTATAAACCCTTCCCCCGCAAAGCCAGTGGAAAGAAAGGGTCGGGGGGTAACGCACAACCATTTGAGGTGTCGACAAGTCCTGCTACGAGCGTCTGAATGGGCTATGCTCTCGATTGGCTAAAGGGGGAACCCTGGTTTAATATAGCCAAGAATCAAACAAATCAGTATCTGAAGTTTTTAGCTTCTCATCGAGGGAATATAATTATGAAGTTACTGAATTTCATCCGTTTTGTATTGCTTGGCTTGTTGTTGCAGGCTTTTGCCTGGACCGCCTGGGCCAGTGATAAAGATGATGCCATAAAAATAGTGAATGATGCCACTGCTACGACCTGAACGCCGTCATGCTGGCCTATCCGAAGAATGCCAAGCTGATCGGCAAGAATCTGCTGGATACCCTGGACGCCAAGGGCAAGATGTTCCGCAAGGAAATTTCGAAATGGACAAGAGCAAAGGGAGTGGCTGGATCGGTTACGTTTACAAGAACCCCGAAAGCCGCAAGATCAAGAATAAAACAACTTACCTAAAAAAGGCCGGCGACATGGTGTTGTGCACCGGCATCTACAAGTAACAATTAGTCACTTCCCCCAGAAGCCCTTTGCATGCTAGTGCCGGTGCCTGTGGTTTTTTTGTTTCTACCGTAATTCCACAGCGTGCCGATAACGCTGGAGTATGGAGGTGATCGTGTTTTCCGATGCAACCGTTAAAACCCGCCTGACTCTCATTATTATTGTTGCCGCACTGGCACTGCTGATTACCGGGGTGATCGGTGTGCGGGGCATGGGGGACATAAGCGGTCGCCTGAAAGCTGTTTATCAGGATCGAACCGTTCCCCTGATCAAATTATCCCATGCGCTCGACACCATGCATCGCATTCGTTCTTTGATTTTGACGGCGGCGAGCGAAGAGAAAACCGAGTTCTCCGAGGAAATCCTTAAAGAAATCCCGGAACTGGATACCGAACTCAATCAACTGATGACGGACTATGCAACAAGTGAGTTGCCGGCAAACGAAAAACAACTGGTTGCTGACTTCCAGGCCGCCTGGAAAAACTACACCGAGGCGAGAACCCTTTCAATCAAGCTGATCCAGGCGGGCGATACCTCATCTGCCTTGTATAACGTCAAGAATAACTCCCACAAAAAGTTCGCCCCCGCGCGCGAGGCAATGTCCCGGCTCATCGACATCCAGGCAAAGACCACTCGTCAGGAATTTGAGCTGGGAACGGAATCCTACTTATCCGCGCGCCTGATCATGATCGTCTTCATGGTGTCGGGCGTGATTGGAGTCATTCTGCTGTCGATGCGTACTGCCGGGGCAGTCATGGGGCAATTGGGTGGCGAGCCGAAAATTGCTGTTAAAGTCGCCAGAAAGATCGCTGAAGGTGATCTTTCACATGACATTCCGGTTGCGCCAGGCGATCAGAATAGCCTGATGGCCACCCTGAAACACATGCAGAACAAACTCAACAGCATCCTGCGCGAAGTCGAGGACTGTGGCCGTCACATGGGACAATCAGCTTTTCAGGTCGCTGCCATTTCAAACGAGATTTCCGAGGTTAGCAAAGAGCAGGAAAACCGCTCTGATGAAGTTTCCAGCGCAATGCAGCAATTGCATCAAATTTCGTCCAATGTACAAACAAAAGCCATCGAAGCCGCCGATCGCTCGCGCAGGGTCGAAACCCTGGCGCGCGAAGGCATTGAGAATGTGCATCAGAATATCGGCTCAATGGAAGAAACCACCCAGCAGGTTAGTCGGGCTTCGGTTGAGATTCAGGAACTGGAACAGTCCGCTCAGCTGATTCACAACATCGTCAATGCCATCAAGGAAATTGCTGGCCAGACCAACCTGCTGGCGCTCAATGCCGCGATTGAAGCATCTCGTGCTGGAGAACAGGGCCGCGGTTTCGCCGTGGTGGCCGACGAGGTCAGGAAACTGGCCGATCGCACCAGCAAATCAGCCACCGAAGTCAGCGACATCATCGGGCAACTTTCCGGCAAGGTGCAACAAGTGGCCACAACCATGGATGTGGTAGTTCAAAAAGTGAATGTCACCCAGAAAGAAGCGGGGGAAACAGCCCACACCATCGAAGGAATGGCCAGTAATGCGGTAGAAACCGCACAGGCCAATCAGGGCATTTCAGGTGCAAGCCACCAACAACTGGATCAGTTCGGGCGGCTTGAATCGACAATGGAAACCCTGTTTTCAATTTTGAAAGATAGTGGTAGCAAAGTGGAAACCACGGCGGCCATCGGTGATGATTTGCGCCAGGTTACGGGCCGGCTGAATAACATCATGTCCGGTTTTACGTTCAAAAGCCGAATAGTCATTGCCACCGCCCAGCATGAGAAACGCCGGGTACCCAGAGCGCAAAACAGCTTGCGGGTGAAAACATCCCAGAACAGTGGAAAACCAGTGGAAGGTTTGAGCAGCGATTTCTCCCTTACGGGGCTGCGCCTGAGGATTACTCAGCCGATGAACGAGCGCGAACCAGTCGATCTTTACATGTATTTGCCCAACGACGACCTGAAGCAATATGAAAACCAGACCCCCTTGAGCCTCAAGGGGCGCATTTCCTGGCAACGGAAGGAAGGTAGCAACTACTTCTGCGGTGTGGAGTTCGTAAACCTGGATGAAGACAAGCGCAACATGATTAAAAAGTGCTTTGCGTTCTTCAACAAGAATGCGGAATTCTAAAATCAGCGCTTAATTCAATCGTGTATCCAAACCCTGCTCGGCCAGTTCCGCTGCGCGCAGGACGGCGCGGGCCTTGTTTTCGGTTTCCTGCCATTCGGACGACGGGTCGGAGTCGGCGACGATGCCGGCGCCGGCCTGGACGTGCAGTTTGCCGTCCTTGACGATGGCGGTGCGGATGGCAATGGCCAGATCCATGTCGCCCTGAAAACCGAGATAACCGACGGCACCGGCGTAGATGCCGCGCTTGATCGGCTCGAGTTCGTCGATGATTTCCATGGCCCGAACCTTGGGCGCGCCGGATACGGTGCCGGCCGGGAACGTGGCCTTGAGCACGTCGAGTGCATTGAGCCCCGGTTGCAGCTTGCCTTCGACGTTGGAGACGATGTGCATCACGTGCGAATAGCGTTCGACGATCATGTTCTCGGTGAGCTTGACGCTGCCGACCTTCGACACCCGGCCGGCATCGTTGCGACCGAGGTCGAGCAACTGAACGTGTTCGGCGCGTTCCTTTTCGTCGGCCAGCAGTTCATCGGCCAGCGCCTGGTCCTCTTCGAAAGTGGAGCCGCGTTTGCGCGTACCGGCGATCGGTCGCACGGTAACGGTATCGCCTTCGAGGCGGACGAGAATTTCGGGCGAGGCGCCGACCACGTAAAAATCCTCGAAGTCGAAGTAGAACATGTACGGCGAGGGATTCAGCGAGCGTAGCGAACGGTAGAGCGCCAGCGGGCTGGCGGCGAACGGCTTGCTCATGCGCTGCGAGATGACGACCTGCATGATGTCGCCTTCGGTGATGTAGCGCTTGGCCTTGACCACCGCCTGCTTGAAGTGTGTCTCGCCGAACATGGAAACGGCGGGTTGCGACACCCTAGGCTTTTCGTGCGGAATATTGGCTGGTTCGCGCAGTTTGGCGAGCAATTCTTTCAGCCGTGCCTGCGCCTTCTGGTAGGCGCCGGGAACACCGGGCTCGGCATAGACCACCAGCGTGAGTTTGCCGGAGAGGTTGTCGACAACGGCGATTTCTTCGGAAAGCAGCAGCAAGATGTCAGGCGTACCGAGTTCGTCGGCGATTTTTCCATCTTTCCGGGTGCGCGTAAGCTTGGTTTCGATGTAGCGCACGGTATCGTAGCCGAAGCAGCCGACGAGGCCGCCGCAGAAGCGCGGCAGGCCGGGCATCGGTGCCGCTCGGAAACGCTTCATGTACTTGCCGATGAACTCCAGCGGGTTGGTGTCGTCTTCACGTTCGGCGATGCGGTTGCCGGTCAGCACCAGGACCTGGTGGGCATTGACGACGATGCGCGTCGGGCTGGCCAGGCCGATGATCGAGTAGCGGCCAAAACGCTCGCCACCCTGCACCGATTCAAGCAGGTAGGTGTACGGCAGGTTGGCCAGCTTCAGGTAGATCGAGAGCGGGGTGTCGAGATCGGCAAAGGTCTCGAGGGTAACGGGGATACGGTTATAGCCTTCAGCGGCCAGCCGGTTGAAATACGCTTCGTTCATGAACAACTCCACAAGCAATGACTGCAACAAGATTTACGGCGCGCCGAAGTGTGCCGGGACAGTACCCAGGATTACCGGCAGTAACGCCAGGGCCAAGCCTCCGCCCAGAAAGCGGGCTCAAGGTGCAGGTTGTGGTGAAGTGGTTTCATGCGCTATTTTTTATTTGTGTTGCGGTGCGGTGCCTGATGCGTTGCGCCGCGTTTTCGACAGAGGGAACTATAGCATCGCAATCAAGATTGCGCACATCCTGCCCTTCGTTGTAGCCATAGGGCACGAGGAAAACATGGCAGCCGGCCGCCCTGCCGGCATGAAAATCATGGACCGAATCGCCGATCATCAGCGTGTCCGCCGGGGAAACCGCCATGCGGCCACAGGCCCAGATGAGCCCCATCGGATCGGGCTTGGGCTTGGGCAAGAGGTCGCCGCTGACGACCACGTCAAAATAAGCGGCCAGTCCGCTCAATTCGAGCAGGGGTAGCGTAAATGCCGCGGCCTTGTTGGTAATGACCCCGAGCGGCAAGCCCATGGCCTTGAGCGCATCCAGTCCGGCGATCACGCCCGGATAGGGCAGCGAGTTGCGTCCGTTTTCCACGGCGTAATGCCGCCGAAAGCTGTCCAGCGCATCCTGCGGCGGCGGTGAGGCATCTTCGGCTGCCGCCAGCGAAGCGGAAAGCACGCGCTTGACGAGGTTGGGAATGCCGCGCCCGACGTAGCTGCGAATCGAATCCAGCGGCAATTCCGGACGACCGAGATCGCGCAACATGCCACTGGCAGCGGCATGGAGGTCCGGCACCGTGTCCAGCAAGGTGCCGTCCAGATCAAGCAGGACGGCACTTACCGTGAGAGGTTCGGCGACGGGCACTCGTGACATCAGACCTTGATCCCCACCGTACCCAGTTCAGCCCGTAAAGCGGCGATGATCGAGTCGTAGCGATGCGGGTCGGTGTCCTTGCCGGCGCCATAGACAGCCGAGCCGGCAACGAAGGTGTCGGCTCCGGCGCGAGCAATTTCGGCGATGTTGTCGACTTTCACGCCACCGTCAACCTCAAGGCGAATCCTGCGCCCGCTCTCGCGTTCGTAGGCATCGATCCTGGCGCGCGCCGCTTTCAGTTTGAACAGCGTCGCCGGGATGAATTTCTGCCCGCCAAAACCAGGGTTGACGCTCATCAGCAGGATGAGGTCGATCTTGTCCATGACGAAATCAAGGTAGTCGAGCGAGGTTGCCGGATTGAACACCAGACCGGCCTGGCAGCCGCTTTCACGGATCAGCGAAAGGCTGCGGTCAACGTGCTCCGAGGCCTCGGGATGGAAGGTGATGACGTTGGCCCCGGCCTTGGCGAAATCCGGAATGATGCGATCAACCGGCTTGACCATCAGATGCACGTCGATCGTCGCCTTGGTCAGCGGACGGATGGCCTCGCAAACCAGCGGGCCGATGGTCAGGTTGGGCACGTAATGGTTGTCCATCACGTCGAAGTGAATCCAGTCGGCACCGGCGGCCAGCACATCGACGATTTCTTCGCCGAGTTTGGTGAAGTTGGCGGAAAGAATACTGGGAGCAATGAGGTACATGGCGCTAACCCGTGAAAAAGTGAAGAGGGATTTTACCGCGAAAGGCTTGGGCAGCAAGGAAATTGCATTTGCAACCAGGGTATCGACCTCAATGGTGCCCGAAGCAGACCACCTTCAATGACTCAAGTGGCGCAAGCCCTCAGCAAGGGAGCGAGCACCACAACCCAAAGCTTAACCTGCCTGGAGGCCAATCAGGACGGGGGTCTTGAGACAGGCAGCCGCAAAAGGCAATGTTCATGCGCTTCTCCGGGCATGCCAAGCCAGGAGCGAGCAATGACGCGCCTCGCAGCCCATCCGGCTTCCTGTTCCTCCTTTGCCGTAATAATCAGCCTGAGAGGGTGGGAAAATATCAAAAATCCACCGCAGAGGCGCAAAGGCGCAGAGATAACGCAAAGGAAACCCCATGTTTTTAAAGGTTTTCTCTGCGAAACCTCAGCAGCTCAACATTTCCTTCGGTCACCTTTTCGCCTCTGCGGTGGGTGTTCAGGCATTTTTTCACAACCTCTGAGCTATGCCGCCGCAGGTTCGTCAATCTGTGAGGCTTCCAGGTATTGCTCGGCATACTTCAGGTAAATCTTCTGTTTGATGAAGATGTCAAACAGGTCGGGGTCGACGTGGCCGATGTTGCGCAAGTTGCCGAGGATTTGCAGCGCCTGCGAGAGCTTCATGCCGGGTCTGTAGGGTCGGTCGCGCGCGGTCAGCGCCTCGAAGATATCGGCGATGCCCATGATCCGCGCCTGAACCGACATTTCTTCGCCCCTGAGCCCCTTCGGATAGCCTTTGCCATCCATGCGCTCGTGGTGGCCTCCGGCGTATTCGGGCACCCGCTTGAGGTGCTTCGGCCAGGGCAGTGATTCAAGCATCTTGATCGTCGCGACGACGTGGTAGTTGATCGTTTCACGCTCGGCCTGGGTCAGCGTTCCGGCACGGATGGTAAGGTTCTCGAGCTCGTTTTCAGTCAGTAAATCGACGTCCATTCCTTCGCTATTGGTCCAGCGATAGTGCTTTGAAATGTGCGACACGCGCTCCTGATCCTCTGGCTTCATGAACTCGCCGCCATTATTGACACGGCGCATAAAGGCGCGGTCAGCGTCGATTTCACGCCATTGCTCCTGCAAACCCTGCTCCGCCGTCACCCGGTCTGCACCGACCAGTACGCTACGCAGCATGGCCAGTTCGGCATCGCGCCGGATCACTTCAAAGCGGGTATCCACCATCTGGATCCGATCAAAGATCGTTTGCAGCTTGGTGGCTTTGTCGACCACATGCACCGGTGTCGTCATCTTCCCGCAATCGTGCAGCAGGCCGGCGATTTTCAGTTCGTAGCGATCCTTGTCGCTCATCAGAAAGCTGGCCAGGGGCCCGTCCCTGGTCGCATCAACCGCCTCGGCCAGCATCATCGTCAGCGATGGCACGCGCTGACAGTGGCCGCCGGTATACGGCGATTTTTCGTCAATGGCCAAGTTGATGAGGGTGATAAAGGCCTCGAACAGTTCTTCCAGCTGGCTGATCAAGAGGCGGTTGGTCAAGGCAACGGCAGCCTGCGAGGCCAGTGACTCGGCAAGTCGCTGGTCGGCATCGGAAAAAACGCAAACGGTGCCAGTGGCCGGGTCAATGGCGTTGATCAGTTGCAGCACACCGATGATCTCGTTCTCGTGATTTTTCATCGGCACGGTGAGGAAGGACTGCGAGCGGTAGCCGGTCACCTGGTCGAATTTTCGCGTTCCCGAAAAATCGAAGCCCTCGGCGGCATAGGCATCGGCAATATTGACGGTCGTTTCTTCAAGTACCGAATAGGCGGCGATCAGCGAGTTATTGGCTTCGCCATTGTCACGATAGAGCGGCAAATCCTTGAACTTGGCTGAAATCGGCTCGCCGGTGGTTCCGCCATAGGCAATCTTCAGCGAGTCGGTGCGCACGATTTCAAAACGCAGCGACTTCTGGTCTTCGCTGACGCGATAGAGCGTTCCGCCGTCAGCATGGGTAATCGTTTTCACGGCCAGCAGGATGTTTTCCAGCAGGCGGTCGATATTCCGCTCGCTTGAGAGCGAAGCGCCGATTACATTGAGCTGCTCGAAGCGCTGCAACAGATCTGTCATGGTGTCGACCGTATTCATCCCCGCCCCCTACTTGATGCACACCGAACGAATCTGCTTCATGTCGGTAATCCCGGACATGACCTTTTCAATGCCGTCCATCTTGAGCGTGCGCATGCCTTGATTGAGTCCCGTGGCAAACAGTTCAGCTACCCGGGCATGCTCCTGAATCTGCTTCTTCAGCAGATCGGTACCGACCAATAGCTCATGCAAACCAAGCCGCCCCTTGTAACCGCTGCCACCACAGGTATCGCAACCCTTGGCACGATAGAGGGTGAACTTGCCGTCCTTGGCGAAATTCTTGATCCATTCCTGATACACGGCATCGGCGGCGGCCTTGGGGTCTTTCTTCCAGTTATCGGTGTTACTCAGGTCTTCACCGTATTCCGCGAGCAGATGCCTGATCTCTTCCGGCGCCGGCTGATACGCCTCCTTGCACGACTTGCATAAGCGCTTGGCCAGGCGCTGGGCGAGAATGCCGAGCAAGGCATCGGCAAAATTGAATGGGTCCATGCCCATGTCGAGCAGACGATTGATCGACTCCGGCGCACTGTTGGTGTGCAATGTGGCGAACACCAGGTGACCGGTGAGCGAGGCCTCGATGCCGATCGAGACCGTCTCCTTGTCGCGCATTTCGCCGACCATGATCACATCCGGATCGGCGCGCAGGAAGGCGCGCATCACCGTCGCAAAGTCGAGCCCGGCCTTCTTGTTTACCTGGACCTGGCGCAGACCCTTCTGGGTAATTTCCACGGGATCTTCGGCCGTCCATATCTTGGTTTCCGGCTTGTTGATGTAGTGCAGAATCGAATGCAGCGTCGTCGTTTTGCCGGAGCCGGTCGGGCCGCAAACAAAGAACAGTCCATAAGGCTTGCTGACCACCTCCTTCAGCCGCTCCAGATTGTTCTGGCTGACCCCCAGGCTGTCGAGCGGTATCGGCTCGCCGGCGGCGAGGATGCGCATCACCACATCCTCCATGCCCCCGGCCGTGGGTATCGTCGCGACGCGCAACTCGATGTCGAGCGGGCCGAATTTCTTGAACTTGATCTTGCCGTCCTGCGGCCGGCGCTTCTCGGAGATGTCGAGATCGCACATGATCTTGATGCGTGCGATCAGCGCGCTGCGATAGGAAGCCGGGACTTCGATGTAAGCCCCGAGCGAACCATCCTTGCGGAAGCGGACCAGGGTTTTCTCCTTGCCCGGACGCGGCTCGATGTGAATATCCGAAGCGCCCTGCTGATAGGCTTCGACGATGATCTTGTTGACCAGTCGAACCAGCTCGTTATCAGCGGCAGCAGACAGTTCGTCAACACCGCCAGCGAATCCGCCCGATTCGCCGGATTCACCTTCATCCAGCCCCGACAGCAGATCGCCGACGGTCCCCATGTCGGAAAGTGCGCCGAAAAACTGATCAATGGTCTTACGGAACTCGGCGTTGGTCGTCACCCGATAGGCGATTTTGCTTTTCGGAAAAATGTTGTTGACGATCCGCGACCCCTTGATCCGTTCCGGATCCATCGAAATCACGACGATTCCCTCCTGGCTTTCCTCGATCGGCAACCACAGATTGGCTTCAACGTAATCCCGCTTGAGATTCCTGAGCAGATCCATCGGCTTGATGCGGTCCGCCCGGAAGGGCTCGTAGGGAACAGCGAAGAACTTCGACAGGGCACCACCAATCGCCGCCTGCTTGACCTGAAACTCCTTGACCAGAATATCTTCGAGCTCAACGCTCTTGCGCCGCGCCGAACGCTGGGCAAGATCAAGCTCGTCGGCTGAAATGACGGCTTCGGTGACCAGCGCATCGTACTTTGAACGCACCACCTGCCGCGGCTTCTGGCGCTGGGTGAAAGCCACCGCCAGCGTCTGCGCGAGACTGAGCACGCCCTCATCGGCAAGCACCGGGAAAAGCGTGTCCGAACGGCTGTTGATCAGTTGAACGACGCCGATCAATTCGCCGTTCTGCGCGTCGAGGATCGGCGCGACCAGCATCTGTTTTGAACGATAGCCGGTCCGCTTGTCGACCTCCTTGAGAAACTGCATGCTGGGGCTGTAGCTCTTCAGTTCAACGTCGTCGTAAACATCGCTGATATTGACCGCCTTGCGCGTCGCGGCCACATAGCCGGCCACGCTGTGCTCGGAGATCGGCAGTTTGAGATCCTTGAACGAATTGAGCCCGGTCTTGACCTTGGAAATGATGTTCTGCTTGTCTTGAGCGAGCACGTAAATGGTCAAACGGTCAGCATTGAACAGGTCACAGATATCCTGCGACATTTCAAGCATGATTTCGTCAATATTGCTGGTGGCATGAATCTTGTTGGTGACCACATGGAGCTTCTTGAGAAACTCCAGGCGATTATTCAACTCACCTGGGCTGTTACCCGGACCGATATTTTCCATGGGGGGTTTGGCGGCCATATGAATTTTGCTCAGGATGCGTTTCTCGTCTTCAGTCCGTCTTCCAGCCAACTGGCGCGATAACCGCGCTGGGAAAGCAGGAAAGCCGCCGCCGAACTGCGGCGGCCACTTTGACAGTAAACGATGTATTCCCGCTCGCGGTCGAGCAGGCCAATAGCGTTGCGTATTTCGTTCAGGGGAACATTGACTGCCCCCGGCAAACGATCGTACTGATACTCGGACGGGTAACGTACATCGAGCCATACAGCGCCTGCCGCCACGCGGTTCCCGGCAGCCGCCCAGTCCAGCCGCTTGAGCAGCGGTTCGCGCAGCAGTTCGATGAAATCCTGTTTTTTCAAACGCAGCAGGACACCGGCTCTTTTCATGCGAACCGTTGCATTGCGCGGGCTTTCGGCAACCAGCGCTTCTTCGCCGAAGGCATCGCCGGCTTTCAGCTCGGCCAGCGGCATATCGACGCCGCCGACCTTGCGCGTCACTGCGCAGCGACCATTTTCGATGATGTAATAATAATCGCCGTCATCGCCTTCACGCAGGATCACTTCTCCAGCCTTGGCCTTGATCCGCTCAAAACGCCGGAAAAGTTCATCGATACACGCCGCCGGCAGTCGCGACAGCGCCCCGACGGTCAGGCTCTGCAGGCGAAAGGCGCCCGACATCAAGCGCCAGTCGATTGCTTCCGGAGTGCTGACTGGAATTGCCATGCCGGCAGACAACTGATCCCAGGTCATCATGATATCGAGCATTTCATCGTCAACCCGGATCAATTCGATGTCGGTGATGGCCTTGGCATCGAGCACAGCCGGCGGACGCTTGGCCAGCGGCCAGAGTGCAGTTTCACTCCCGCCAACCAGAACACAGGACGATCCGTCGTCATAAGCCAGCTTGAGCTCCCCCGACAACAAGTAGACCGATTGCCCCTGCACACTCCGCAAGCGAAATGGGTCAAGCCCCCGGCCCACCGTCTCGGTCATGCACAGGCCGGACAGTTCGTGCAGACGCATTCCGGAAAGCGCACGGATCGGCTCCAGCCGGTACAGAACGTCCAGACTAATGGTATGCGGGGTCATTGGCTGCAGTTGATCAGTCATGGCTCAGAACTCGAAAACCTGGTTGTTTTGCAGCATCTTGGGCTTGAAGTCGCCAGCACATTCCTCGATCTCGCCCATGATCAATTCGATATGGCCGGGCTTCAGGTGAGAAATATAGATACTGGCGTCACGCGTCAGTTTGCCGAGTTCATCCCCGAGCATACTCGGACAAAGATGCTTCGACATGATTGCCAGGCGCTTTTCCTGATTCGAGAAGGCGGTTTCGATGATCAGGTAACGCAAATTGGCAATCTTGTTGAGTACCGGCCAGAAAACATCATTGGCCGTCGTGTCCCCGGTGAATACCAGGCTGCCCGCTCCGGAATCGAGATGATAGCCGACGGCTGGAACCGTATGCTCTGCCGGGACGGCCGTAATCGTGCGTTCGCCGAAACGGATTTTCTGCCCGAGACGAATCGCCATGTATTTCATGACGGCTTCCTTGCGAATCGAAATCTCGCTGAAGTCTGGCCAGATCGCCCAGTTAAAGATGTGGTTCTGGATGATTTCAAGCGTTGCATCGGTCGCATAAACCGTTACCGGCTTGTCGCGCATGTCGGCAATCGAGTCGATCATCAGGGGCAGCGCAGCAATATGATCAAGGTGTGAATGCGTGATGAACACATGATCGATCATCGCCAACTCGGCGAGCGAGAGATCCCCTAAACCGGTACCCGCGTCAATCAGGATGTCATGATCGACGAGCATCGAGGTAGTGCGCAAATGCCGCCCCCCGATACCGCCGCTGCAACCCAGAATTCTGACCTTCATGGCGTCTCCACTGACCTTAATCTTGATCCTGCGTTTTTCCGGCCTTCATTTTGCTTCAAAGGTGGTTACGCCATCCCAGGCCTCGCCCGGCGGATTGGCGCGGTAATAGGCGATGCGCTTCGAATATACCTGATACAAGTACCGGTCCGGACTCATCCGCGACAGATTGTAAAGCTGCAACTCGGCTTGCTCCCAATCCTGCTGTCGATAGAGGCGCAAGGCCTGATTCCAGAGCTTGAGTTCATCCTGCACCGACTTTTCGACCTGCCCCGCCACCCCCAGCGGCTCGAAAATCCCGACAGGTTCGTCCTTGCCCTTGACACGAACGCGATCAAGCTCACGGTAGATCAAGTCCTTGACCCGTGCCTTGGTGGTCTCGCTGACAATTATTCCGACACCGTACTGTTTGGTTATCCCCTCCAGGCGCGAAGCGAGATTCACGGCATCGCCCATGACGGTGTAGGACTTGCGTACCTTCGATCCCATATCGCCTACCGTCATCATGCCGCTATTGATGCCGACCCCGATACGCAGTGCCGGCCAGCCGTTTGCCTTGAAGGGCTCATCGAGTTTGCGCAACTCGGTCTGCATTTCCAGCGCCGTCAAGACAGACTGACGGGCGTGATCGGCATTGGCCACCGGCGCACCCCAGAAAGCCATGATCGCATCACCGATATATTTGTCCAGTGTGCCGCGATTTTTCTGGACGACCTGGGTCATCGCGCCAAGATACTGGTTCATCAGTTGCGTCAGTTCCTTGGGATCAAGCCCCTCGGAGATGGTGGTAAAACCGCGCACATCCGAGAAAAACACCGTCAGCTCTTCATTCTTGCCTTCCATGCTGTAACGTTCGGGATCACGTGCCATTTCATCGACCAGTTCGGGCGGCACGTACTGGCCAAATAGCTCGGTGAACTGGCGCTTCCTGCGTGACTCGACGAAGTAGCCCCAGGACATATTCAGCGCATAAAGCGCAAGAATGGCCAAAACAACTGAAGCCAAGGGCATCACCAGGCCGGATGTCCACAGGAAGAAGTTGAGTGCCACCACCGCCAGCAAGGTACCCGAAGCCAGCAGGGTAGCGCGCAAAGGCGAAAGAAGCGGCAACAGGAAAGCCAGAAGAAAAGTGCACAGCAAGAGTTGTAACAGATCGGCACCGAGAACATACGACGGTTTCTGCTTGATGGCCGCATCAAGCATGCCGGCCACCAGATTGGCATGGATCTCGACCCCCGGGTAGGTGCTGCCAACGGGCGTTGCCCGCAAATCCATCAAACCCGGCGCGGTTGTACCAAGCAGCACAATTTTACCCTTGAGCTGATCCTGGCTCAGCCGCCCGGCCAGCGCATCAGCGGCCGAAAGATATCTGAAACTCCCCTGCGCGCCACGATAGGGAATCAGGCTGGCCACTTTTTCATCAACCGGGATACGCACTGTGCCTCGCTCGGTCAGCAGATCCAGCCACTCGAGACTGCTCTGCGACCCGGCTTCCGCGTATCCGGGAACGACCTGTGGCTTGCCGAGCAAGACGCGCACCATGGCCAGCGAAAGCGATTCGTAGAAATTCCCGTCGTGTTCGACGAGCATCGGCACACGCCGCGAAATACCGTCGAAGTCAACAATCGGATTGAAGTGTCCGGCATTTTCGGCGCTTTTCTGGAACTCGGGCAGATTGGCGCCGTAGCCAGTAAACGATGCGATCTCGATATCCCGGCCCTTGAAGGTGACCGCCTGCAGCACCGGCTGGGGCAGCGCGCCGCTTTTGTGCACGTCAGCGAAATTTGTAAAGTAATAGCCGAGAACGATCGGTCTGCCACGCAGGGCTTCAGCAAAACGATTATCGTAGTCAAGAGGTCCGCGTAAACGCTTTAGCGCAGATTGGAAAGCCGGATCATTTTTTAATTCGGCATGAGCAATGGCCTCCAGCGACTGCAAGCCGGAACTGCTGTCCGGCTCCGCAAAAACCACGTCAAAACCAAGAATGGCGATTCCGTAGCGGTCGAAAAGCTGCGTTACCATTGTCGCCAGCTTGTCCCGGCCCCATGGCCAGCGCCCGACCTCGGCCAGACTTTTCTCGTCGAGGTCAAGAATGACGATTCGCTCGTCGACGCCACCCTTTGCCGTCAGACTCAGGCGCGCATCATAGATAAAAGCATCGAGCGTATTGAGCAGGGGAATCTGGTACACCTTGGCCGAATGGCCAAGAAAAACCAGCGCAAGCACCACGCCGAGCGTAATCAGGATGAGGTTCTTTTTCAATTATCTTCCGTCTTTGATGATCGGCGGATCATCAGCCCTTCAGAAAGAACTCCATTTTGATGCCCGCAATTTCGATCACGTCGTGATCGACCAGTTGACGTGCCTGGGCGTCGAGCGCCTGACCATTGACCACCGGAAATTTTGCACCTTCAACATGCGTGATGAAGTAGCCGTGCGGCCGCTTGGCGATTACCGCCACCTGCACGCCTGGTTTGCCCAGCGTGGTCAGGGTCTTGGTCAGTTCAAGCTCACGCCCGGTATTGGCCCCATTCAGTATCTGGACCGCTCCGATGGCCGGGGATGCTGCCTGCGGTGCGGGCGGGACCGGCGTCGCCGCAGGGGGCATTGCAGTGCCGGCCTGAGTATTGCCGAACGCTGTTATTACGTCAGGCGCGGCCGCTGCCGGCTCCGCAGCGGCAGGCGCCGGCTTCAGGGTATTCGGGCGCAAGATCATGGTTTTTTCAAAGTCGGCCGTATCTACCTGCTGAGCCTGCTCGGCAACGTACTTGAGTTTGTACTTGCCAAGCTCAATGACATCACCGTTCTTCAGAAAATGCTTCTTGGCCGGCTGGCCATTGACCAGAGTCCCATTGGTGCTGTTCAGATCCTCAAGGAAGGAGTCGTTGAGGATCGTGACCACCGCCGCGTGCTCGCCACTGATCGCCAGATTGTCGATCTGGATGTCGTTATTTGCCTTGCGGCCAATGCTCATGCGCTCCTTGGTCAGCAGAATTTCCTTGAGAACCAGACCGTCCATGCTCAGTATCAGCTTAGCCATCGCTTTTCCGTCCTTATCTAAACCATGCCATAAATTTCGACCACCAGCCCCTGGCAGCAGGAAACTCGCGTAGAACCTTGACCAGTATTACAGAGACGTTATCACGTCCGCCATTATCGTTGGCCATTTGAATGAGCTGCGTCGCCGCCAGTTCCAGATTGGCGGCGAGCATCTGCAGGGTAAGCTGGATTTCCTCATCCTCAACCATGTCGTTGAGCCCGTCCGAGCACAACAGATAGATATCGCCGGGCTGCACCGGGTAGTCGTGAATTTCGGTTACAACTTCGGGATCCACGCCCAGCGCCCGTGTTACCAGGTTCTTGTTCTGCGAGAAGCGCGCCTCCTCGGCAGAGATCATGCCGCTATCGATCTGCTCCTGCAGCAGCGAGTGGTCCCGGGTGATCGCACAGAACGTATCGCCACGCAAGCGGTAAAGCCGCGAATCGCCAATGTGCGCCACGGTCACCTGGTTGTCGTAAAACAGGGCGGTGACCAGCGTGGTGCCCATTCCGGAATACTGTGGCTGGCTTTGCGCCGTGTTATAGATAGCCAGGTTGGTTGCCGCCACCTTGTCCAGAATACAGCGCTGGGCAAACACCTGTCCGCTCGCCCTGTCGATTTCGTAGGGGGGCTTGGCGGCAAACGCCGTTTCGAGCTCGGTGGATAGCAACATGGTCGCCATGCCGCTGGCCACCTCGCCGGCGTTATAGCCGCCCATGCCATCGGCCAGTATCACGAACCCCTGATTGGGATTGGCAAATACTGCATCTTCGTTATGTCCGCGAACCATCCCCGGATCAGTTCGGGTAACGATTTCAAGGGCGCAGTTTAGCGTGCTGACCACATCATCTCCCTATAATAAAAAATCGACATCAGAATGTTGCGCCGGCTCCTGATGCAGACAGGCGCGCAAGTCGCGCGCCATTTCGTCACCGGTCTGGTAGCGCTGCGCCATGTCCTTGTTCAGAGCACGGTCGATAACCGCCGCCAGTCCATCCGGCACCTGCGGATTCATGCTCCGGATATCGGGTTGCGCTTCGTTGGCAATCTTGAACATCAGTTGCGCCATTGAATCGCCGACAAAAGGCAGCTTGCCGCAGACCATCTGGTAAAGCGTGACACCCAATGAGAACAAATCGGAACGTCCGTCGATTTTCTTGCCCGACAACTGCTCGGGCGACATGTAGCTTGGCGTTCCGAGCACCATGCCGGTCTTGGTTTTTGACGAATCGGTGATGCGCGCAATGCCGAAGTCCGTTACCTTGACCTGATCCGACTCGGGTTCATACATCACGTTGGCCGGTTTCACGTCACGGTGAACAACGTTGTTGCCATGCGCGTAGGACAGGGCGTCGGCCACCCGGGCGAGGATGCTCACCACCTGCGGCAACGGTAAGAGGTGGTCGGGTTTGGTGTAGGGCACCAGATCCCGGCCCTTGAGGAATTCCATGGCGATAAAGGCCAGATCATGTTCTTCACCGGCGTCATACATGGTGACAATGTTCTGGTGGTTCAGACGCCCGGCGGTTTCTGCCTCGCGGAAGAAACGCGCCTTCACTTCGGCCAGTTCGTCGTCTTCAAACTCCTGCGACAGCGCCATGGTCTTGATCGCCACCACACGATTGATCTTTGGATCGCGGCCAAGATAGACCACGCCCATGGCCCCTTTGCCCAGTTCCTTTTCGATCTGATAACGGCCAAGCATCGGCTTCTCGACCTGTCCGCCACCAAGCATCATGTTGCTGGCGTTGGCCTGGCCGCCCGAACCGCCGAGCATGACGGTTTCGGACATTACCTTGGCGCGCTTGAGACGCTGTTCCAGATCGCGAAACTTCGGGTTGTAGTCGGCCATGTAGCGAAACGTAGCTTCAGCCTTGTTGAATTGCCGCTTGCGCTCGAAATCGAGCGCCAGGTTGTAGAGATTCTCCATCAGCGCATCGTCCAGCGGGCACTTGCGGAACTTGTCGAAGGCCATGTCGAGCTGCCCCTGCCCCTGGAAAGCGAGGCCAAGCATGCGGTTCGATTCAGCCGAATCGGCTTCGGATTTTTCCTTGCCGCGCTCGGTCATCAGGAAGCGCTTGGTGGTCAGCAGAAGGTGTCCAACCAGTAAAAGCGACGCCGAAGCCATCAGTTGAATCCACAGCGCACTGCCGATCATCAGGGCAAAATGCGCGCCGATCAGGATCGCCAGGATAAGCACCGTGGTCATGGCGCCAACGCCGGCGGAAAGCCGTGGCAAAAGGGCAATAAGATACACGGCAACCAGAACGAAAACGCCGAGCGAAGCCCACACCCCCCACTCCGGCGTAACGAAAAAATGTTCCTGCAGAATGCTTGAAACGGCATGCGCCAGCGTCAATACCGGGGCCATCGCAGGCGACACCGGCGTCACCTGCGTAGTACCCACACCCGAGGCGGTGGCTCCGATCAGAACGATCTTGTCCTGGTATTTGCTGGCGGGAATCTTGCCCGTCAGCACGTCATAAAAGGAATCGACCTGAAACGCGGGTTTCCCGTCGCCATCCTTGTAGAAAAAGGTGTTCATCTGCGTTTCTGCGTCGGTCGGGATACGCAGATTCCCCAGACGAACTTGCTGGCCGAGCGTCACCCGCACATCGGCCGGCCCGAGATTCAGGTTCCTGGCCGCAATCATCAGCGACAGCGAAGGGTAATACTGATCGTAGTGGCGCAGCACCAGGGGTTCGGCACGAATGGCGCCATCGACATCAACCTTGGCATTTAGGTGGCCGATGGCCGCCGCGTTGACGCCAAGCGCTTCGATCGGCGCTTGCAGCGAAAGGGTTGGCCAGACATCACCGTTCTTGTCCGCAACCTGTGTCAGCCTGTTGCGCGTGACAAACTCCGGCAAAGCCTTGTCCGGACGACCTCTTGGCTCACCCAGCACAAACAGCATGGGCATCAGGACATTCCCGGCCTTGCCGATGCTCGCGGCCAGAATGCGGTCGGTATTCAACGCCAGTTCGGCTTCGTTGAGCACGCCGCCGATCTGCTCCATGGCCGGCGATGACTCATTGTTTTCCAAAGCCTGCCGGTGAATATCGAGCAATCGTGTGACGTAGGTATAGCCGGGATCAATCTGCGGTTCGAAAAAGAAGACAGTGTTGGCTACCACCTTGGCCTTGCCGGCGGCCAACAGATCGGTCATTTTGGCAAGGCGATCGCGCGGCCATGGCCAGCGTCCGAGATTGGCGACCGAGGCATCGTCAATGGCGATCACCGCCACACGATCAAGCGGGGTCCGACTCGACGCCTGAACGCCGAGGTCATAGGCCTTGCGCTCCAGGCTGCGAATCAAGTCGCTGCTGGCCGCAACAAGCATGACGCAACTTACCACCAGGCCCAGGAACCAGTCGGTCTTCCAGAATCCCCTCTTGCGCATTCGCATCCCTTAGTAGCGCGTCGATAAGGACGGTCTCTTCAACCCAACTGCCGCCCTTGTTATCCGCTCATCGCCCCCTGCAATAATCTAAATGGGGAGCAGAATCAGCCGTCTATTGTGCATTCTTACAGTACTGCTAGAGATCAGTCAATCAATGCCTTACGAAAACTAGCCGCCATAGGGCAATTTGACACCCAGGCCACGCTCTCGCGCCAAAGCCTCGATCCGCACCGCCAACGCAATATCCTGAATGGCCATGCCTTGTGACTCGAATAGAGTGATTTCATCCGGCGTGCGACGGCCTGGATGACGCCCGATAATCACGTCGCCGAGTTCGACCAGTTGGCGCTCGCTCAGGCGTCCCTTTTCCAGCACTGGCAGCAGATCGCCGGCCTCCTTGAGCGCTGTTTCCACGCTATCGACGACGATGAGACGACTGATCTTGAGCACGTCCTCGCCCAACTCGCGACGAATCACTGAATTGGAGCCCGCCCCATTGATGTGGGTACCGGGCGACAGCCAGTTGGCGTCAAACAAGGGGGTCGCCGCCGTCGTGACGGTGCTGACGATATCGCTGCCGCGCACTGTTTCTTCCGCCGACGAGGCGGCGACAACGTCAATCCCGAGACGCTCCGACATCTTTGCGCAAAACTCGGCCAGGCGTTGCGGGTTGCGGGCAAAAACCTTGGCCAGGCGCAGAGGACGCACCGCGGCAATGGCCTCGATATGCCCTTCAGCTTGCCAGCCAGCGCCAAAGAGACCCAGGATTTCGGCATCTGGACGGGCCAGCCAGCGCGTGGCCACACCCGAAGCCGCACCGGTACGCATCATGCCGAGCAGATCGGCTTCGAGTACGACGCGCAGCACCCCGGTCGACGCGCTGAAAACGTGAACCACAAAGCGCACGCCCGAACGGTTGCTGGTGTAGGCCTTGTAGCCAATGGCATCACGCCCCGGCAACGCGCCCTGCAGGAGGTGCAGTGCCGTCTGTGGCAGTCGTGTACGCTGGCGTGACACGTCGATGGCCTGGCCGAGTGAGAGCTCACGATGCGCCTCTTCCACGGCCTCGATGGCCAGTGGCATGGTCAGCAACTGACGAACATCCGTTTCATTCAAAAACAAAGACATACATCCTCCAGAAAAGCTGTGACAAGTGCCGTTGAATGACGATCAGAGCGGAGATTCTACCGGCATTTCAGCGCCGGCGCTTGCACGCCATGAGCTTTGGGCAAAGCGTCTATAATCATGAAAAGGCAGTTAACCACAGCGAACACGACGAACACAACGGAAAAATAATGGCTTGCAATGTTTTCATGTTTCACCCTTTGTGCGAGCCATTAAATCCTGAAAAACTGAGCACCCCACGAGTATTTGCTTCGCAGCAGCTTTTCGCTGTGCCCGCCGTGTCGCCGTGGTTTGAACTGCGGTTTTTAGGATAATCCCCTGACCACAAGCCTGTTTTCTGGAAAGTCTCGATCTCATGTTCGCCATGCACAGAACATCTCCATTTACTCTCCTGCTTCTCGCGGCACTTTTGCCCACGCCGGCCCAGGCTGCCAAGTGGGTGGCTATCAGCAGCAGGGACCAGGCGCGAATCGAAGTCGACACCAGCAGCATCCATTCCGCCAGCGACGGCAAATTGCGCATCTGGCACCGCGAGATCCATGCCAGGCCAAAGACTCCGGACTCCGGCGCGTTTTCGTTCAGCCGGCTGACCGTACTGACCGAGTTTCAATGCGATAAACAACTTGCCGCCCCGATTCAGCGCAGTTACACGACCGCCGACGGAACTGAACTGAAGAGCGAAAATTTCGACAGCCGCGAGCCCAAACCCATTATTCCGGACTCCAGTCTCGAAGCGGTTTTCAGCTACGCCTGCAAGCACCGGAACAAGCCGGTCGCCGTCAAGGAGGTCGCACCCCCACCCGCCGTGCCAGCCCCCGCACCGGAAACGCACGACAAACCAAAGGGCGGGAAAAAGTCAAGGGATAATGCGCCCGCTGAAGCACCGCACTGGAGCTACACCGGCAACACCGGCGCCGACAAATGGGGCAGTCTGGGCAATGAATTCGTGACCTGCAGCGTGGGGCAAAGGCAATCGCCGATTGACATTCGCAAGACGATTCGCGCCGACCTGCCGCCTATCCAGTTTGCCTACAAGCCGGTTCCGCTTTCGATTGTCGATAACGGACACAGTATCAAGGTCGACACCCCGGACGCCGGCGGCATCACCGTCGAGGGCGAAAGTTACGAACTGCTGCAACTCCACTTTCACAAGCCCAGCGAGGAGAAGCTCAACGGCAAGACCTACGCGATGGTCGTCCATCTGGTGCATCAGTCGAAGGCCGGCAAGCTCGCCGTGGTTGCCGTCATGATGGAGGCCGGCAAGGAACAGAATCTGATCCGCACCTTGTGGACCAACCTGCCGCTGGAAAAGGGCAAGCCGGTCACCCGCCCCGAGATCAAAATCGACCCGACCCTGCTCATCCCGGCGAAACGGAATTACTACACTTTCCTCGGCTCGCTGACCACACCGCCGTGCACCGAAGGTGTGCTATGGCTGGTGTTGAAGACGCCGATGCAGGTTTCCAGGGAGCAACTGGCCGGCTTCGGAACCATCTACAAAAACAACGTGCGGCCGGTTCAGGCGGTGAATAGCCGGGTGATCAAGGAGTCGCGCTGACGAGGACCAGTTATGATCTGGTGCATTTGCTGGCCAAGGCCATCAAGCAGGCCAGGAGTACGGATCGTCAGGCCGTTCGCAACGCACTGGAGAATCTGGGCCCCTACACAGGTCTGCTTGGGAAGTTCGACAAACCCTTCACCGCCAAGCGCCATGATGCGCTGTCGATCAATGATGTATTCATGGCTCGTTTTGCCGGCGACGGCAGCATCGAACCCATCGAACCACTCACCAGGAAAAAGCGCTGAGCCGCCCGGAGGTTATCCCATGAACTTCAAAGCCTTGCTGAGTTGGGACCGTCGCAGCCTGGCGAATACCTTTGCGCTGCGCTGATTGCCATTGTCAGCAGTCTGGTGGTGGCTTCCATTTCCCTGGCGGTGATCTACTGGGTCGAACAAGCCACCCTGCAGGAACGACTGCAAGAAAAAGCCAGCCGATTGGCGGAGCGTGTCGAGGGATCGATCAGCGTAGTTGAAAGCGCAACTTACGACCTGTCGAAAAATTCGATGTTCATGTCGGCCTTGCTCGATTCGCCGGGGCGGAATGCCTACGTCACCCCCTTCATCGAGAACTACCGTTTTCCCATTGCTGCGGTCAGCGGACTTGCGCTGTGCGACCTTAACGGCGAGCGTCTGGCGGGAATACGTTCAGAATTGTCTGAATGTCACGCCAACTCACCGCTGTTCAAACAAGTTATCGCCGAGGGAAAGACACTCAGAGAATTGGCTCTCCTGAAAAATGGCCATTTGGCATGGACGATTTATCAGGGGGTTGTGTTCCCTTATACCGGTACTGTTGAGGGCGTCATGGTGGCTCAGTTAGATCTGTATGACCTCTTGCACTCGCTGCCCAAGGATCTCGAACTGGACAGCGTTGCGCTGGCGCGGGCGGGTACTTCCGAAAGCCTGGTAAGCGTGGATGCGTCAGAGGCATCGACGTCTTTGCCGAATACAGCCAATGCGCTCCTTTTCAAGGGAAATACTGGCGCTGTGCCATTCCCGATATATGTTGTTGCCAAGGATCGAATATACCCATTCGGGCACAAGTTGCAGCCCCTTTTACTTGGTTATGGTTTAGGTAGTCTGCTGTTGGTGTTGGCGGTCGTTTATTGGGCGCGCAAGGTTTCACAACAGATAATCGAACCGTTGGCCAAACTGACCGGGATTGTGCAGAAAATTTCAGAATCCGGCGATCTGGATATTTCAGTACCGCACTTGGAAAGCGGCGAGGTAGGGAAGTTGGCCAGCGTTTTCGCGGTGATGGTCAACACGCTCCGGATTTCCGAGGCCACACTCGAACTAAAAGTCGAGCAGCGCACCGCGGCTTTACAGAAATCAGAGGCCGCCGCTGCCGCCGCCAACCTGGCCAAGAGCCGTTTCCTGGCCACCATGTCGCATGAAATCCGCACACCAATGAATGGCATTCTCGGCATGGCGCAGATTCTCCTGCGGCCGAATCTGCGCGAATGCGATCAACAGGCTTACGCTCGGACCATTCTGAACTCCGGTCAGACCTTGCTGACCCTGCTCAACGATATCCTTGATTTCTCAAAAATCGAGGCCGGCAAAATTCAACTTGAAACCACCGTTTTTGAACCCGGACAGCTTGTCAAGGAAACGCAAGCGCTATTTTCCGGATTGGCCAGAAACAAGGATCTGCAACTGGCAGGCCAATCGCAAGGGAATGTCCAGGCCGGCCAACGCTATCAGGCAGATGCCTATCGACTGCGTCAGATGCTTTCCAATCTGGTCGGCAACGCCATCAAGTTCACCAGGCAGGGCAATGTCCGTATTGGAGTTGCCGAAGTTGAACGTGATGGCGAGACAGCCCTGCTTGAGTTTTCGGTCAGCGATACAGGCATTGGCATTCCTCCTGAAAAGCTGAATTTGCTGTTTCACTCGTTCTCGCAGGCCGATAGTTCGACAACCCGCGAATATGGCGGTACCGGTCTCGGTCTCTCGATCGTGCTTAGCTTGGCCAAACTGATGGGGGGGGATGTCGGAGTCGAGAGCGAACATGGCAAAGGGTCCCGATTCTGGTTTCGCATTCGCGCCGGCATCGTTCCTGCAGGGGAAAACAGCCGGGCTGCGGAGCGTTCGGTTAGTGAAGGCCCCAAGCCTGTTATTGCGCCATCGTGCTTAGGTGGTCACGTACTGGTGGTCGAGGACAACCTGACCAACAGAGAAGTCATCGAGGCTTTGCTGAGCAAATCCAGTTTGTGCGTTTCGTACGTCGAGGACGGTCAGCAGGCTGTCGATTCAGTAATGCGTGGTGATGTGCCTGATGTCGTTTTGATGGACATCCACATGCCGGTTATGGACGGTTATTTAGCCACCGCGCGGATACGGCAATGGGAGACTGAAAACGGCCGTCCGCGCCTGCCCATCATCGCTTTGACGGCAGATGGGTTCGCCGAAGATCGTGCCCGTTGCCTGGCCGTGGGCATGGACGACTTCCTTGCCAAGCCGGTTGATGAGGATGCTCTGGAATTGGCGCTTGGCAGGTGGCTGCGCAAGGTGTCTGACTTGTCCGAGCCTGCGCCGGAAAAAACGCCGCTGACCGTTGTTGCGAAGCCGCTGGATAGGCTTCAGTTTCTTGCCCTTGTGGATGAGATCACCCCTTTGCTTGCGCATAATAAATTCGATGCCATCACTCGCTTCAAGGATTTGCAGACGTTTGCGGTGGGTACTGATATAGTCAAGGATATCGATGATATCGGCAGGATATTGGCAACATTTCGCTTCGATCTGGCACTCGAAGGATTGCACCATCTGGTAGCTGTAGTCACACAAAGTGAAAGCGAATTGACATGACAGATATGCGCCCGAGAATTTTGGCCATCGACGATACGCCAGCCAATCTGTTTTTGTTGGGTGCGGCGCTGGAAACCCGCTTCGATCTGCAAACTGCCACATCGGGGTCGATGGGGATCGAACTAGCCACGGAATCACCCCCCGATCTAATCCTGCTCGATGTGATGATGCCTGAAATGGATGGGTTCGAGACCCTCCGGCGGCTAAAGGGACTACCGCAGTTGAAGCGAATCCCGGTGGTCTTTGTGACTTCGTTGAATGACATGGACTCTGAAGTAAAGGGCTTGGAACTGGGCGCTGCCGACTACATTACCAAGCCGATCAAGGTTGAAATAGCCCAGCAGCGTATCTTCAATCTTATTGAGCGTGAACGGTTGCGCAAGGTGGTCGAGACCCAGCGAGACCTGCTGGAAATCGCCGTCGCCGAACGCCAGAAAGCTGAAGAAGTGCTACTCAAGGCCGGAGCCCTGCAGAGTGCGATTTTCAACAGCGCGAATTTTTCGAGTATCGCTACCGACGCCAAGGGTGTCATCCAGATTTTCAATGTCGGTGCCGAACGTATGCTGGGCTACACGGCGGCAGAGGTGATGAACAAGATCACGCCGGCCGACATTTCCGACCCGCAGGAAGTGATCGCACGTGCTGAAGCGCTTAGCGTCGAACTCGGTACGACCATTTCGCCGGGTTTTGAAGCACTGGTATTCAAGGCTTCGCGCGGCATCGAGGATATTTACGAGCTGACCTATTTCCGCAAGGATGGCAGCCGTTTCCCGGCGGTGGTTTCGGTTACGGCACTGCGCGATGACCAGGGCGCCATCATCGGCTATCTGCTGATCGGCACCGACAACAGCGCGCGCAAGCGGGCGGAAGAGGCATTGCTCAAGGCTGGTGCGCTGCAGAGTGCGATTTTCAACAGCGCGAATTTTTCGAGTATCGCTACCGACGCCAAGGGCGTCATCCAGATTTTCAATGTCGGTGCCGAACGTATGCTGGGCTATACGGCGGCAGAGGTGATGAACAAGATCACTCCAGCCGACATTTCCGACCCGCAGGAAGTGATCGCACGTGCTGAAGCCCTGAGCATCGAGCTTGGAACGCCGATTGCACCAGGCTTTGAGGCCTTGGTATTCAAGGCCTCACGCGGTATCGAGGACATCTACGAGCTGACCTATTTCCGCAAGGATGGCAGCCGTTTCCCGGCGGTGGTTTCGGTTACGGCACTGCGCGATGCGCAGGACTCTATCATTGGCTATCTGTTGATCGGTACCGACAACAGCGCGCGCAAGCAGGCTGAAGAGGCATTGCTCAAGGCCGGAGCGCTGCAGAGTGCGATTTTCAACAGCGCGAATTTCTCGAGTATCGCCACCGACGCCAACGGCGTCATCCAGATCTTCAACGTTGGTGCCGAGCGCATGCTGGGTTACACCGCCGCCGAAGTGATGAACAAGATCACGCCGGCCGACATTTCCGATCCGCAGGAAGTGATCGCCCGTGCCAAGGCGTTGAGCATCGAACTCGACACGCAGATTGCACCGGGTTTCGAGGCTTTGGTATTCAAGGCCTCACGCGGCATCGAGGATATCTACGAACTGACCTACTTCCGCAAGGATGGTAGCCGCTTCCCGGCGGTGGTGTCGGTTACGGCGTTACGCGATGCGCAGGACTCTATCATTGGCTACCTGCTGATCGGTACCGACAACAGCGCGCGCAAGCGGGCTGAAGAAGCATTGCTCAAGGCCGGAGCGCTGCAGAGTGCGATTTTTAACAGCGCGAATTTCTCGAGTATCGCCACCGACGCCAAGGGTGTCATCCAGATCTTCAACGTCGGTGCCGAGCGCATGCTGGGTTACACCGCCGCCGAAGTGATGAACAAGATCACGCCGGCCGACATTTCCGACCCGCAGGAAGTAATCGCCCGTGCCAAGGCCTTGAGCATCGAACTCGACACGCCGATTGCACCGGGTTTCGAGGCATTGGTATTCAAGGCCTCGCGCGGCATCGAGGACATCTACGAGCTGACTTACTTCCGCAAGGATGGAAGCCGCTTCCCTGCGGTAGTGTCGGTTACGGCTTTGCGTGATGCACAGGAAGGCATTATTGGTTATCTGCTGATTGGCACCGACAACACTGCGCGCAAGCGGGCTGAAGAGGCTTTGCTCAAGGCCGGGGCCTTGCAGAACGCGATTTTCAACAGTGCCAATTTTTCGAGTATCGCCACCGACGCCAATGGTGTCATCCAGATTTTCAACGTCGGCGCCGAGCGCATGCTGGGCTTTGCGGCGGCTGAAGTGATGAACAAGATCACACCGGCCGACATTTCCGATCCGCAGGAAGTAATCGCTCGTGCCAAAGCCCTGAGCATCGAGCTTGGAACGCCGATTGCACCAGGCTTCGAGGCTCTGGTATTCAAGGCCTCACGCGGTATCGAGGACATCTACGAGCTGACCTACATTCGCAAGGACGGCAGCCGCTTCCCTGCTGTCGTCTCGGTGACGGCACTGCGCGACGCGCAAGAGTGCATCATCGGCTATCTGCTGATCGGCACTGACAATACGGCGCGCAAGGAGATCGAGGCCGACCAGAAACAACTGGCTCAGCGTCTGCGCGACCATCAGTTCTATACGCGCTCCCTGTTTGAATCGAACATTGATGCGCTGATGACCACCGATCCCTCCGGCATTATTACCGACGTCAACAAACAGATGGAGGCGCTCACCGACTGCACGCGCGACGAGTTGATCGGTGCGCCATTAAAAAGTTACTTCACCGACCCGGAGGGAGCCGAAACGAGTATCAAGCTGGTTCTGAGTGACAAGAAGCTTACTGACTACGAACTCACCGCGCGCTCCAGGGAGGGCAAGGAAACGGTGGTGTCATTGAACGCCACCACCTTCTACGACCGGAACCGGAAGCTGCAGGGCGTATTCGCCGCAGCGCGCGACATCACTGAACGCAAACGCCTGGATCAGGTGTTACAGGAAAATAACGTCGAGCTTGAAAGCGCCAAGTTCGTGGCCGAAAAGGCCAACCTCGCCAAGTCTGAGTTTCTGGCCACAATGAGCCATGAGATCCGCACGCCGATGAACGGCGTGATCGGCATGATCGACGTATTGCAGCAGAGCAGTCTCAATGAACCTCAGATGGAAATGGCCAACATCATCCACGAATCGGCGTTTGCACTGTTGGCCGTGATAAACGACATTCTTGACTTCTCCAAGATCGAGGCCAGCAAGCTTCAGATTGAATCCATCCCCATGTCGGTCGGCGATGTGGTGGAAGCGGCGTGCGAAAACATGAGCCGCATGGCCTTGAAGAAAGGTGTGGAATTAACGCTGTTCGCCGATCCGGCCATTCCTGCCGAGGTTCTGGGCGATCCGGGGCGACTACGCCAGATACTGATCAATCTGACCAACAACGCCATCAAGTTTTCCAGCGGGCAAGCACGAACGGGACGGGTGTCGGTACGCGCCCTGCTCGTTGAAAGCAGTGCGGAGAAGGTTATGCTGGAGTTCAATGTAACCGACAACGGCATCGGCATTGATGAGGCAACGCAGGCACGCTTATTTACTGCCTTTATTCAGGCCGACAGTTCGACCACCCGGACTTTCGGTGGAACCGGGCTTGGCTTGGCCATCTCGCGGCAGTTGGTCAATATCATGGGTGGTGAAATCATCGTACGCAGCGAGCCGGGGATGGGTTCACTGTTCAGTTTGCGCATACCTTTCGCGATGCCGATTGAACGCCACAGTGCAGGCCAGGAATTGGCCCTGCATGCGCCACTAAAACCCGACTTCGGGCTCGTCGAAGGGCTGTCTTGCCTGGTGTTGGTTGGCCAGGAGGGGATCGCCAACGATTGTGCAGCCTATCTTTCCGCGGCTGGAGCGGTGATCGATCGGGCGAGCGATCTGGCGAGCGCCCGGCAATACCTGGCCAGCCGTCCATCCGGCCTGACTATCGTCGTTATTGATACCGAAGGCACTTTCCCTCCGCTGGATGATCTGCGTGCAGCAGCCCGCGCTCAGCCGGGCCAGGAAATCCACTTTGTCGTCATCGGGCGTGGGCAGCGTCAAAGCCTCCGCCAGGAGGGAACAGATATGGTGTTGTTGGAGGGTAATGTGCTTACGCGCAGGGCGCTGCTGAAGGCGGTGGCGATTGCTGCTGGACGAGCGCAAGAAGCTGACGGCGAAGGTCTGCCCGGCATTGCCAAAGCGAAACTCCTGCCACTATCCGGCACAGAGGCGCGTCTACGGGGTCGTCTGATCCTGATTGCTGAAGACAACGAGATCAACCAGAAAGTCATCCTGCAACAACTCAACTTGCTCGGGCAAGCTGTCGTCATCGCCAACAATGGGCGTGAGGCGCTGAGTCTCTGGAAGAGCGGCGATTTCGGCATTCTGATCACCGATCTGCACATGCCGGGGATGGATGGCTATGAATTGACTGCCGCTATCCGCGCGGCTGAATCCGGCAACACCCGCATGCCGATCATCGCCTTTACGGCCAATGTCCTCAAGGGCGAGGTTGAACGCTGTCTGGCCATGGGCATGGACGATTATGTAAGCAAGCCGGTGCAACTGGTCAATCTGATATCAATGCTGGAAAAATGGTTGCCCATTGTTACTTCTGAACCGCTGACTGCTGAAGCAGCATCATGCAACATCTCGTTGCCTGCACCACTACTTACTGGGGGAGCCTTGGTCGCGGTTAACGTGAATGTGCTCAAGGCATTGATCGGCGACGATGAAGCGATTGTGCGTGAGTTTCTGCATGACTTCCGCCTCAGCGCGCTCGGGATAGCCGTGCAGATTCGCACCGCCTGCGTGGCAGGCGAGGCGTCGGCAGCCGGGATGGTAGCGCACAAACTCAAGTCCTCGGCGCGTTCGGTGGGTGCCCTGGCGTTAGGTGATCTATGTGACGAAATGGAGAAGATGGGCAAGTGCGGTGATGCTGCAACCCTGGCATTGCTGTTGCCCAGGTTTGAGCAAGCGCTGGCGAGTGTTGAAGCATTTCTTGATGCGTATTGAAGTGAATGCAGGGGTTAAAGAATCAAAGAAATATGGAAAGGTAGCTTTATGAACAATAAATTCGCAATCAGGATTCTGGTGCTTGATGACGAACCGTTCATGCTCAAGCTGTTGTGTCGCATGTTGGAAAATTCCGGTTTTTCCTCGGTCTCTACCTGTGACAATGGCCGCGCTGCGCTGGAGCTGCTTGATCGTACCAATTGTCATCCCGATCTGATCTTGCTGGATATCAACATGCCGGAAATGGACGGGGTCGAGTTCGTCCGGCATCTGGTCGAACATCATTATTCAGGCGCGCTAATTCTGGTGAGTGGGGAAGATGAACGCGTGTTGCAGTCTGTCGAGAAACTGGTGCGGGCGCACAAAATTTCGGTGCTTGGCTATCTGACCAAGCCGGTTATACCGGCGAGGCTGGCTGAGTTGATCGACAAGTGGATGCCGCCAGCACAAGTGGCCATTGAAGCAGCGAAAAGAATATACAGTGCGGAGGAACTGGGTGAGGCCATGGTCAGCGGCGAACTGGTCAATTATTATCAACCGAAGGTGGACGTTGCGACGGGTGAAGTCGTCGGCGTAGAAACCCTGGTGCGTTGGCGTCACCCTTCGGATGGCATGGTATACCCGGACAAGTTCATCACTTTGGCCGAGGAGCACGGCCTGATCGACGAGTTGACCCGGGTTGTTCTGTCGGGCGCTCTGAACCAGTCGCGGACCTGGCGGGATGCGGGGATGCCGTTACGGGTAGCGGTCAATGTGTCAATGGACAACCTGGTCTCGCTGAATTTCCTGAACAATGTTGTCGAACTTACGAGCAAGGCCGGCGTTCCTCCACAGGAGGTGGTATTGGAGGTGACGGAAAGCCGTTTGATGACCGATCTGCGCGTGCCGCTCGAAATTTTGACCCGGCTGCATCTGAAACGCTTTCGCCTCTCGATCGACGATTTTGGTACCGGGAATTCTTCGCTTACCCAACTGCGTAACATTCCTTTCGTTGAACTCAAGATCGATCAAAGCTTCGTCCATGGTGCCTGGGCCAACGATACGCAACGAGCCATGTTCAACGCCAGTCACGGCTTGGCGACTCAGCTCAAAATGGAATCGGTGGCGGAAGGTGTGGAAGACCGGGCGGATTGGGATTTTGTCCGCCATCAGGGCTGCGATCTGGCCCAGGGCTACTTCATCGCCAGGCCCATGCCGGCTGAGGATCTGCCCGCCTGGCTGGTTGACTGGAAAAGGCGTTGTCCAGAATTGGTTCTGCAGTGAAGAACGCCCGCATTCTCGTCGTTACCAATATTGCTTCGGATGCAGACCTGGTCAGAAAGTTGCTGCTGGCCGAATTCGAGAACGTTTTTGTTTCAACAGAAGCGAATCTGGCGGTCGAGGATTTTGAACGCCGCAAACCCGACGTCCTCATCCTGGCCTTCAACACCCTTGGAAAAGCCAAGCACTACTACCTGAATCTGTATCGCTCGAGCAAGTTGGTGCATACCCTGCCACACCGTACCCTGATCCTTTGCCGCAAGGACGAGGAGCATCTGGTTTATGAGTTGTGCCGTCAGGAGCGCTTCGATGACTATGCGTTGTTCTGGCCATTGCACCATGACGAACCGCGCCTGCTGATGGCAGTGTTTCAAGCTCTGCGCGATCTGGAGCATACGCGAGGCACCGCACCGCTGGCGAAGATGGTGCGACAGGCGCGGCGTATCGCCGAACTGGAGGAGCAATTGGAACGGCAGATCTGCATAGGCCAGCTACTTGCGCAAAAGGCCAGTCACTTCATGGAGCAAGCCGAAGGGGAAATCGATGCGGCGATCGGCAGTTTCTCGACAAACCTGGCGCAAGGCCGCCTGGGCGATGCTCTGGGGATCCCGAACCCCGCTCGGGTGCAACAGGGACTCGACCAGCTTAAAGCGGAGTCAGTGGGTGAAGGCTTCGCTGCACTGAACGATGCTGTAAAGAACATTGGGCAATGGGTCGGCGAGATGAAACAACAACTCGCGCCACACCTGGAACCGGTGCGCGCCTTGAAGTTGCTGGCCGATGCCTTTCGGCCTGTGGTGCTGGTGGTCGATGACGATGATTATGAGCGAAAGTTATTTGCCAAGATTATGGAAAATGAACCCTATGACCTGATGTTTGCCGACAGTGGCGCCGAGGCCCTGGGCATCTTGAGCAAGAAGCGCCCCGACCTGATTCTGATGGATCTGGTGATGCCTGAGATTAACGGCTTGGAAGTATTGCGCAGGTTGAAGGCGGCATCGGAGTTTGCGGACATCCCGGTTATGATGATCACGGGCCAGAGCGAAAAGAATGTGGTGGTGGAAAGTCTCAAGGCCGGTGCGGTTGATTTTGTGGTCAAGCCGCTGGTGCGCGAGATATTCCTGGAAAAAGTTGCCCGGTTCCTGGCTGGATAGTTCGCCTTGGCACCAGGGAAGCCCTCATCCCCGGCCCTTCTCTCGGCTCTGCGTTCTCCCCTCGCCCACAAGTGGGAGGGGTTGGGGGAGGGGGATTTCACACTTGCCTCGCAGGAGAATCCCCTCTCCTCGGCCCCACAAGTGGGCAAGGGGGAAAACCGGTGCGCGTTGCCTGGATTTTTTGGTTCCGGCTCGGCCGGCTTAGGTTGAAACGGTTGGATTGACTCCAGAATGAGCTGATTAACGCTCGACAGGAATCCCGACCAGCAAAAAGGGCAGACCAAAGTCTGCCCTTTTTGCTGAAACAACAAACCTTACTTGAGCAGGCCCTTGAGCAGCTTGGCCATTTCCGATGGATTACGCGTCACGGTGAAGCCACACTCTTCCATGATGGCCAGCTTGGCATCGGCCGTATCGGCACCACCGGAAATCAGCGCACCGGCGTGACCCATGCGCTTGCCGGCCGGCGCGGTAACGCCAGCGATGAAGCCAACGATCGGCTTCTTCATGTTGGCCTTGCACCAGACGGCCGCTTCGGCTTCGTCCGGACCGCCGATTTCGCCGATCATGATGACGGCGTCGGTTTCAGGATCGTCGTTAAACAGACGCATGATATCGATGTGCTTCAGACCGTTGATCGGGTCACCACCGATACCAACCGCCGAAGATTGACCGAGACCGATTTCGGTCAGTTGGCCAACGGCTTCATAGGTCAGCGTGCCGGAGCGCGAAACGACGCCGATACGACCCTTGCGGTGGATATGACCAGGCATGATGCCGATCTTGACTTCGTCCGGCGTGATCAGGCCTGGGCAGTTCGGTCCGAGCAGCAGCGTTTTCTTGCCACCGGCGGCTTCCCTCTTCTTCATCTTGTTGCGCACTTCGAGCATGTCCCGAACCGGGATGCCTTCGGTGATGCAGATGACCAGATCGAGGTCGGCTTCAACGGCTTCCCAGATCGCGGCCGCAGCGCCCGGAGGCGGCACGTAGATGACCGAGACGGTGGAGCCGGTTTCCTTGGCCGCATCCTTGACCGAGCCGAAGATCGGAATACCAAAGATCGATTCGCCGGCCTTCTTCGGGTTGACACCCGCGACGAAACAGTTTTTGCCGTTGGCGTATTCCTGGCACTTTTCGGTGTGGAATTGACCGGTCTTGCCGGTAATGCCCTGGGTGATGATTTTGGTGTCTTTATTGATCAGAATTGACATATTGTGGCTCCTTACTTGACCGCAGCAACGATCTTGGTGGCGGCTTCAGCCATGGAATCGGCCGTGATAATCGGCAGACCGGAATCTTTCAGGATCTGCTTGCCCAGCTCGTCGTTGGTGCCCTTCATGCGCACCACCAGCGGCACCGACAAATGGGTTTCGCGAGCAGCAGCGACGACGCCATTGGCGATCGTGTCACACTTCATGATACCGCCGAAGATGTTGACCAGAATGCCCTTGACCTTGGAGTTCTTGAGCATGATCTTGAAGGCTTCCGTCACCTTCTCGGTCGTTGCACCACCGCCGACGTCGAGGAAGTTGGCCGGCTCGGCGCCGAACAGCTTGATCGTGTCCATGGTGGCCATGGCCAGACCGGCACCATTGACCAGGCAGCCGATATTGCCGTCGAGCGCGATGTAGGTGAGGTCGAACTTGGAGGCTTCGACTTCGTCAGCATCTTCTTCGTCAAGGTCGCGGTAAGCGACGATTTCGGGATGACGGTAAAGCGCATTGCCGTCGAAGTTGAACTTGGCGTCGAGGGCCTTGATGTTGCCGTTGCCTTCGAGGATCAGCGGGTTGATTTCCGCCAGCGAAGAGTCGGTTTCCATGTAGCAGGTGTACAGCCCTTTAAGCGCTTCAACGGCTTTGTCCACGGACGCCGCAGGAACGCCGATGCCGTTGGCCAGCTCGCTGGCCTGTGCATCGGTCAGGCCGATAGCCGGATCGATGAAGACCTTGAGGATTTTTTCCGGGGTGCTATGCGCCACTTCCTCGATGTCCATGCCGCCTTCGGAGGAAGCCATCATGGCGACCTTCTGCGTGGCACGATCGGTCAGCGCGGCGACATAATATTCCTTCTTGATGTCGGCGCCTTCCTCGATCAGCAGGCGACGAACCTTCTGGCCAACCGGGCCGGTCTGGTGCGTAACGAGCTGCATGCCGAGAATCTGTCCGGCGTACTGCCGCACTTCGTCCAGCGACTTGGCCACCTTGACGCCGCCGCCCTTGCCGCGACCGCCCGCATGGATCTGGGCTTTAACGACCCAGACCTTGCCACCCAACGACTCGGCAGCTTTGACCGCCTCATCGACTGACTGGCAAAAAACACCGCGCGGAACGACTACGCCGAATTTTTTGAGAAGTTCCTTCCCTTGATATTCATGAATTTTCATGCGCTTTCCTTGCTTGGTTTTAGGAGTTGATTGACCATCTTTAGGCAGGATCCCCTACCCGGGGTTTTGGTTGCGATACCAGCGCGGGTAATAGCGCCGGACCGTTTCCGAATGCGAGCTCAGTGCGTGGCAACGATCAAGCTGATAGGGCTTATGCTCGCTATCGGCATTATCAACCACTTCACTGGCGAATGTCTGTAATGCGGCGGTAGGCAGGAACATCAGGAGTTCGCTAAGGTGTGCGCAACCACGCGTAGCACCGAACATGTCCTTGACCGCTTTGAGAAAACCCTTGAACAAATTCAAGCCGACAATCCTCGAATAGTCCGGCAGATTGGTATCGCAGTAGCCCATGTAGGGTGTTGCATCAACCGAGGTCACCGCTTCGATAATATTCATCTTGCCGTCGACGGTTACCCGTACCGATATGTCATGCACCGCCTCACCGGGCTTGCGCAGGCCGGATGACAATGGATAATCCTGGTCTTTGCTATCCAGCAGGCGCGCTTCGATGTCCCACAAACCGTCAGCGCGCTTGAACCCATCAAGCTTGACGCTGCGTTGATGCATACGGGTGCGCACTGCGCTGGGCGGAGGAAGAGGCATCGTTGAACCTAGGATGACAAGTAAATATTGCGTGATCAGGATTCTTTTTTTACTTTATCACAAAACACCGGCATTCATGGAAAGTACAATCGTGCAGACATCATCCTGGCAGCTCCAAAAATGAAACATACCCCAGTCCGCTATTCCATCCAGCCACTGCGTCCGCAGGCGCATACCTTCGAAGTTTGCTGCAGCGTGGCCAACCCCGATCCGGCCGGCCAGCGCTTTGCACTGCCGGCCTGGATTCCCGGCAGCTACCTGATCCGGGATTTCGCCCGGCATATTGTCACCATCCGCGCTGTATCCGGTGGCAAGACGGTGCGCCTGAAGAAGATCGACAAGCACACCTGGCAGGCCGCGTCGCTGAAGAGCTCCGAGCCGATCACTGTCACCTGTGAAATCTACGCCTGGGATCTCTCGGTACGCGGCGCCCACCTTGACCGTACTCACGCCTTCTTCAATGGCAGCAGCGTTTTCCTGCGCGTAATCGGACAGGAAAACGCGCACTGCCTGGTCGATATCCAGCCACCGGCAGGCAGCGATTACCCGAACTGGCGCATCGCCACCGCACTCGAACCGGCGCACGGGGAAGAAAATTGTGCAGAACGCCACGGCTTCGGCCTCTACCACGCCGCCAACTACGATGAATTGATCGACCACCCGGTCGAAATGGGTATGTTCACTCTGGCCCATTTCAAGGCCTGCGGCGTAACCCACGAGGTCGCCATCAGCGGTCGTCATGACTGCGATCTTGAGCGCCTCAGCGCCGACCTCAAACGTATCTGCGAATGGCAGATCCGCTTCTTCGGCGAACCGGCGCCGATGTCGCGCTACGTTTTCCTCATCACCGCCATTGGCGAAGGCTACGGCGGTCTCGAACACCGCGCCTCGACCGCCCTGCTCTGCTCGCGCAACGACCTGCCTTACCCCGGCATGCAGGAAATGAGCGAGAGCTACCGCACCCTCCTCGGCCTGTGCAGCCACGAGTACTTCCACACCTGGAACGTCAAACGCATCAAGCCCGCCGCATTCATGCCATACGACCTGGATCGCGAGAACTACACGACGCTGCTCTGGGCGTTTGAAGGATTCACCTCCTATTACGACGATCTGGCCCTCCTGCGCTGCGGTGCCATCGAACTCAAGGACTGGCTCGAACTCAGCGCAAAAACGATCAGCAACGTCCAGCGCGGCCCCGGCCGCCGGCAGCAGACCCTGGCCAAATCGAGTTTCGATGCCTGGAGCAAGTTTTATCGGCCGGACGAAAACACCCCCAATGCCGTGGTCAGCTACTACGCCAAGGGTGCGCTGGTTGCACTCGCCCTCGACCTCACGCTACGCAACAAAACAAAAGGGGAAATCTCACTCGACGACGTGATGCGGGCGCTCTGGCAGCGCCACGGCAATACCGGCATCGGTGTTGGTGAGGAAGACATCAGGCTGATTGCCGAAGAACTGTCCGGGCTCAATCTGAAGCGTTTCTTTGCCGATGCGGTGCACGGCACCGGCGAACTGCCGCTGGCCAGACTGCTGGCACCCTTCGGTCTGAAGCTGGAATGGGAGAAAGCGAAAACGCCCTCACTGGGTGTAAAAACGGGGAACGAGGGCAGTGAAGTAAAACTCGCCACCGTATTCACCGGCGGCGCCGCACAGGTGGCCGGCCTCGCCGCCGGCGACCTGCTGCTGGCCATCGACGGCCTGCGCCTGACACCGGCGACGCTCGAAAAACAACTCGCCCGCCATCGACTCGGCGACACCATCACGGTGCACGCCTTCCGCCGCGACGAGTTGATGGAATTCAAGGTTTGCCTCGATTCACCCGAGGCCAACACGGCCAAACTTACGGAGACTGGCCGAAGATCGGCTCTGGATAAGGGTCTTCACGCCTATCCACTGTAGATCGAGCAAATACGAGCTTCTCAGAGGCATGGCACGCAAGATCGCCATTCCATGCGGGTTCCAGAGCAGAGCGCCAAGAAAGATCGCTGCCAGCACCAGGCTGCGCAGCTGAGCGATCAAGAAACCAGCGGTAAACGCCCTTGTGCGGCAAACGTAGGCAGCGGTCGCACTCGCGCAAACGCCAGCAAATCGGCCAGCCGTGCGCCCTTGCTCCGCCAGTCGTGAAACAGCAACTCGCCGAGCAATACGTACTGCCAGGGTAAATCGCTAAATGCACTTGATCACCGGCAGCGAGCTTCTTTCGCTCATCGACAGCTTGGGCACCTCGGACAAGGCGCGGTGGCGCACCTCGGTTTCGCCCTCGATTTTCCGATCTTCCGAATCGATCAAGGCCATCGCAAAAACCTTGGTATTGTGGTCGATCACCGGCTGTAACAGCAACACACGCCAGCTTTCATCGCGCATCGGATCGAACGGCTCATTGAACAGCCGCTCGTGGATATACGCCTCCAGCCAGCCGGCGAGTTGCGCCGTATTCACTTGCAGATAGGGATTCGCCAGATGATGAGCAATCTTGTTGCCTTTCGGCAGCGGCTGACTCAAGGCTTGGCCGATGCGGCGCGTCAGACGGGAAAGAATGGGTACCCAGATTTTGTGATTGATAATCAGCATTGCAGCGCACAATGCCTTTGGCTTGGAGCTTTCGGCAAAACTGGTCGTCTTGATTCGGCCATCAGCCGACACAGACAGCTCAAAATTCCTGCCCCGCCGGGCGCCGGCTATCAAACCAATAGCGGCCATTCGAAGATCAATAAACCTAAAAACCTCCGTTGGATGTGATGCCAATGTCGCAAGCCCTCATCCCCGGCCCTTCTCCCGCGGGG
>NZ_JBMOJE010000038.1:0-39186 GCF_049316945.1 Propionivibrio sp. | reverse complement strand
GTGGCTCCATTAAGCCGCGATTCAAATGGCTCCATAGGGGCGCGAGATAACACGCCTGCAGCAACGGGTTCAGTGCGGGCTGGGAAGCCTTGTTTGTCTTGGGTTTTGGAGCAGGTTTTGCCGGTGGTTTTGGTTTGAGGTTCATGGTCAAATGGGGTGCCGTCTGGCACGGCTATGATAGACTTTCCTGCTATTTTATCGTTCCCGAGAAATCCATGTCCGGCAATACTTTTGGCACTTTGTTTACCGTAACTTCTTTTGGCGAGTCACATGGGCCGGCGATTGGCTGCATCGTCGATGGTTGTCCGCCAGGGCTCGAAATCAGTGAAATCGATATTCAGGATGAGCTCAATCGTCGCAAACCTGGCACATCACGCCATGTAACGCAGCGCCGCGAGCCGGATACGGTTGAAATCCTGTCTGGTGTATTTCAAGGAAAAACCACCGGTACGCCGATTGGCCTGCTGATTCGCAACCAGGATCAACGGAGCAAGGACTACGGCAATATCGCCGACAGTTTTCGTCCGGGTCATGCTGATTACGCCTACACCCAGAAGTACGGCTTTCGCGACTATCGTGGCGGCGGCCGTTCGTCGGCGCGTGAAACGGCGGTGCGCGTGGCGGCCGGGGCGATTGCCCGAAAATGGTTGAAAGCGCGTTACGACATCACGATTCGGGGCTGGATGAGCCAGCTCGGACCGATCGAGATTCCCTTTGTCGATGCTGCCCAGATTGCCGAAAACCCTTTCTTTGCGCCGAATGCTTCGATTGTTCCGCAACTTGAGGAATACATGGATTCCTTGCGCAAGTCCGGCGATTCTGTCGGGGCTCAGATCAGCGTGGCGGCCAGCGGCGTGCCGGCGGGTTGGGGCGAGCCAGTCTATGACCGCCTCGACGCCGAAATCGCCTACGCGATGATGGGAATAAACGCGGTGAAGGGGGTCGAGATCGGTGCCGGTTTTGCCAGCATCGCGCAGATGGGCAGCGAACACGGCGACGAGATGACGCCGCAGGGTTTCCTGTCCAACAATGCCGGCGGTGTTCTAGGTGGCATTTCCACCGGGCAGGACATTCTGGTGAATATGGCGATCAAGCCGACATCGAGCATTCGTCTGCCACGCCGCTCGGTGAATCTGGCCGGCGAGCAGGTGATGGTCGAGACGCATGGCCGACACGACCCGTGCGTGGGCATCCGTGCAACACCGATTGCCGAGGCCATGCTGGCGCTGGTACTGATCGATCATGCCTTGCGTCATCGCGCTCAGTGCGCTGATGTGGTTTGTACGACGCCACGTATTTGAGGGGTAGTTGACGTCTTTTACGAGCTGGCTAAACTGTCTTCTAGGGAGCTGTCAGAGTTGTCGGGTAGGCCTACAGGTCTGTCGTTTTTCAACCACGCTGGCCGTGCAATGTGTAAGCCAGGAACAGAGAGAGGGCTGGATCATGCAAGTAGAGCATCACGAGCTTCACCGCGAGTTCCCCGAATTTCTGGATGTAATGCAAGTGTTGAGATCTTCGGATAGCCGTTTCAGCGAAATGTTTGATCAGTACCACAGTCTTACCAGTGAAGTGGAGCGCCTGGAAGAAGTCGACGTTCCGGTCGATGATTTCACGATCGAGCAAATGAAGAAAGTGCGCGTGAATCTGAAGGACAAGATGTACCAGATTCTGGTCGCACACAAAAACAGCAACTGATCGTTGCTCAATGCATCCGGTAAAATTGCCGGATGCATCACTTCCCCTACTGGCGCCTTTCAGCCTACTACTTTTTCTATTTCGCCTTTCTTGGCGTTTTCTCGCCCTACTTCGGGCTTTACCTGCAGTCACTCTCGTTTTCAGCGTGGGATATCGCCCTGCTGATGTCGCAGATGATGTTGATGCGGCTGTTCGGACCGTATCTGTGGGGCGCGCTCGCCGACCGCTTCGGGCAAAAGCTGCCAATCATCCGCCTGACCAGCCTGATGGCGCTGATTGCTTTTGCGGCCTTCTTTTTCATCAGCCGCTTTGAAGCGTTTCTGGTGGCCATGGCTGTCCTCGCTTTTTTCTGGGTGGCCGCGCTGCCACTGGTCGAAGCCTTGACCTTCGATCATCTTGGCGAGAATTCAGCGCGTTATAGCCGCATCCGCCTGTGGGGTTCAATCGGCTTTATCGCTGCCGTATTGGGAACAGGTACCTTGCTCGATCATCTGCCCTTGCCGAACCTGCTCTGGGTCAGTGCGGCCGCGCTCGCCGGCATCCTGCTCTGTGCTTTGCTGGTGCCTGAATCGCCGGCTCATCACCATGCCGCGGATGAGCCGCAACCGGTGGGCGAAATCCTGCGCCAGCCGCGGGTCAGGGCATTGCTGGCGGCGTGCATTGCCATGTCTGCAGCGCATGGAGCGCTGAACATCTTTTATTCGATCTTTTTGTCCGATCACGGCTACAGCAAATCGGTTGTTGGCGGCTTGTGGACGCTTGGCGTTTTGTCTGAAATCGCGGTGTTTTTCTTCATGTCGCGGCTGCTGCGTCGCTTCAGTCTGCGCACCATTCTGCTGGCGAGCTTTTCCGCCGCCGTGGTGCGTTTCGTGATGATCGGCTGGGGCGTCGAATTTCCGCTCGTGCTGGTGCTGGCCCAACTCCTGCACGGGCTGACTTTCGGCTCCTTCCATGCGGCGGCCATCGCCGCCATCAATCGCTGGTTTCCGGGCCGCACCCGTTCGCGCGGCCAGGCACTGTATTCGAGCCTGACCTTCGGTGCTGGCGGGTTGCTCGGCGGGTTGGTCAGCGGCTGGACGTGGGATCACCTGGGTAGCGAACTGACCTTTGCCCTGAGTTCGATTTATGCGCTGATCGGTCTGGTGCTGGTGGCCGGCTGGATTCGGGAACAGGATGTCGATGAAGGAAATGTGCTGCAACACTGACAGTACTGGCGAGCCGTGAGATAATCTGCGGCCCCGACTGGCCGCTTGGGCCTGACTTTTCCGGATATCGAACATATGCCGCAAAACTTATACGAAAAACTTTGGCAGAGCCATGTGGTGCATGAAGAGGCCGATGGAACTGCCTTGATTTACATTGACCGCCACCTGGTGCACGAGGTGACCAGTCCGCAGGCATTCGAGGGTTTGAAGCTCTCCGGCCGCAAGCCCTGGCGTATTTCCTCCATCGTCGCCACGGCCGACCACAATACCCCGACCAACCACTGGGAGCGCGGCATCGAAGATCCGGTTTCACGCCTGCAGGTGGAGACGCTCGACGCCAATATCCGCGAAGTCGGCGCGCTCGCCTACTTTCCTTTCAAGGATCTGCGTCAAGGCGTTATCCATGTGATCGGGCCGGAAAACGGCGTGACCTTGCCCGGCATGACCGTCGTTTGCGGTGATTCGCATACCAGTACGCACGGTGCGTTCGGCTGCATGGCGCTGGGTATCGGCACCTCCGAGGTCGAGCATGTGCTGGCTACGCAGTGCCTGATGCAGAACAAGTCGAAGACCATGCTGTTGCGTGTCGAAGGCAAACTCGGCAAGGGCGTGACCGCCAAGGATATCGCGCTGGCCATCATCGGGCGCATCGGTACCGCTGGTGGTACCGGCTATGCCATCGAGTTTGGCGGCAGCACGATTCGTAGCCTGTCGATGGAAGCGCGCATGACACTGTGCAACATGACGATCGAAGCCGGTGCCCGTATGGGATTCATCGCCGTCGATGACGTAACGATCGATTACCTGAAAGGTCGTCCTTTTGCACCGAAGGCCGACCAGTGGGATGCGGCGGTTGCCTACTGGCGCACGCTACACAGCGACGAAGGTGCCAAGTTCGATTGCGTGCTCGACATGCGTGCCGAGGAAATTCAGCCGCAAGTAACCTGGGGCACTTCGCCCGAGATGGTCGTGGCCATCGGCGACAAGGTGCCTGATCCGGCCAGCGAGAAGGATCAGGCGCGCCGTGAAGGCATGGAGCGCGCCCTGCAATACATGGGGCTGAAGGCCAATACGCCGATTAACGAAATCACCATCGACAAGGTATTTATCGGTTCGTGCACCAATTCGCGCATCGAGGATCTGCGTGCCGCCGCCAATGTGCTCAAGGGTCGCAAGGTGTCGTCAGGCATCAAGCTGGCACTGGCGGTTCCGGGCTCCGGCCTGGTCAAGCAGCAGGCCGAGCTTGAGGGGCTGGACAAGATTTTTGTGGCGGCTGGTTTTGAGTGGCGTGAGGCCGGTTGTTCGATGTGCCTGGCGATGAATGCCGACCGTCTTGAGGCGGGAGAGCGTTGTGCCTCGACTTCGAATCGCAATTTCGAGGGCCGGCAGGGCGCTGGTGGGCGGACTCATCTCGTGAGTCCGGAAATGGCCGCTGCCGCAGCGATTGCCGGCCATTTTGCCGATGTTCGTGACTTACTTTAAGGAGATAACCGTGCATAAAATTGCTCTCATTCTTTTTGTCATCGTTTCCGCATCGTCACTGTCGGCCTGCAACACTGTGCATGGTGTCGGCAAGGATATTGAAAAGGGCGGGCAGGCCATCGAAAGGGCTGCCAAGTAAGGCGGTTTACAAGGGAAATCATGGATAAGTTTGTTCGCCTGGAAGGGCTGGTCGCACCACTTGATCGTGCCAACGTCGATACTGACGCGATTATTCCAAAGCAGTTTCTGAAGTCCATCAAACGTTCGGGTTTCGGCCCGAACCTGTTTGACGAGTGGCGCTATACGGATATGGGGCAGCCCGGTGAGGACTGTACCAACCGTCCGCGCAACCCTGACTTTTTGCTCAATCTGCCGCGCTATCAGGGCGCGCAGATTCTGCTGACGCGCAAGAATTTTGGTTGTGGCAGTTCGCGCGAGCATGCGCCGTGGGCTCTGCTTGATTTCGGCTTCCGGACAATCATCGCCGAGAGTTTTGCCGATATTTTTTTCAACAACTGCTTCAAGAACGGCATCCTGCCGATTGTGCTGCCGGCGGATGAAATTGATGCTTTGTTTACACAGGTCGAGGCCACGCCGGGTTACAAGCTGACCATTGATCTGGAAAAACAGCTTGTCCTGCGTCCAGACGGCAAGGCGCTACCTTTTGAAGTGGATGCCTTCCGCAAGGAAAGTCTGATCAATGGATGGGACGATATCGGTTTGACCCTGCGCCATGCCGAAAAAATTCGTGCGTTTGAGGAAAGTCGGCGCATCGAACACCCGTGGTTGTTTGCTTGATTTTGAATAGGATGACATTGTGAAAATTTGCGTTTTGCCCGGTGATGGCATCGGTCCTGAAATCATGGACGAGGCGGTACGTGTTCTGAAGGCTCTCGACTTGAAGTTCGAGCTTGAAGAAGCGCTTCTTGGTGGCTGCGCCGTCGACGCGACCGGAAATCCGTATCCGGAAGCGACCCAGAAACTGGCGCAGGCGGCCGATGCCGTGCTGCTCGGTGCGGTCGGTGGCCCGAAATGGGACGTGTTGCCACGCGAACAGCGCCCGGAACGTGGCCTGCTTGGCATCCGTAAGCACCTTGGCCTGTTCGCCAATCTGCGTCCGGCCATTCTCTACCCTGAACTTGCCAATGCCTCGACACTAAAGCCCGAGGTGGTTGCCGGTCTCGACATCCTGATCATTCGGGAACTGACCGGGGATATTTACTTCGGACAACCACGCGGTATCGATACGCGCGAAGTGGATGGCAAGATGCAGCGCTTCGGCTTCAATACCATGCACTACACCGAGAGTGAGATTCGTCGCATCGGTTGCGTCGCTTTCGAAGCAGCGCGCAAGCGCAGCAAGAAGCTGTGCTCGGTCGACAAGATGAACGTTCTGGAAACGACGCAGCTATGGCGTGATGTGATGTGCGAGCTGGCGCCGGAGTATCCGGATGTCGAACTGTCGCACCTGCTGGTGGACAACGCTGCGATGCAACTGGTGCGCAACCCGAAACAGTTCGACGTGATGGTCACCGGCAACATGTTCGGTGACATCCTGTCGGATGAGGCCTCGATGCTTACCGGTTCGATCGGCATGCTGCCCTCTGCGTCGCTCGACGAGAACAACAAGGGAATGTATGAGCCTTGCCACGGCTCGGCACCTGATATTGCCGGCAAGGGCGTGGCCAATCCTCTGGCGACGATTCTGTCGGTGGCAATGATGTTGCGTTACACCTTTGCTATGGAAGATGTAGCCCAGCGCGTCGAGGGCGCGGTGAAGAAAGTTCTGGCACAGGGTTATCGCACCGGCGACATCTACGAAGCGGGTACCAAGAAGGTGGGTACCCGTGAAATGGGCGATGCCGTTCTGGCCGCGCTGTGATTTGAAGTGTTTGGTTGATCTGGTGGTTTTTTTGAGGCAATCGCAATGAAGAAGGTTGGCCTGGTTGGTTGGCGCGGTATGGTCGGTTCGGTGCTCATGCAGCGCATGGTGGAAGAAGGTGACTTCGATTACATCGAGCCCGTTTATTTCTCGACCTCGGCGGTTGGCGGCAAGGCGCCGACGCTGGGCGGCAAGGGAGGCGGGGTGTTGCAGGATGCCCTGTCGATCGATGTGCTCAAACAGATGGACATCATCATCACCAGCCAGGGCGGTGATTACACCAAGGAAGTTTTTCCCAAGCTGCGCAAAGCCGGTTGGAACGGTCACTGGATCGATGCGGCCTCTTCATTGCGCATGGAGAAAGACGCGGTCATCATTCTTGATCCGGTTAACCTCGACGTCATCCAGGATGCGCTGACCAAGGGTGGAAAGAACTGGATTGGCGGCAACTGCACGGTTTCGCTGATGCTCATGGGTATTGGCGGTCTGTTCCAGAAGGACTTGGTCGAATGGGTCAGTGCCATGACCTATCAGGCGGCCTCCGGCGCCGGCGCACAAAATATGCGCGAGTTGCTGTCACAGATGGGCGCGCTGCATGACGCAGTTAAGTCCGATCTGGCCGATCCGGCATCAGCAATTCTCGACATCGACCGCAAGGTTGCCGAGACCATGCGCGCCTCCAGTTTTCCGACCAAGAACTTCCGCAATACGGCGCTGGCTGGCAGCCTGATTCCGTGGATTGATGTTCCGGTCGAGGGTGGGCAGTCGAAAGAAGAGTGGAAGGGTGGTGCCGAGTGCAACAAGATTCTCGGTCGTCCCGCCTTCCGCACGCCCGGCAGCATCCCGATCGACGGTCTGTGTGTGCGCATAGGCGCCATGCGTTGCCACTCGCAGGGCTTGACCATCAAGCTCCGGAAGGATGTGCCGATTGACGAGGTTTCCGACATCATTGCTCAAAGCAACCAGTGGGCGAAGGTAGTGCCCAACGAGCGGGAAATCAGCGAGCGTGAATTGACCCCCGCGGCGGTGACCGGCACGCTGAATGTGCCTGTTGGCAGGCTGCACAAGTTAGCCATGGGGCCGGAGTATCTTGGTGCTTTCACCGTTGGCGACCAGTTATTGTGGGGTGCCGCCGAGCCGTTGCGCCGCATGTTACGCATTCTGCTCGACAGATAATTGATATTTCTGTCAAAAAACCGGGGAAAATACCCCGGTTTTTTTTCAACATAAGTAGCATCACAAGCATGTTTAGCTTGCATCGCTAAACCCATGATGTTATTTTAATAATTCCGTTTGGACGTTCAGGGTGGAGCTGTGGCGAAAACAATTAATCAGACGCTAAAAAATCTTGGTTTGCGTAGCTCTGCGGTTGCGCTTGCTTCTTGTCTTGTTCTCTCAGGAGTTCCTTTGGCCGCGCAGGCGGCCGGACTTGGGAAAATTGTCGTCTTTTCAGCGCTTGGGCAACCTTTGCGTGCGGAAATCGAAGTCTCCGCGACGCGCGAAGAGCTTTCCGGCATGAAGGCGCAACTGGCACCGCCAGAAGCCTTCAAACAGGCTGGGCTGGATTACGCGACGACGTTGCTGGGGATCCGTTTCAGCCTGGACAAACGTCCCAATGGACAGTCGGTCATCAAACTGAGTTCCGACAGGCCGATCAACGACCCATTCGTCGACATGCTGCTTGAACTGAACTGGCCGGCCGGTCGTCTGGTACGCGAATATACCTTCCTGCTTGATCCGCCGGAGGTTACTGCAAAGGGTTCCACCCCTGTTGCTCCTGCGACGGTCAGACCTGCAGTGACAAGCAAGCCGACTATCGACATGCGTTCGACAGCGCCTGCTGACATCGAGTCGCGCGCCAGAACCGATGTTTCAAAAGTTCGCCCCCAGGAAACGGTTAAAAAAACAGCGGATCAGCCTGCTGAAGGCAGCAACGTTCGTGAGGTCAGGCGTGGCGACACCTTGAACAGGATTGCCAGCGAGACCAAGCCGGAAGGCGTTTCGCTGGAGCAGATGCTGGTGGGGTTGTTACGCGCCAATCAGGAGGCTTTCGGCGGTGGCAACATGAACCGCTTGAAGGCCGGCAAGATCCTTTCTGTGCCTGAGAAATCTGCAATTGAGGCTGTTTCCACAAGCGAAGCCAGGAGAATTGTTGTTGCCCAGTCCTCCGACTGGAATGCTTATCGAAGCAGGCTGGCAGGTGTTGCGGCACAGGCGCCGGTGAAGGAAGAGGCTGCCAGGCAGGAGGCTGCCGGCAAGATAACGGCAAAGGTTGAGGACAAAGCGGCTCCGGCAGTCGAGCCAAAGGACCAACTGAAGGTTTCAAAGACCGAGACGGCCGCTGCCAAGCCGGGCGTTGCCGCAAAACGCAGCGAAGAAGATCTGATCGCCAAGGAAAAAGCGCTCAAGGAGGCCAATGAACGCTTGGCCTCTCTTGAAAAGAATGTTGCCGGTTTGCAGAAATTGATTGAACTGAAAAATCAGAACTTGGCCGACTTGCAAAAGCAGGCAACAGCCAAGGTTTCGCCGGTCGAAGTGCCGAAATCGGTGGAAGAAGCCAAACCGCAAGCGCCACCGCCAGTTCCGGTTCCAGTGGCGCCTCCGCCCAAGGTTGAGCCTGCCGTGGCTGCGGTCGAGAAACCAGTGGAAAAACCGGCTGAACCGGTACCTGTTGTGCCAGACACCAAGATAGAGGAAGTCAAGCCCGAGCCGAAAGCGGCTGAGACACCAAAACCTGTAATTCTGCAGCCGCCTCCACCCGAAGAGCCTGGTTTCGTCGATGGATTGCTCGACAACTGGCTGTTGCTGGCCGGTGGTGGAGGGATTCTGGCCGCCATCGCAGCTTTCATCGTTGCTCGACGTCGTCGCTCCGGCAAAGAGGAAGTTCCCCTGGATTTGAGCAGTGCCCTGTCACCGCAGAGTATGACGGCCAATTCGGTCTTCCGGAGTACCGGAGGGCAGAGCGTCGATACCTCGCATACCCCGGCTCAAACCGATTTCAGTCAGGCAGGACCAGGCAGCATCGATACGGATGAGGTTGATCCGGTGGCCGAAGCCGACGTCTATATGGCCTATGGCCGTGATGCACAGGCCGAGGAAATTCTTCTTGAAGCCAGGCAGAAAGATCCAAAACGGTATGCCATTCATTTGAAGTTGCTCGAGATCTATTCAAACCGGAAGGATCTCAAGCAATTCGAGACGCTGGCGACCGATCTTTATGGCGAGACGAGCGGTGTCGGCGCCGATTGGGAAAAAGCGGCCGCGATGGGGCTCAAGCTTGATCCGGGTAATCCGCTGTTCGGCGCTTCAGCACCGGCTGCTCCGGCGGCGTTCGATGCTGATGCTACAGTGATTGTCTCGTCGCAATCGATGAGGAACATGGTTACCTTGCCGGTAGAATTGTCACAATTAGCCGACGTTGCGAGCACTGGCGAAGAACTTTCGGTTCCCTTCGTTCCGGTTGCGGCCGATCTGACGAGTCTCGATTTTGATCTTGGTCTGGCGGACGAGAAAACTTTGTCCGCTCCTGAAGTTGCCAATGCAGATAAGGAGGAAGCACTCGGTCTGCCAGAACCCGCAATTGATGTTGGTGTGCTCGATTTTGATCTTGCTGCTGACAACAGTGTGTTCTCTGATTCTGCGGCTGCTGCGGATGCGACAGTGGTAGGTCTTGACTTCAACCTGCCGGATATTTCAGAGGCAGCGACACCTGTAGCGGAAACCAGTAATGAAGTTGCAGACCTGGATTTTGACCTTGGTATTGAGTCAGGCCCAAGTGTAGAAGCAGAGTCCAAGCCGATCACTGAAAGCAAATCATATGACGTGCCGGATGTTGCTTCAGTCGATTTCGATGGCGTTGAGTTCGATGTCAGCCTGACCGAGTCGACTTTCCTTGGTCAGACAATGGCCGAGCCGTCGTCCTTCGATATGTCTTCGATCGATCTTGACCTCAATGAGCCGGAACTTGCAGTTACGCCATCGGTACCACCGCTTACAGAAATTCAGGCCGAGTCAGCTTCGGATTTGTCAGTTTCGACGTTCGATCACATTCAGGTTTCAACTGTCGTCAATCCGGATTTTCAAACGGAGCAGGCTCAAACCATCGTGAATCCCCAGTTTGGTGATGAGCAGGAACTTGTGCCGGAATTCGATATCAGCGTAAACGAGGAAGTGGCGACCAAGCTTGATCTGGCGAAAGCCTACGAGGAAATGGGCGACTTCGAAGGTGCTCGCGAACTCTTGCAGGAAGTCTTGAAAGAGGGGGACGGCACTCAGCGGGAGAAGGCACAGGCCATTTTTGCCAAAATCGGCGATTAAGCCGGAAGGCAAGTAAAATCCAGGCCGTAGCTCTTTACCGGGCTACGGCCTTTCGTTTGACACAAATCCAGCCATTCCAACAAAACTGGCGTACTCATGCCGAGCCTTTCCGTCCATCCGACCACACGTCTTATTGTCTGGCTTCTGCTTCTGGTTGCCGTTCAGTGCTTGAGTGGAACCGCATTGGCTGCTGCCTTTCTATTGCTTCCCTTACTCGGGTCGTGTGTTCTGCGGCGTGGCTGGCATCTGATCTGGCGAGCACGCTGGCTGCTGGTTTCGGTCCTGGTTATTTTTTCCTGGGGTGTGGCCGGTGAACCGCTCTGGAAGGGTGCCGCTGCGCCAACGCATGAAGGCCTGCTGGAAGGTCTTACTCACCTCGGGCGCCTGGTGCTGGTACTGATCGCTGTTGCCACTTTTCTCGAAGCAATGCCCCTTCCTGAATTGCTGGCAGCCACCCATGCTTTGCTCAAGCCATTGCGACGTTTTGGACTTGACCCCGATCGGGGTGTGGTTCGTCTGATGCTGGTGCTGCGCTATGTCGAACAACTGCCGCGTCCGCGAGACTGGCGAACCTTGCTGGACGCACCGGCGTCGAGCGAGAGTGAACTGGTTGAAGTGAATCATCAGCCGTTACGCGGGCTGGACTACGTTGTCACACTGACCTTGGCTGTCGTTGTAACGTTTTTCTGCTTTCGCTAGGCGTTCAGGATGAGAATTGCCCTCGGTGTGGAATATGACGGCAGCGCTTTCCATGGCTGGCAGAAGCAGCCGGGTGGCGGTACGGTGCAGGATGCACTGCAGGCGGCGCTGAGCCAGATTGCCGGCGAGCCTGTCAATGTCGTGTGTGCTGGCCGGACTGATGCAGGTGTCCACGCAACCGCCCAAGTGGTGCATTTCGACACGCTGCTTGAGCGACCGCTCAGTGCCTGGGTGCGTGGCACCAATACTTTTCTTCCATCAACCGTTGCCGTGCGCTGGGCGCATCCGGTGTCAGACGATTTTCATGCGCGCTTCCTGGCTTATGGGCGCTGTTATCGCTATATCCTGATCAATCGGCCGCAGCGTACAGGCGTCTGGCACGGGCGTGCCGGCTGGTATCATCACCCGCTTGACGTTGAAATCATGCAACAGGCCGCTGGAATGCTATTGGGGGAGCACGACTTTTCTGCCTTCCGTGCGGCGGGTTGCCAGGCCAGGTCACCGATCAAGACGATACGGCAAGCCGCTGTGCGGCGAACGGGTGACATGATTGTCTTCGACTTCGAAGCGGGAGCCTTCCTGCACCACATGGTCCGCAATCTGGTTGGCAGTCTGGTTTATGTCGGGCAGGGCAAGCATTCCCCCGGGTGGATAGGAGGGTTGCTCGCCTCGGGTGATCGCCGTTTGGCGGCGCCCACTTTCTCTGCGGCCGGGCTGTATCTGGTGGATGTGAAATATGAGCCACACTGGGGTTTGCCGACCAACGATGATTCGTTTCTGCCGGTCCAAAAGTAAGGGCACGGCGCGCCGTGCCCTTACGAACATGGAGTTTCGACGATGAAACCGCGTATCAAAATTTGTGGTCTGACCCGACTTGAAGATTTGCAGGCGGCGGTAGACGCCGGGGCCGATGCGATTGGTCTGGTGTTCTATCCGCCAAGCCCGCGCCATGTCGATCTGAAAACAGCAGCCGAACTGGCCCGCGCGGTTCCCCCTTTCGTTACCATCGTCGGGCTTTTCGTCAATGCCGACCCGGCAGTTGTAAAACAAACGCTGGCCGCTGTACCCATCCACCTGTTGCAGTTTCATGGCGATGAGGATGAAGCCTATTGCCGGCAGTTTGATCGACCTTACATGAAAGCGGCTCGCGTCAAGCCGGGGGTGGATTTGGTACAATACGCCGCTGGCTTTCCTTCGGCGCAGGCGATTATTCTCGATGCCTTTGTTGACGGATTCGGCGGCGGCGGAAAGGTTTTCGACTGGGCGTTGATACCGCCCAGGCTGAGCCTGCCGATTGTCCTCTCCGGTGGTCTGGAGGCAGGCAATGTCGGCGATGCCATTGCTCGTGTACGGCCGGCGGCGGTTGATGTCTCGTCCGGGGTCGAGGCGGGCAAGGGAATCAAGGATGCTGAAAAGATACGTGATTTTATTGCCGCTGTTCGTGCGGCTGGATTGATACCGACCGATTGATTCGGGAACACCGAATTGATCAAGCCCGGAGCAGGAATACCTATGCGCAAGAGTGCTGGTGGACGTACCCGTAACTGCTGGCGACGCCATTTCGCCAACCATGCCTGAGGCAGACGACTGCTGTTTGTTCGCCTGTTCGTTTTCTATTGCCTCTGCCTCAAGGAGAAATCATGGTTGCCCCCCGCTATAACTTGCCTGACGCCCTTGGCCATTTCGGCCCGTATGGTGGCGTTTTTGTTGCCGAAACACTGATCCCCGCACTTGAAGAACTGAAGGAAGCGTATGAGCTTGCCCAGAGCGATCCGCTGTTCATTGCCGAATTCGAGTACGACCTCAAGCATTACGTGGGTCGCCCGAGTCCGCTCTACCACGCCAAACGCTGGTCCGATCTGCTCGGCGGTGCGCAGATCTACCTGAAGCGCGAAGACCTGAATCACACCGGGGCGCACAAGATCAACAACTGCATCGGCCAGGCCATGCTGGCCCGGCGCATGGGCAAGCCGCGCGTCATCGCTGAAACCGGCGCCGGTCAGCACGGCGTCGCCACCGCCACCGTAGCCGCCCGTTACGGCATGGAGTGCGTGGTCTACATGGGCTCCGAGGACATCAAGCGGCAGGCCGCCAACGTCTATCGCATGAAGTTGCTTGGCGCCACCGTGGTGCCCGTCGAAAGCGGTTCGAAAACCCTCAAGGACGCGCTGAACGAAGCGATGCGTGACTGGGTAACGAATGTTTCCAACACCTTTTACATCATCGGCACGGTGGCTGGTCCGCACCCCTATCCGATGATGGTGCGCGACTTCCAGTCGGTGATCGGCAAGGAAGCCATCGGGCAGATGCAGGAGCAGTGCGAGCGTCAGCCGGATGCCGTTATTGCCTGCGTCGGCGGCGGTTCTAACGCCATGGGGATATTCCACCCGTACATTCCGGTTGAAGGCGTTCGCCTGATCGGCGTCGAGGCGGCAGGCGACGGCATCGAGACCGGACACCATGCGGCTTCGCTGACCGCCGGGCGTCCCGGCGTGCTGCACGGCAACCGCACCTATCTGCTGCAGGACGAGAACGGCCAGATCATCGAGACGCATTCGATTTCGGCCGGTCTGGATTATCCTGGTGTTGGCCCGGAACACGCCTGGCTCAAGGATTCAGGCCGGGCGGAATACGTCACTATCACCGATGCCGAAGCACTGCAGGCGTTTCACAGCCTGTGCCGCCTGGAAGGCATCATCCCGGCACTCGAATCAAGCCATGCCATCGCCTATGCCACCAAGCTGGCGCCGACCTTGCCGAAAGACAAGATCCTGCTGGTTAATCTCTCCGGTCGCGGTGACAAGGATATGCACACCGTCGCCGATAAATCGGGTATCACCTTCTGATCATGTCAAAAATACAAGCCACCTTCGAGCGCCTGCAGGCGCAAGGGCGCAAGGCGCTGATTCCGTTCATCACCGCCGGCGATCCCGATCCTTCCCTGACCGTAGCGCTGATGCACACCCTGGTCGAGGCCGGCGCCGACATCATCGAGCTCGGCGTGCCGTTTTCCGATCCGATGGCCGACGGGCCGACCATCCAGCGTGCTTCCGAGCGCGCTTTGCGCAAAGGCGTCAACCTGCGGCAGGTGCTGGGCATGGTCGCCAACTTCCGGGCCGACAACAACGAGACGCCGGTGGTGCTGATGGGCTACGCCAATCCGATCGAGTCCATGGGCGTCAATGATTTCGCGGCTACCGCCTTCGATGCCGGCGTCGATGGCGTATTGGTCGTCGATTATCCGCCAGAAGAAAGCATCGAGTTCGCCCACGCCATGCACGCCAACGCGCTTGATCCGATCTTCCTGCTGGCGCCAACCTCGACCGCCGAGCGCATCTCGAAAGTGGCGACGCTGGCCAGCGGCTACGTCTATTACGTATCGCTGAAGGGCGTCACCGGCTCAGCCAAGCTCGACGTCGAATCGGTTGCCGCACGCATCCCGGAAATCCACGCCAGTACGGGCGTGCCGGTCGGTGTCGGCTTCGGCATCCGCGATGCGGCAACAGCCGGTGCGGTGGCCAGAATCGCCGATGCCGTCGTCGTCGGCAGCCGCATCATCGAAGAAATCGAGCAATCAACCAATGAAAACGTTTGCGCCAGGGTTTTCGCGCTGGTTGCTGAACTGAGACGCGGCATAGACGACGCTGTCGAAGCCCTTGCCACTACCAGAGGAGCGCCATGAGCTGGTTGAACAAACTGCTGCCGCCGAAAATAAAGCGCAATGATTCCGGAATTGCACGCAAGTCAACCTTGCCCGAAGGCCTGTGGAGCAAGTGCCCGTCGTGTGAAGCCGTGCTTTACGCCACCGATCTGGTAAAAAACGCCCATGTCTGCCCCAAGTGCGGGCACCACAACCGGGTCGATGCGCGGGCGCGGATCGAGCTTCTGCTTGATCCCGAGGGGCGCTTTGAAATCGGTTCCGAAGTCTTGCCGGTCGACATGCTCAAGTTCAAGGACAGCCGCCGCTATGCCGAGCGCTTGCTGGATGCGGCTGAAAGCACCGGTGAAACCGACTCGCTGGTCGTCATGCAGGGCGCACTCAAGACCTTGCCAGTCGTTGTCGCCGCCTTTGAATTCGACTTCATGGGCGGGTCGATGGGTTCGGTGCTCGGCGAGCGCTTCGTGCGTGGCGTGCAGGCCGCCGTCGAGCAAGGTTTGCCGTTCATCTGCGTCACCGCGTCAGGTGGCGCGCGCATGCAGGAAGGCCTGTTTTCGTTGATGCAAATGGCCAAAACATCCGCTGTCCTGACCAAGCTCTCGGAAGCCAGACTGCCCTTCATTTCGATCCTCACCGACCCGACCATGGGTGGCGTTTCGGCCTCCTTCGCCTTCATCGGCGACGTGGTGATTGCCGAACCGGGCGCGCTGATCGGCTTCGCCGGGCCGCGCGTCATCGAACAGACGGTGCGCCAGACCTTGCCCGAAGGCTTCCAGCGCGCCGAGTTCCTGCTCGAAAAAGGCGCCATCGACATGATCGTCGACCGCCGCGAAATGAAAGACAAATTGGCACAGATCCTGACCATGCTGCAGAAACTGCCAGCGGCGGCTTGATTGCTGCAAAGGCTTGGCACCTCAGGATGCTCTGCAAGCCAATGAATACGGCCATCTACAAGGTGCATTGACTGAAAGCCACTGTTTACGGGGATTTAAAGAATAGCATCTTGTAGAACGCCATTTGACGGGCTTCGCAGGGTGGTAATAAATACGAAACCGCTATGGCCGTTGTAGGGTGTGCAAATTTTTATTTGCAGACGCCGTCTTCCTCAAGGTCAGGCGCGCATCATTTTAACGATCGGTAAACGTGCGCAAATACGGTTTGTCTTGATTTGTTCAATCCTTACTGTAAAGTAAGGAATCTATAAAGGAGAAACAAATGCCTACAGCTACCATGACAAGCAAAGGCCAGATTACCATCCCGGCCATTGTGAGGGCTGGCCTTGGTGTCGAAACGGGTGACCGGGTTGAGTTTGTGGAAATCGAACCCGGACGTTTTGAACTGGTCGCTGCCACGCAATCGGTCTTGGCGCTAAAAGGGTTGGTGCGTAAGCCGGCCTCACCGGTGACGATTGAAGCAATGAATGAAGCAATTGCGGTTTCTGGAGCTAAGGGGCGATGATTGGCCTTGATACCAATGTCCTCGTCCGCTACGTGGCGCAGGACGATCCTGAACAGTCGCCCCAGGCAACACAATTGATTGAGTCGCTGACCGCTAATGCGCCCGGTTTCATTACCGTTGTGTCGGTTGTTGAACTGGTTTGGGTGCTGTCATCTTGCTACCGCAGCACGCAGCGCGAAATCTGCGAAGTGCTGGAGACGTTATTGCGAACGAAAGAACTTGTGGTTGCACAGGCCGATACGGTCTGGAAAGCGCTTCGGGTGTTTCGCGACGGCAAAGCGGATTTCGCTGACTGTCTTATAGAGCGCTCCGCTAACGATGCAGGATGTAACTACACCGCGACCTTTGATGTTGGAGCAGCCAAAACCTGCGGCATGCAGTTGATTGGCTGAACAAAAACCGGGGTCGTACCACGATGTCCAGTTGTAGGGTGTTTGAATAATAGCCTGCCATGTAAGCCAATGAATACGGGACTTTGCAGATGGCATGCCGTGGAAGGCAGTATTAATGCTGGTCTACAGCATGGTTGTTTGTAGAGCGCCATTCTACGGGCATCTCAGGGCGGCTATAGAATTGCACTGTAAATTTTTCCATGCCACCAATAAACCAATTACTTCCTGAGAGCCTGTGAAAATATCAAGAATCCACCGCAGAGGCGCAGAGACGCAGAGAAAACGCAGAGGAAACCCCATTTTTTTTAAGGTTTTCTCTGCGAAACCTTTGCGCCTCTGCGTCTCTGCGGTGGGGGTTAGGTATTTTTTCACAGCCTCTGAGTCGAAAGCGTTTTCTTGAAATCACTATCTGATTGGCTGGCCCACCTCGAAAACCTTCACTCCAAAGGGCAGGGCGGCATCGAACTCGGGCTGGAGCGGGTCAACCGGGTCAAGGCGGCCTTGCAGCAAACCCAGCACTGTCCGCTGATCATCGTTGGCGGCACCAATGGCAAGGGGTCGACCTGTGCTTATCTGGAAGCCATCTATACCTTTGCCGACTACCGTGTCGGCTGCTACACCTCACCGCATTTGCTGGAGTACAACGAACGCATACGCGTTGGCGGTGTGCCGGTCGATGACGCAACGCTGTGCCTGGCTTTCGCCAAGGTCGAGGCGGCCCGGCAAGCCGCCGGCAACGTGGCGTTGACCTACTTCGAGTTCGGCACGCTGGCGGCCTGGGAAGTATTCGCCGCGCGTCAGGTGGAGGTGCTCATTCTCGAAGTGGGGCTGGGTGGCCGGCTGGATGCGGTCAATGTCTACGATGCCGATTGTGCGGTGGTGACGGGCATTGCGCTTGACCACATGGACTGGCTGGGTTCGACGCGTGAATCCATCGGGTTCGAGAAGGCCGGAATCTATCGCACCCAAAGAACGGCAATTTGCGCCGACCCCGAGCCGCCGCAATCGCTGCTTGATCATGCCGCTGCGATAGGAGCCGATCTCCAGTTGCTCGGCCGCGATTTCGGTTACTTTGGCGACAAGACGCAATGGACCTTCTGGGGCCGCGACAAGCAACGCCGTGGGGGATTGGCCAACCCGGCATTGCGCGGGGTTTGCCAGTTGCGCAATGCCTCGGCCGTACTGGCCGTCGTCGACGTGCTCAAGCAGCGCTTGCCGGTGTCGATGCAGGCCGTTCGCCGCGGGCTGATTGAACTGGAGGTGCCAGGGCGTTTTCAGGTATTGCCGGGACGACCGGCCATCGTGCTCGATGTGGCGCACAACCCGCAAGCGGTGGCTGTTGTGGCCGACAACCTGGGTGAGATGGGGTTTTTCGAAAAGACGATTGCCGTCGTCGGCATGCTCGGAGACAAGGATATCGCCGGTGCGTTGGCGGCGCTGGCCGGTAAGATTGACTGCTGGATGATGGCCGGGCTGGACGTTCCGCGTGGTGCATCGGCCGAGGTGCTGGCCGCTGTGGTGGCTGACGGAAAACTGGGCGGCAGCGTTGATTGCTTTGCTTCTCCTGCAGAAGCCTTCAAGTGCGCTGCCAAGCGGGCAGGGGAAAATGATAGAATCCTCGTCTTTGGTTCGTTCTACACGGTGGCGGCCGTCATGGGTGCGATGAAATCTGGTTCCTGATTCAACCGACAGCACCGACTATCCCCCATCACTCTTCACTCGACTTTACAGATACCGATGTCCGATTCCCCTGATGCTCATTTGCAGCTAAAAAAACGGGCGCGCCGCCGACTGGTTGGCGCGATTGCTTTTGCCGGTCTCGCTGCCGTGGTCTTGCCGATGGTCATGGACGAGGAGCCGAAGCAGCAGGTTCAGGACGTCCAGATACGTATTCCAGGGCAGGATCAGACGCCATTCAAGCCGAAGGTCGCCAAACCGGCTGCCGCGTCCGCGGCCATCGAAAAGGCGGCCGTACCAGAGAAGTCAGAGGTCACTCCGCCATCGCCGCCATCGCCGCCAGTTGTTGCCGTAGCCAAGCTGGCAGAGGAGCCGGTGAGCAAACCGGCTGACAAGGCGCCTGAGAAGCAGGCAGAAAAGAAAGCTGAAAAATCTCCAGCGAAAATAGCTGAAAAGCCGGTCAAGGCCAGTGACAGTGATACTCAGCGCGCCCTTGCGGCGCTCGCCGGAAAGGCGGTAGATGCCGCTCCAGCCAGCAGTGGGCAGTACGTCGTTCTGATCGGAGCCTTTTCCAGTCCGGCCAACGTCAAAGTGCTGCAGACCAAGATCGGTGAACTGGGTATCAAGGTGTATACCGAGCCGCTCGATTCGCCCGAAGGCAAGAAGACGCGTGTGCGTGCCGGCCCCTTCTCCAGCCGTGAAGCCGCTGACAAGGCGCTCGACAAGATGAAACGGATTGGTGTCAACGGGGTGGTCGCCGCCAAGTAATGACCGCCTTCGATTACGTCGTTATGGCCATTGTGGTGGCCTCCGTGGCCCTTGGTATCTGGCGTGGTGTGGTTGGCGAAATCATCGCGCTGGTGGCTTGGGTTCTGGCCTTCTTTGCCGCAAAATTGTGGGGGGGCGAGGTGGCAGGCATTTTCCTCACCGGCATCGCCGATCCCGCCTTGCGTATCGTTGCCGCCTGGGTGCTGGTGTTTGTCGCTGTGCTGGTAGTGATGGCGCTATTGCGTTTGGCCGTGAGCGGCCTGCTCAAGGCGCTTGGGTTGAGTCTCACTGATCGTCTGCTGGGGATCGTTTTTGGAGCGGCACGCGGGCTGATTATTGTGCTGGTGCTGGTTGCGGTTGGTGGAATGGCATCGGTAGCGAAAGAGAAGTGGTGGGTGGAGGCGTATTTTTCTGCACCGCTCGAAACGGCGGTGCTGGCCGGCAAGCCCTGGTTGCCGCCGGAAGTGTCTAAACGAATTCGATTCAGGTAGGAAAATCTATGTGCGGAATTCTCGGGGTTGTTGCCACCACGCCGGTAAATCAATTGCTCTACGATGGGCTGATGGTCCTCCAGCATCGCGGTCAGGATGCAGCCGGCATTGCCACTGGCGAAGGCGATGCCTTCCACATGCACAAGGGTTCCGGGCTGGTACGCGATGTATTCCGTACGCGAAACATGCGTGCCCTGCCAGGCAATATGGGAATCGCCCATTGCCGTTACCCGACCGCCGGGTCGTCTGCCGATTCTGCCGAATCGCAGCCTTTTTATGTCAATTCGCCCTTCGGCCTGGTGCTTGCGCACAACGGTAATCTGACCAATACCGAGCAGTTGCAGGAGGAGATGTTCCGCCAGGATCTGCGGCATATCAACACCAATTCCGATTCGGAAGTGCTGCTCAACGTCTTTGCGCACGAACTGCAGGAAACGGCCAAGGGTTTCCGTCTCGATCTCGATACCATCTTCGCTGCCGTGGCCGGCGTGCACCGTCGCTGCAAGGGTGCCTATGCCGTCGTGATGCTGATTGCCGGGTATGGCATGCTCGCCTTCCGCGATCCCTACGGTATTCGTCCGCTGGTGATGGGGGTGAATGAAACGCCGGAGGGTAGCGAATACCTGCTGGCGTCTGAATCGGTAGCGCTCGATACGCTGGGTTTCACGGTGCTCCGCGATGTGGCGCCGGGAGAGGCTATTTTCGTTGACATGGCGCACCAGATGCACCATCGCCAGTGCGCCCGGAACCCGGTACTGGCGCCGTGCATCTTCGAATACGTTTATCTGGCGCGGCCGGACTCGGTGATTGATGGCGTCTCGGTTTACGAAACACGTCTGCGCATGGGCGAGCATCTGGCCGACAAGGTGGCCAAGTGCCTTCCCGTCGAGAATATCGACGTGGTCATCCCGATTCCCGATTCGAGCCGCCCATCGGCCATGCAACTGGCCCAGCGCCTGGGTATTCCGTATCGTGAAGGTTACGTCAAGAACCGCTATATTGGCCGGACCTTCATCATGCCCGGGCAATCGACACGGAAACATTCTGTTCGGCAGAAACTCAACACCGTGGCGCAGGAGTTCAGGGGCAAGCGCGTTCTGCTGGTCGATGACTCGATCGTGCGCGGCACGACCAGCCGCGAGATTGTCGAAATGGCGCGGGCGGCCGGTGCGCTCAAGGTCTATTTTGCGTCGGCGGCGCCACCGGTGCGCTTTCCCAATGTTTACGGCATCGACATGCCGTCGCGCAATGAACTCATCGCCAGTGGTCGCACCGACGAGGAAATCTGTTGCGAGATTGGCGCCGATGCGCTCGTCTATCAGGATCTTGATGCGCTCAAAGCCTCGGTCCGTGAATTGAAGCCGAGCCTCTGCTCCTTTGACTGTTCGTGTTTCGATGGAAAGTACGTGACCGGCGATGTGTCACCGGAGTATCTCGACGCCATCGAACAGAAGCGCGAGGGAAAGATCGCGTCGTCCAAGATAGATGGCGGCGATTCACGGCAATTGCACCTCAATCTTAATTCGGGAAGTTGAACCCATGGCCGATAAATATCAACTTGAAACGCTAGCGGTACGTGCAGGGCAGGAGCGCAGCCAGTTCAACGAACATTCTGAAGCGCTTTACCTGACCTCAAGCTACGTTTTCAAAAGTGCAGCGCAGGCCGCCGCGCGCTTTTCGGGCGAAGAAGAAGGCAACGTCTATTCCCGCTTCACCAATCCGACGGTTGCCGTTTTCCAGGAGCGCCTGGCCGCGCTTGAAGGTGCGGAAGCCTCTGTTGCCACGGCCTCGGGGATGTCGGCCATCCTCTCGCTGGTCATGGCCTTGTGCAGTGCCGGCGACCACATAGTGGCTTCGACGGGATTGTTCGGTGCAACGCAGCAACTGCTTGGCAACATCATGACGCGCTTTGGCGTGCACACCACATTCGTTTCGCAGACCAATGTTGCTTCCTGGGAGGCGGCAATCCGCCCCGAGACAAAGCTGTTTTTCCTCGAAACACCGTCCAATCCGCTTACCGAGATTGCCGATATATCAGCGCTGGTCGCGGTTGCCCATGCGCGGGGAATTCTCGTTGCCGTCGACAACTGCTTCTGCACACCGATTCTGCAGCGACCGCTCGATCTGGGGGCCGATCTTGTCGTGCATTCGGCGACCAAATTTCTCGACGGTCAGGGGCGGGTACTCGGCGGCGCCGTGGTCGGCCCCAGAAAACTCACCGACGAAGTCTTCAAGTTCCTGCGCACAGCCGGGCCGACGCTCTCCGCCTTCAATGCCTGGGTGATGCTCAAGGGGCTGGAAACGCTCAAGATCCGGCTCGAAGCCCAGTCGGCCAACGCGCTGGAACTTGCTCGCTGGCTCGAAGCGCATCCCCAGGTGGCACGGGTCTACTACCCCGGCCTCGAATCGCATCCGCAGTTCGAACTCGCCAGACGCCAGCAGAAAAGCGGTGGCGCCATCGTCGCCTTTGAAGTCAAGGGCGCACGTGCCGAGGCGTGGAAGGTAATTGATAGCTGCCGGCTGTTGTCGATCACCGCGAATCTTGGCGATACCAAAACCACGCTAACCCACCCATCGTCAACGACACACGGGCGCATCACGCCAGAGCAGCGCGCGGCGGCCGGTATCACTGAAGGACTGTTACGGGTAGCGGTGGGGCTGGAAGCCGTCGTCGATTTGCAGAACGATCTGGACGCTGGCCTCGCGCTGATTTAACCAGCGCATTCAGCCAACGACGCGCTTCGGGCGAGCCAGATCTTCACGCTCCTCGGCGTAGCGAGCCAAGGCGCTCTTGATGCCCTGCGGCAACATGAACCAGGTCATCAGGCTTGACCCGGTGCAGATCAGCCAGAACATCAGAAAGCCGATCGAATAGGTGGTAATCGCCGACAGTTCCACCGGCTGGCCGAGCAGATAGAGTTGCTTGGGGTCGATTACCGTAAAGAACACCACTTCGGCAATGCCTGCCGCGATGAATGCCGGCCAAAGTACCCAGATGATAAGTTTCATATTGTTTCTCCCAAAATTAGACTGCACTTCGCAATCTAATTCAATTTGAGTTACAGCAGGCGAAAAGGTTCTCTGTTCCTCGTTCGAGGGTGCATCGAAGCTCAATAAAAAAAGTTGCTAATAAAGCTTCTAAATTGCCCTGGAAGCCGCGTCAATAGGCGATCTACAAAGGCGTGCCGCGGAAGGCGCATAAACATTGCCTGCTACGGCATCATTCTGAAGATGCCCGTATCTATTGGCTTCCATGGCGGTTACTGGCCTGCCTCCGCCCTGAATATCTGAAAACCGTGGTCTGACCCCTATTATTTTTCTTCGATTGCCGGCTCGTCACTGCGCACGGCATTGATCAGGTCAGCGAGCAGTGTCGGGGAGGTCGCAAATAACCGCTTGAATACGTAGTCATTGCACGGGTTGAGGAGATCAGTTTTCATGGGGAAGAATTATGCCGGAAAAGCAGGAAAGATGGAGTCTCTCCTTTCTTGTAAATCGACATTTACTTTATTGCGCTGTTGCCGAAAGCATGAAGAAAAGCCCCATCGTTTTACCGATGAGGCTTTGGTGCAACTCAGGGGAGTGATCAGAAAACCGTGGTCTGACCACAAAAAATACCCTGGAAGCCGCGTCAATAGGCGATCTACCGAGGCATGCCTCGGAAGGCGCATAAACATTGACTGCTACGGCATCATTCTGAAGATGCCCGTATCTATTGGCTTCCATGGCGGTTACTGGCCTGCCTCCGCCCTGAATATCTGAAAACCGTGGTCTGACCCCTATTATTTGCACATCCTTGGAATGCGCCAATTGGCGAGGGTTTCAGCTCAGTGCCATACTTATGGCTAAACAATAGGAGTCTGTCCCTGAATGTTCCTTGGAATGCGCCAATTGGCGAGGGTTTCAGCTCAGTGCCATACTTATGGCTAAACAATAGGAGTCTGTCCCTGAATGTTCCGAATATGAGGCACAGATCGACATTCAGACGCTGGGGGTTATTGAACCTAAAACCTCAGTTCAAACCACGGCGACACGGGGGGCACAGCGAAAAGCCTCAGTTTTTCAGGATTTCATGGCTAACCCAAAGGGTGAGTCATGAAAACATTGCAAGTCATTGTTTTTCCGTTGTGTTCGCCGTGTTCGCTGTGGTCAACTGCTTTTTATAGGTTGAAGGAAAGTGACGCGCTGGGCATGGTGCTGGAGTGGGCCAACGAGCACCGGGCCGAACTAATGGAGGATTGGAAGCTATGTCGAGCGAAGCAGTTACCCAAACCAATCAAGCCGCTGGAATAATTCCCGTCGCACCGTGGCGTTTGCGCGCACTCAGTGTGTTGCCGGAATGGCAGTTGGCGGTCACCTTCAACGATGGATCAAGAGGTATTGTTGATCTTTCGGCGTTGGTGCATGGGCCTGATGCAGGTGTCTTCGAGGCACTGCGTGATCCGGTATTCTTTGCCACGGCCTATCTCGATTGCGGGGCAGTCACCTGGACAAACGGCGCCGATCTTTCACCAAGCGCCATGCATAAAGAAATTCAGCGCTGCGGAGTGTGGCGGATTCTGGAGTGAGCCGGGACTGGTAGGGCGTGCCAATCCTATTTGCGCACGTTGGCAAATGTTGGCTATACCTTCGGTTATCTGAATCCTTGATCCGCGTTCGCAAACCCCAACCCTGCACCCCAAGGGCGATTTTCCTGATATTCGAATTGTATCTATCGGCTCGATAACAGACGTTCAGAAGGGTAGGTTTTTTAGCTGCCAGCGTCGGTTGATGGGCGGTTGGAGACGGCCATAACCATCGACCGGGAGTGAGGCGCCAGTCTTGGCGCGGCACAACAAGAAATCAGTCACAGAATCCTGATCTCAGTTTCTTGAAGCCTGGCTCAAGGCATGGTCGCAAGCTATGTCTTTCAATTGCCCTGGAAGCCGCGTCAATAGGCGATCTACAGATGCATGCCGCGGAAGGCGCATAAACATTGACTACTACGGCATCATTTTGAAGATGCCCGTATTGATTGGCCTGCAGGCCTGTTTTCCAGTAAGTGGATGCTGCGGCTGACTCAGAGGCTGTGAATTAATTGGCGCAGTCATCCAGGACCGTCATTCCGGCGAAAGCCGGAATCCAGTTCGTTCATCTGATATCCATGAAAACAATTAGATAGACGAGCTGGACCCCGGCCTTCGCCGGGGTGACGAGCGAGGAAATCAGGCTGAAATGAATTTTTCACAACCTCTCAGTTCCCGGGGCGTTTCCGCCATAAGGCGAGGCTCAGGCCCGATGCGCCGATGATCAGCATTCCCATGGTCGCCAGAAAATCGGGCAATTGGCCGAAGACGATCCAGCCGAGCAGCATGGCCCAGATCAACTGGATGTAGAGTAGTGGCGAGAGCGTCGAGGCCGGCGCTTCGCGCAAGGCGCGGATGAGCAGGAAGTGGCCGGTGCCGCCGTAGAATCCGAGCGAGGTGATGAGCAGGGCTTGCATCAGCGTCGGCATTTCTCCGGTCCAGTAGGCCGGCATGACCAGGGACATGGAAACGGTGCCGACCAGCGCGGTGTAGAAAAGCTGACGCAGCGGCGGCTCGGTGGCTGAAAGTTTGCGCGTCAGTATCTGGTAGATGGCGTAACAAAGTGCGGCGCCAAAGGCATAAACGACACCGATGCCGACCATCACCCCGCCGGGCCGGGCGATCAGCAGCACGCCGCCGAATCCCGCTATGGTCGCCAGCCAGCTTCTGAGCGGCACCTTCTCGCCGAGCAGCGGGCCGGCAAGCAAGGCAACGAGTAGTGGCGTGATGAAAACAAGGGCAGTGGTTTCGGCCAGCGGCAGAGTGCGGAAGGCGAGTTGGACGAGCAAAGTGACACCGACCAGCATCAGCGCGCGAAAGGTCATCAGCCACGGCCGTTGCGTGACGACGATCTGGTGGCCCATGCCGGGCGCGATGGCGACCAGCATGAAGACGAAGTGGACGAGATAGCGCGCCCATACGAGTAGCGGTACGGCAAAGAATGCCGTCAGATACTTCGCAGTGGCGTCGAGTGCAGCGAAAAGAAAGATGGCGGTCAGAAAGAGGATGACGCCGTGGAGCCTAACGGGCATGGCTTTGAAGGGCGCACCAAATTATGAAAGTCATGCCCGTTTCCCTCACCCCCGACCCCTCTCCCAGAGGGCGAGGGGAGGTTCGAGAGTCGCTAGCGCGACTTTCACGTTAAGGTGCGGCGCACCGCTATTTGCAATCCATTGGTTGAGGCAGTAACGCGCACTGTCGATCAATTCTCCAGCGGCGAGGCCGATCGGGCCGCAGCCCTGGGCGACCAGGCGGTCGGCGGCGGCTCCGTGCAGGTGCCCGGCGGCGAGCAAGGCTTCGAGCGGTGGCCAGCCTTGGGCCAGCAAGGCGGTGATGATTCCGGTCAGTACGTCGCCGCTGCCCGCCGTGGCCAGCCCCGGATTGCCGCTGGTGTTGATGAACCACGCGCCTTCGGGAGATGCGATAACGGTGCCACAGCCCTTGAGTGCGACCAGGGCGTTGTAGCGCGTTGCCATTTCAAGTGCGGCGCTCAGGCGGTCGGCCTGGATAGTCGGAACGTCACAATCGAGCAGTCGCGCCGCTTCGGCCGGATGCGGCGTCAGTAATGTGGGCGCGCTGCGCGTGGCCAGCGCAACGTGCAGTTCCCCTTCTTCGGCAACGAGGTTGAGCGCGTCGGCGTCGAGCACCAGCGGCAGATCGAGCTTGCAGGCGCTTTCGAGCAGGACGAGCGCTTCGTGGCTGTTGCCCATGCCGGGGCCGCAAGCCAGTACCGTGAACTCGGTGGCAAGCAGTTTTTCGGGTGTGCGCAGCATCAGTTCCGGCTGCAGCAAGTCGAGCGCCGGAGCGTGTTCGTCGAGCATTCCGAGGTAAACCCGGCCGCTGCCAAGACGCAGCGCGGCGCGTGCGGCGAGCAGGGCGGCACCGACCATGCTGCGCGAACCGCCGAGGATGCCGGCGTTGCCGTGCTTGCCTTTGTGGCTGTTGCGCGGACGTGCTTTCAGGCAGGCTGAAAACAGATTGAGGCCGATGGTTCGGCCGCTGGCTTGCGTGAGTTTTTCGGCATCGAGTTCGAGCGGGGCGATGGAGATTTCGCCACAATAGTCCGGGCCATCCGCCGTGAAAAGTCCTGGTTTGCCGCCGATGAAGGTGATCGTGTGGCTGGCACGAATCGCTGCGCCGTACAGTTTGCCGGTGTCGGCATCCAGTCCGCTCGGGCAGTCGAGGGCGAGCAGCGGGCAGCCGTCGCGCACCGCCAGTGCGTTGGCCTTGTGGATGAGATCGGCGTAGGGGCCGCTGATATCACGTTTGAGGCCGATGCCGAACAGCCCGTCGATGATCAGTGACCAGTGTGGGTGGTCGGGAATCGCGGAAAGGGTGCTTCCTCCCGCGTCGACAAAGCGCCGGTAAGCACCCGCCGCGTCGATCGGCAGATCGGTGGACTGCCCGATGAAAACGACGCGGGCATCAAAGAAGCGTTCGCGCAGCAGGCGTGCGGCTTCAAAGGCGTCGCCGCCGTTATTGCCGGGGCCGGCGAGGATCAGGATCGCTGCACCGCGATCAGCGCAAATGGCCGTAGCGAGGTCAGCCGCCGCACGGCCTGCCCGCTGCATCAGCGGCTGGTCGGCGGCTGCTGCTTCGATTTTTCGCAGGTCGGTGGCGCGGTAGAGCGGGATTGAATTCGTCATGGTTTTACGGCCGAAACCGCCTCCGGTTCGGGTTTGGCGACGGGCTTGCCGGTGAAGATCATCTTGCTTTGATCGGTGCGTTCGCCGTTGCTGAAGTCGCCTTCCCAGAAGTCGCCGTCGGGGAAGACAATCTTTCCTTTCCCCTCCTTGACGCCGTTTTTCCAGCTTCCTTCGTAGCGAATGCCATTTTTCGACGTGTAGGTGCCCTGTCCGTGGAATTCACCGTCCTTCATTTCGCCTTCGTAGGCATCGCCGACGTCGAAAGTCGTTTTCCCCTTGCCGTTCTGTTTGTTCGCCAGCCAATCGCCCTCGTAGCGGAAGCCACTTGTTTTCGAGGTAAAGGTGCCGATGCCATGCCTCAGGCCATTCTCCAGTCGGCCTTCAAAACGATCACCGTTGTCCCACTCGATGGCACCCTGGCCGCTGGGAAGGCCACTCGGTGGGGCGAAACGGAAGTCGCCGATGTAGGTGGTGTCACCCGCCTTGACGCGCTTGCCGGAAACCGCCAGCGGCTGGGCGGCGGACGCTGCTCTGGCTGACTCGCCGGGCGGGGAAGTTTCGGCCTGCGCGGCCAACGAGGTCAACGAGGTCAACGTTATGGGTGCGGGTGCGGATGGAGTAGTTGCTACGGCGGCTGCCGGCGGGGTCGGGACGGGCTCGGGCAGGCCGGCGCCGTTCGGCTGGATCGTCTTTTCAGCCACGAAGTCGGGCGCGCTGCCTTGGGCAAGGTTCGGCTGGCCGACGTAAACCGCGCCGCCGGTGATGCGGATCGGCACGATGGTGAAGCGACTGGCGACCTCCACTTCCGCGCGGTAGCTGCCGGCGTTGGTCTGGAATTCGATCAGGTGCTTGCCGTGCGGCAGGTTGGCGCGGGCCACCGAGATGCGCTCGGGCAGCGTGCGCCAGTTGCGGTCGTCGGCCTGCTCGGTAGTAACGGCAACGACATTGGCGAGCAGTCCGGCGAGCCAGTGCGCCTTGTTGGCCTGATCCTGTACGACGGATTTGAAGCCGGCCCGGATGACCGAGCGCAGGATGATGCCCGGCATCTGATCCTTGAGCAGGCGCCGGGCCATGGCGTCGGTATTGGTCAGCGTTTCGACCGGCAGTTCCCGTCCGGCAACCACCAGCGAGGGCGGCACCAGCACCTGGCTGGAGGACTTGATGACCGGGAAGGAGAGCGGGGTGATGATGACGCCATTCTTGCGCGGGATCGGGATCGGGATGTTCAGCGAGTCGATGACTGGCGCGAATCCACTCTCGATGACGAACAGCACGTCCGCTTCGCCGGGAGCGGGCCGGACTTTGCCGACTCCTTCCAGCGCGCTCTGAATGCTGGCTTTGCCCGGCGCCAGCAGCAGCGCGTTGCGGTAACCCGGTTCGGCGAGCGATGGCTCGTCGGTGACTTCGAAAAAATAGCCGGCCAGATAGTGGGCAAAAGCATTCTGGAAACCGTTTTTCAGCTCGCGAACTTCGGGCGTGTCGAGTTCCTCCATCGGGTAGCCGTCGAGCTTGGTGATCTGGCCGGTCCCCTGTTTCTCGTTCTCGGTCTTGAGCGCGTCGTATTCCTGTTCGCGGAAGGCTTCGATCAGCTTTTCCCGTTCGTAGGTCTTTTTCATTTCGATGCGGGCGAGATCGAAGTTGCCGAGCATGATGTGGTTCAGCGTCAGGCGCGTGGACAGCAGCACCTTCTCGTAGTCCTGCCCGTCGTAGCGGCGTGTCTTGTCGCTGATCAGATAGCTGCCGATGTCGCCGAACAGTTTGCCAGAATTGGTCCGGAAGTCATTTTCCCAGGCCTGGATGACCTCGTCGCTTTTCAGCCAGGAATCGCGGCTGGTGGTGTAGTTGCTGCCGAGGCTGAACAACTCGCCCTTTTCGAAAAAGTAGAGGATGTCCTTGTCGGCGCCCTCGTTGTTTTTTTCAACAAGGGCGACAGCCTGCTTGAGCGCACCGGATTTGACCAGCGTCACGGTCGCGCCGAGTTCGCTGTTGTACTGGCGCATCGGACCGGCGGAGCTGAGCGCAGGCAACACGGCCAGCAGCAAGAGAAGCAAAGTGCTTTGTCGAAGTGGCTTCACGGTCATTCCCTTTGTGCTGCCGGCTAATCGGATGATTGAGAGATTATCCGATTAACCGGATGCTGAGCCAACGAAAAGTGAGATGAGAAGATGGCTTGATGAAACTAAAAACCGCAGTTGACCGCGACTAATTGACCGCAAAGCCAAGTTTGAATCCTGTTTAGCCCTCACCCCAACCCGCGGGGGGTTTGCACCCTTCTCCCCGCGGGAGAAGGGCCGGGGATGAGGGCTTGCGACATTGGCAGCACTTCCAACTGCGGTTTTAAGGATGGAGAGAATCACGAGCCATCATCGCCCTTGGGGTGCAGAGCCAGTTCGTTTATCAAACAGGTCTTTTAACATCTTGATCAGATGGACGAATCTGGATACCGGGCTCTGCATTTCCTTCGGTCACCTTCGCCGAAATGGCGGTGGATGGGTAGAACAAATTCAACCTGATCGTAGCTCCCTGCAGGTTCGGCTTAAGATGCTCTCGGCTATAATCGCGGCTTCGCCTCGTTCCCACGCAGGTTTCCTGCACTTTTCCGTAGATCGCCATGTCCGACATTCTCTTTCTGCGCGGAGCTTCCGCATTTTCCGCTTTTCGTCTATTGGGTTTGCAGCAACGCCTGCAGGCCGTCGTGCCGGGGGCGAAGATCGCCAGTACCGAGTATTGGCACTTTGCCAAGTTGAACAAGACGCTGAGTGCTGAAGCGCGACAGCAACTGGCGGCGCTGCTTGAGGAGCATTCCGGATCAGGAGCGGAATCCGGCGAGTTGTTTCTCGTCACGCCGCGCATCGGTACCATTTCGCCGTGGTCGTCGAAGGCCACCGAGATCGCCTGGAACAGCGGCCTGGACGCTGTCGAGCGCATCGAGCGCGGCATTGCCTATCGCATCGAATCAGCCAAGGGCGGGCTTTCCGCCGACCAGCGGACGCAGATTTCAACCTTGCTGCACGACCGCATGACTGAAGCCGTACTTGGCGATTTCGAGCAGACGAGCGAACTCTTCCGCCATTTTCCGCCCAAGCCGATGGCCTCGATCGATCTGCTGCAAGGCGGGCGCGAGGCGCTGGTCGAGGCCAACAGCCGCCTCGGGCTGGCGTTGTCTGAGGATGAAATCGACTATCTGGTCGAGTTGTTCGTCAACAAAACCCAACGCAATCCGACCGACGTCGAACTGATGATGTTCGCGCAGGCCAATTCCGAGCACTGCCGGCACAAGATTTTCAACGCCTCCTGGGTAATCGACGGCCAGCCGCGCAGCGAAACGCTGTTCGGCATGATCCGCGAGACGCACCAGGCGCATCCGCAAGGGACCGTCGTTGCCTATTCCGACAACTCCTCGGTCTTCGAGGGCGCCAGCGTGGCGCGCTTCTCACCGGGGGCGGACGGAACCTATGTCTGGAACGAGGAACTGACGCACATTCTGACCAAGGTCGAGACGCATAACCATCCGACGGCGATTTCGCCCTTTCCCGGCGCCGCCACCGGCTCGGGCGGCGAGATCCGCGACGAAGGGGCGACCGGGCGCGGCTCCAAACCAAAGGCCGGCCTCTGCGGCTTCTCGGTTTCCAACCTGTATTTGCCTGACGCACTGCAAGCGTGGGAAGCCGAGAGCGCTGATTACGGTCGCCCATCGCGCATTGCCTCGGCGCTGGACATCATGCTCGAAGGCCCGATTGGCGCGGCGGCCTTCAACAACGAATTTGGCCGTCCCAATCTCACCGGCTACTTCCGCACCTACGAACAACGGGTTGGCAGCGGTGCCGAGGCCGTCGTACGCGGTTATCACAAGCCGATCATGGTCGCTGGCGGCGTCGGCAGCATTGCCGATAGCCAGGCCATCAAGGCCGAAACCTTCTCGCCCGGCACCTTGCTCATCCAGCTTGGCGGGCCGGGAATGCTGATCGGTCTGGGCGGCGGTGCGGCGAGTTCGATGACCACCGGCAGCAATAGCGAAGACCTTGATTTTGCCTCGGTGCAGCGCGGCAATCCGGAAATGCAGCGGCGTGCGCAAGAGGTGATCGACCGCTGCTGGCAGATGGGACCGCCCCAGGGCGATTCGACAACGCCGGGCGCCGGCAATCCGATTCTCTCCGTGCATGATGTCGGCGCCGGCGGCATTTCCAACGCCTTCCCCGAATTGGCGCACGGCGCCGGTTGCGGTGCGCATTTCGAGTTGCGCGAGGTGAAGATCGAAGAACCGGGCATGTCGCCGGCCGAGATCTGGAGCAACGAAGCGCAGGAACGCTACGTAATGGCGATTCCGCCGAGCCGCCTGCCCGAATTCAAGGCCCTGTGCGAACGCGAGCGTTGCCCGTTTGCCGTGGTCGGCGTGGCAACAGACGATAATCGTCTGCTGGTGGCCGACCGTCACTTCGAAAACAATCCAGTCGATATGGACATGGACGCGCTGCTCGGCAAGCCGCCGCGCATGACGCGCAATGTCGGGGATCTGCCGTCGCTCGAGGTGCCGTTCGATCCGACCTCGGTCGAACTGAAGGATGCCGCCTATCGCGTGCTGCGTCTGCCGGCGGTAGCCAACAAGACCTTCCTGATTTCGATTGGCGATCGCAGTGTCGGCGGCCTTACGGCGCGTGACCAGATGGTCGGCCCGTGGCAGGTTCCGGTCGCCGACGTCGCGGTGACGACGATGGGTTACCAGACCAATCTGGGCGAAGCCTTCGCCATGGGCGAACGTACGCCGGTGGCTATTCTCAACGCGCCGGCTTCGGGCCGCATGGCGCTGGGCGAAGCGCTGACCAACATTGCCGCGGCCAATATCGCCAATTTGGGCGACGTAAAACTGTCGGCCAACTGGATGGCCGCTGCCGGTTCGCCGGGCGAGGATGTCCGTCTGTTCAACACGGTGCGCGCCGTTTCGGACCTCTGCCAGCAACTCGGCGTTTCGATCCCGGTCGGCAAGGATTCGCTCTCGATGCGTACGGCCTGGGATGACGCCGGGCAGAAGAAGCAGGTGGTTTCGCCGCTGTCGCTGATCGTCACGTCATTCGCCCCGGTACAGGACGCGCGCCGTACCTTGACGCCGCAACTCCAGAGCGCTGTCGGCGAGACCGATCTGCTGCTGATCGACCTCGGCGCCGGCCGGAATCGCCTTGGCGGTTCGGCGCTGGCACAGGTGTTCAACGCCACCGGTTCGGAGACGCCTGACGTCGACGATCCGTCGCCGCTGGCCGCCTTCTTCGCTGCCGTGCAGAAACTCGCCAGCGAGAATCTGTTGCTCGCCTATCACGACCGTTCGGATGGCGGCCTGTTCGCCACCGTTGCCGAAATGTCCTTCGCCGGACATTGCGGCGTGTCGCTGGACATGGACGGCCTGTGCTACGACCCGCTGACCAACGACGTCGATGGCGCCGAGAAAAGGCCGGATCTGCTCCTCGGTCGTGACTTCGAGCGGCTGATGCGCGTGCTGTTCAACGAAGAGCTCGGTGCCGTCGTGCAGATCCGTCGCGCCGAGCGCTCACCGGTGATGACGCTGTTGCGCGCTGCCGGGCTCGGTACGTGCACGCATTTCATCGGCTCGCTCAATCCGTGGGACGAAGTTCGTATCATCCGCAATGCCAAGCTTGCGCTCAGGGAAAAGCGCGTCGAATTGCAGCGCGCCTGGTCCGAAACAAGCTTCCGCATGCAGGCGCTGCGCGACAATCCGGAATGCGCGCAGCAGGAATACGACCGCATTCTCGATAGTGCCGATGCGGGTCTTTCGGTCTCGCTCAGCTTCGATCCGGCTGAAAATATCGCCGCGCCGTTCATCAACGCCGGTGCGCGTCCCAAGGTCGCCATCCTGCGCGAGCAGGGCGTCAACGGACATGTCGAAATGGCCGCGGCGTTTGATCGCGCCGGCTTCGCCTCGGTCGATGTGCATATGAGCGACATTCTTTCCGGTCGCGTTTCGCTCGCTGACTTCAAGGGCGCGGTCGCCTGCGGCGGATTCTCCTACGGTGATGTGCTGGGAGCCGGCAAGGGCTGGGCCAGGACGATCCTGTTCAACGGCCGGGCGCGCGACGAGTTTTCGGCCTTTTTCAATCGCGGCGATACCTTCGCGCTCGGTGTGTGCAACGGTTGCCAGATGATGAGCGCCTTGAAGACCCTGATCCCCGGTACCGAGGCCTGGCCGCGTTTCGAGCGCAACAAGGTCGAGCAATTCGAAGCGCGTTTCACCATGGTTGAGTTGCTGGAATCGCCGGAATCGCCGTCGCTGTTCTTCGGTGGCATGGCTGGCAGCCGCCTGCCGGTGGTCGTTTCGCACGGTGAAGGACAGGCCATGTTCGACTCGGCCGAGCAGCAGGCGAGGGCGCTGGTCGTCATGCGCTACCTCGATAACGCCGGCCAGCCGAGCGAAGTCTACCCGTACAACCCGAACGGCTCGCCGCAAGGCATCACCGGCGTGACCACCGCCGACGGCCGCTTCACGATCATGATGCCGCACCCGGAGCGCGTTTTCCGTACTGTGCAGATGTCGTGGCACCCGGCTGGCTGGGGCGAAGACTCTCCCTGGCTACGGATGTTCCGAAACGCGCGTCAGTGGGTTGGTTAAGGGTGCGAAGCGCTTGAAACCGAAGCCGACGGGATTACGGCGTAACACTTTGTGGACGCGCAGGTTTGAAACGCGTATCGGTCTGCGATAGGCGTCAACTGGCGTTCCTGGCGCTGCATGTCGTGGAATCCGCATGAGCATTGGCTTGCAGGGCAGGCCATCTGAAGATGCCCGTACTTGTTGGCTCATAGGCCACTAACCTTCAAATATTCCACGACAAAAGGAGAGCAAAGTACTCCCCTATTTGGATGTCCGTATTACATGACTGACCCGTGGCCAGCGTGCCATCGGCGAGTGCCAGGGCAATCGTCACTGTTTTTCCAATGCCGACATTTTTATCGGCGAAGACGCCTGTATCGATCAGGGCCATGGTTTTCGTTCCCACAAGACCATTCAGTGCAGTGGATTCTTTTCATGGTGAAACCCCAAGCATTCTGATTGCCTTGATTGTGGTCAATGTATACACTAATAGTATCAACATTAACCAGGGAGGCCGGCTCATGGCACATACCATCAAGACAGCGGCAGTATTCAAATCGGGCAACTCGCAAGCGGTGCGATTGCCCAAGGATTTCCAGTTCGATGTGCGCGAGGTCGAGATACTGCGGCGCGGCGACGAGGTGGTTCTGCGGCGGATTCCGACTAGCTTGACAGCCGCCTTCGATCTGCTGGCGGGTTTGCCCGAGGACTTCATGGCAGAGGGTCGCAACGATACGCCACCACAAGTGCGCGAGGGCTTATGAGCACGTTGCGTTATCTGCTTGACACCAATATATGCATCTACATTGCCAAGCAACGTCCGCCTTCCGTAGCCAAGCGTTTTGCCAAGTTGGCCGCCGGGTCGGTGGGAATGTCGTTGATCACTTTCGGCGAGTTGCGCTACGGTGCAGAAAAAAGCAGCCAGCGAGTGCAGGCACTCGATACACTGAGTCGCCTGGAGGCATTGATTCCTGTGATTACGCCGGACGATGCGGTCGGGGAACGCTATGGCTTCATCCGAGCCGATCTTGAGCGTGCCGGTACACCCATCGGCAACAACGACTTGTGGATCGCAGCCCATGCACTGAGCCTTGGGGTGACGTTGATCAGTAACAACACGCGTGAGTTTGAGCGCGTACCGAAGCTGAAGCTGGATAACTGGGTCGAGTAGCGATCCGGGGCGTAGGCGTTTGCACATGGTTATCCAACTGTGTCCAACAACTTGCATATAGATTCGGGATACCTCCTGCAATGCCATGAGTAACCTGCCGTTCGGGTCAGGCGATTTACAAGGGTCTCAACGGGCCGGAGTTGGTCGACTGGCGCCAGTCAGAATAGACGCAGCCAAAGGGTCAGCATCGCATTTGTTTCTGCAGAAAAATGAATGCGATGCTGACCCTTTGGCTGTTTGTGGCATGGCTGGCAGCCACCTGCCGGTGGTCGTTTCGCACGGTGAAGGGCAGGCCATGTTCGACTCAGCCGAGCAACAGGCGAGGGCGCTGGTCGTCATGCGCTACCTCGATAACGCCGGCCAGCCGAGCGAAGTCTACCCATGCAACCCGAACGGCTCGCCGCAAGGCATCACCGGCGTGACCACCGCCGACGGCCGTTTCACGATCATGATGCCGCACCCGGAACGCGTTTTTCGTACGGTGCAGATGTCGTGGCACCCGGCTGGCTGGGGCGAAGACTCTCCCTAGCTACGGATGTTCCGAAACGCGCGTCAGTGGGTCGGTTGAGAGCGCGAAGCGCCTCCGGGGTAACACTTTGTGGGCGCGCAGGTTTGCAACGCGTATCGGTCTGCGATAGGCGTCAACAGGCGTTCCTTGCGCTGCATGCCGTGGAAGCCGCATGAGCATTGGCTTGCAGTGCAGGCCATCTGAAGACGCCCATGCTTATTGGCTCGTAGGCCATTAACCTTCACGTCTTCGGCGGGTTAGTCGGTTCTGTTTTGTACGTCGGAATTAATTGAGGTCTGTCCCCGGTTGTTACACGCCAAACAAATATTTATCCTCAAGTTTTTCTATAAATTGCCGACACCAATATGTTGATCAATAAACCGAATAAACATTCAGCATATAAAGGGGTAATAAAATGAAAATGCTCAACATTGCAGCTATTGCAATAGCGGTGTCTACACTCGTCTTGTCTGGCTGCACTGTTGTGCCATACAACAACTGCTGCACTCCTGGCGCTTTTCAACCTCATAAATTTGTGGCTGTTGGCTACGGAGCAGTTGGCGGAAGTAATTCGCAATATACCGTTGGTCAGCAGAAATTGATGGCAATGCGAGCCGCAAAAGTTGATGCCTACAGAACTCTTGCTGAGCAGGTATATGGCTTTCGTATTTCTGGAACTACATCCGTTTCCGCATTTTCAACACAAAACGATAATGTAAGAACTCATGTTGACTCATTCCTCAGGGGGGCTCAGGTCGTAAATATGACCCCTGTAGCCGACGGAAACTTTGAAGCCACCGTGGAACTAGAAATGACGCCTGCGTTCTTTTCCTGCTTCTCCAATGTTTCAACATGCGGCTACCCTGTTACAGTTCAGCGCAATCAATCTTGCGGTTTTTCGGGTTGTGTTCAGCCTAGTGCATATTATTACTCAAACTAATCATCCCTCTAAAAATGCGCCTCTCACGACTTTCTGGAATAGTTGCCATACTGTTATTTGTATTCATTAACAATACGTTAGCGGAATCGGTCGTCGTAGAGGGTGCAGCTTCAATTCAAAACGGAAATCTGCCAGCGGCTCGTGAAGAAGCAATTCGCAATGCACTTGCTGAAGCAACACGGCGCGCTTCACTCAATGTTAGTGCGACTATAGGCAGCACGGGAAACATTGCCTTAGATCAGGTCGTGGTAAAAGCGGCTGCTAACGTGCAAAGGCATCAAATCATTAGCGAGCGCCACGATGAACAGTTGTACTGGGTCACCATCAGTGCAGATATGGAATCAGATCAAGGCAGACAAGAAGATAACGCATGTCGTGATGGGCACACAAAACGTCTTTTGATTGGGGGATTCCCTATGCTTCGCCCAGAACAGTTGCTAATGGGAGAATTAACAGGTTATGCCCACCTCACAGGGCGTGAAATTGCTGGGCGTTTTAGTGCGCAACCAGCGGTATTTGTTGATCACAACGGCAGCATAATGCTCCATTATGGCGTGCCTGAACGGGTGATCGGGGATATGCCTGTTGACTCCCAAGCGTGGACGATTGGTCGCGCTAAGGCAGTACAGCATAGGGCGCAGTATTTGCTCGTTGGACGCTATCGTTCTTTAGCCCTCAGCCCTGACCAGCATCAAAGAGAAATCGACATTGAAGCCCTCATCATTGACGCATTCAGCGGATCTTGTGTTGCAAGAATGCAATTTCATGAAACAGCTTCTGGCGGGGTTGTCCCACCGAGTTCAATTTCTTTTGGAAGTACTGCACACTACGCAACTGATTTGGGGCGTGCCCATAGCAAACTGCTAACTCAAATCGCAAGGTGGGCGGAAGCAACTACGAGTTGCCTGCCTTTTTCAGCACGTGTTCTCAAGGTAGAAGGCAAGTCTATTTATTTTGATGCTGGAGCAGAACAAGCAATTGCCATTGGCAACAGTTTTTCTGCTTATAAAGCTTTACGGAAGCCTATTACTACTAGTGGCGGAGAAATTTTAGGTATAGAGAAGAAGGTGATCGGAGACATTAAGGTTACATCAGTTTATCCACGATTCTCCATCGGGGAATTAACCTCGCCGTCATCGAGTAATACACCTGAACCAGGAGACGAGTTGCATTCAAGGTAGAGGGTGGGGAATTTTCATTTTGATGCCACCTATCACTTCGCCGTTGTTCAGTTGCGAGTATGCGGTGGTGAAGTTGGAGCACAATCGCGTAATCCATAGGCTCGCCAGACGATCAAGAACTGAAGCCCGGTAGGGTGCGCAAGTTTTTTTCCTTGCGCACGCGGAATCCCCCGTGTGCATCGACCTGCTTGATTAGCTTGGTGGTGCGCAACGCTTCGCGTTTCACACCCTACAAAACCGCATGTGGTGACATGGCGGCGATGTCTTGATGGCTGTTTGAAACCCGCTATCCGAAAAACCCGGAAAACCAGGGACAGACCACGGTTTTTCTGAACCAGGATCGAAATCATGTTGGGTGCGAAGTTCGCGCATATGGTTGTGCTTTGAGCCGTTGATTCCGCTGCTATGAGGGAACCCCAAATGTGTACCGCGATCTTCCAGTAAGCGCACTGAAGCATCTAGCGACTCACGCTCATCTTCGGCCAAGCTGCATCACCACTCGCCGAACGTATCCGTGTACTCAGCATTACAAATTCATAAGGCCAATATGGCTCTGAAAGAATATTCCTTCAAGGGAATATTTGCGCTGATGTTCTCTCGTAATTCTTGTGGTATCCGGCAGGTTGGGGCGAAGACTCTCCGTGGGTGCGCATGTTCCGCAACGCACGCCAGTGGGTGAAGCAAGCCAGGACTGAAGTATAAGTAGATAAAAAAACGCCGGGACGGTTAAGCCGTCCCGGCGTTTTTTTGTGGTGCGCAGAGATTTAATCGATCTTGGCCTTGGCGCGCAGGGCTTCGACCATCTTGTTGATCTGTTGCGATTGCGCTTGCTGGAGCAGGCGTGGCTTGATTTCATCAAACGGCGGCACGTTCAGCGGACGGCTGTCTTCGAGCAGGATGACGTGGTAACCGAACTCGGTCTTGACCGGGGTTTCAGTGCGAAAACCCGGGACAGACCACGGTTTCCGCTTGCTCTGGATGATAAGCATCGGCACGTTGGGGGAGGGGGGACGGGTGCAGCGAGGCATGGGCGACTCCGGGGAATGACAAAGCTGCAGACTTTAAGAAAACCGTGGTTCCCTATAAATGCTGCCTATAAATGCTCAACCCTGACGCACGAACCGCGCCCCCCTGATGGGAAAACCCGGGACAGACCACGGTTTCCGCTTGCTCTGGATGATAAGCATCGGCACGTTGGGGGAGGGGGGACGGGTGCAGCGAGGCATGGGCGACTCCGGGGAATGACAAAGCTGCAGACTTTAAGAAAACCGTGGTTCCCTATAAATGCTGCCTATAAATGCTCAACCCTGACGCACGAACCGCGCCCCCCTGATGGCGCAAGGGTTTGGAGGCGGT
>NZ_JBMOJE010000037.1:0-39722 GCF_049316945.1 Propionivibrio sp. | reverse complement strand
TACGCGGGATCGAACCGCGGACCTCTTGCATGCCATGCAAGCGCTCTCCCAGCTGAGCTATACCCCCGTCGAAGGAAGGGCGCATTATAGGGAGGCTGCCAAGTCTTGTAAAGCGCTTTTTTTCTTCGCGCAGAGTATATACAACACCTCTCAGTTGACCGGAGCCACTGCCAGGCGTTTGAGCGCAAGTTCGCGCGGGAAAAGGGCGAGAACTGCATCAACCGACGGCGTTTGCGTCTGCCCGGTAAGCAATACACGGAGGGGCATTGCCAACTTGGGCATCTTGAGTCCGTGCTTGCCGATGCACGCCTTGATCAGCGCCCCGATGGCCGCTGCTTCCCATGTCACATCCTTCACGCCCGAGATAAAGTCCGCCAGCGCTGGCAGTGCTTCCGGAGTGAGGTGCTGTGCCAGAATTTCTGCCTTCGGGTGCAGGTCGATGTAGAACACCTCTGCGGCGTCGGCAAGTTCGTTCAGAGTGCTCACGCGCTCCTTGTAGATGCCGATGATCGCTTCAAGCGAAGGCGACGCAGTGATAGTCACACCCCGCTCTTCGAGGCGTGGCTGAACCAACGCCGCGAGTCGTGCGTTGTCGGACAGCTTGAGGTAGTGCGCATTAAGCCAGTTCAGCTTCTCGGTATTGAATTGTGCCGCCGACGGCGTGATGTGGTCGAGATCGAACCACGCGCAGAACTGTTGCATCGAGAACACCTCTTCGTCGCCGTGCGACCAGCCGAGACGGGCCAGATAGTTGAGCACAGCTTCAGGCAGATAGCCTTCATCGTCGTATTGCATGATGCTGACCGCGCCGTGGCGCTTGGAAAGCTTCTGCCCATCGTCGCCGAGAATCATCGAGAGATGCGCATAAAGCGGCACCTCTGCACCCAGGGACTTGAGGATATTGATCTGGCGCGGCGTGTTGTTTACATGGTCGTCGCCACGGATGACGTGAGTAATGCCCATCTCCCAGTCGTCAACGACTACGCAGAAGTTGTAGGTTGGCGTGCCATCAGCGCGGGCAATGACCAGATCATCGAGTTCGGCGTTGGCGATCTCGATGTAGCCCTTAACCAGGTCATCCCAGGCCACCACGCCCGCCACCGGATTTCTGAAGCGCACCACCGGCAGCGCGCCCGCAGGCGGCGTCGGCAGCGTCTTTCCAGGCTCCGGGCGCCAGGCACCGTCGTAACGCGGCTTGAGACCTTTGGCGCGCTGCTCCTCACGCATGCGGTCGAGTTCCTCAGGAGTCGTAAAGCAGTGGTAGGCAGTTCCGGTAGCGAGCATCTCAGTGATCACCACTTTGTAACGATCCATGCGCTGCGTCTGGTAGAAAGGGCCTTCGTCGTGCGTGAGGCCCAGCCAGTTCATGCCGTCGATGATCGCTTGCACGGCTTCCGGCGTTGAACGTGCGAGGTCAGTGTCTTCAACGCGCAGAATGAATTTTCCGCCGTGGTGACGGGCGTAGGCCCAAGAGAAGAGGGCGGTGCGGGCGCCGCCGATGTGCAGAAAACCGGTTGGGGAGGGGGCAAATCGGGTGCGGATCATGATCAGATGCCAGTAAGCGGAAAGGCGGTATTGTAAAGTAAGATAAGGTTGTGATTAAAATCAGATCCTCGTTCAGGCTCATACCTTATTGGACAAGGCTGTCTGCGCATGACAAAAACCCCCGACTCACCCTCTATCGCCTTGATCTTGAGGAGAGAACAAATTTACCGTGTTCTTATTCTCGCTGTACTTATTGCAGGTTGCGGCAACAATATCCTGCAACCGCCAGAAAAAACCAGGGAACTCGTTATCCAGACGAGGGTGGGATCAGCCACGTACTCGGTTGATGGAATCAGTGGTGCGAGCGGCTTTGATTACGACCTTGCCCGTTTGCTTGCGCAGGAAATGGGACTGAATTGCAGGATCGTCGTTGCTGCCAGCGACACCGACATTCTGATCCGGCTCAAGAACGGTGAGGCGCATCTGGCTGCGGCATGGCAAACACCGGTCGACGATTCCGGCATACGGAGCAGTACCCCTTACTTCCAGAGTCATAATGTTCTGATCACGCACGAAGCCTCACTGCCATTGACCGGGATCGAACAATTGGCCCATAAAACCGTGAATGTTGTTGCCGGTTCACGGCAGGAGGCTGTGCTACGCGCAGTCAAGGAGAAGGTTCCGGATATCGTCATTGCCGTAAATCACAAACCTAGCGAACTTGACCTGATGGAGGGCGTCGCAACGCAGCGCTATGAGGCTGCCGTGGTAAACAACGCTGAATTTGATATTGGCAGCAATTTCTACCCTGAGTTGCAAGAGTCGTTGGAGATTGGGCCGGCGCTGCCGATTGTTTGGCTTTTTTCACCGGGCGTTGACGCGGAGTTGATCACCAAGGCCAACGCTTTTCTTGAGCGCATGCAGAAAAGCGGCGAAATGGATCGCCTGAAAGATCGTTATTTCGGGCATGTGGAGCGGCTCACGCAAGCCGACAGCCTGCGTTTTATCGAGCGCATGAACTCCGTTCTGCCCCAGTATCGAAAGCTGTTTCATGCGGCTCAGGCCCGTACGGGGATCGATTGGCGACTACTCGCCGCACTGGCCTACCAGGAATCCCAATGGGAACCGCTGGCGACCAGCCCCACCGGGGTGCGCGGCATGATGATGCTGACCGGAGATACTGCCGACCATCTTGGCGTAAGCAACCGGCTCGACCCGGCACAAAGCATTCGCGCTGGAGCACTGTATGTCAGCGACCTACGCGATGCGCTGCCCTCAAGCATTGGCGAACCCGATCGGCTATGGCTGGCGCTCGCAGCCTACAATCTTGGCATGGGCCATCTCAATGCTGCTCGCTACATTGCGAAAACGCAGAAATCCAACCCGGATTCCTGGTTTGCAATGAAGAAAGTTCTGCCGCTGTTGTCACAAGCGCAGTATTACAGCCGGTTGAAATCCGGCAAGGGGCGTGGCGGTGAAGCGGTGATCATGGTTGAGAACATCCGCGTCTATACCGACATTCTCAATCGCCACGAACAGCCCTACCGACCAATGGAGAGAATTCCCGAAACCTCAGCAGGCATCCAAAGCTACCCGCTGCAATACAGCAACGAATTCTTTAACGACTAGCGAAAATTTCAAATTACGCGGTGATTTTCTCCAGCCCGCCAAGATACGGCTGCAAGGCCGCCGGCACGGTAATGCTGCCGTCGGCATTCTGATAATTCTCCATGATGGCTACCAGCGTACGACCGACCGCAAGCCCTGAGCCGTTGAGCGTGTGCACCAGTTCAGTCTTGTTCTTTTCATTGCGGCAGCGCGCCTGCATGCGCCGCGCTTGGAAGGACTCAAAGTTCGAGCAGGAGGAAATCTCGCGATAGGTGTTTTGCGCCGGTAGCCAGACTTCCAGATCATAAGTTTTGGCTGATGAAAAGCCCATATCGCCGGTGCACAGGGCGACACGGCGGTAGGGCAGTTCAAGCTTTTCGAGAATCCTCTCGGCGTGGCCTGTCAATTCCTCGTGCGCTGCAATGGAGTTTTCGGCGGTGACAATCTGAACCAGTTCAACTTTGTCGAACTGATGCTGGCGAATCATGCCGCGCGTGTCCTTGCCATAGGAACCCGCTTCAGAGCGGAAGCACGGCGTGTGGCAGACCAACTTGAGTGGCAGTTCATCCAGAGCAAGAATGACATCGCGCACGATATTGGTGACCGGCACCTCGGCCGTCGGGATCAGGTAGAGCGGTTCAGCATCAGGGCGCAGAATCTTGAACAGATCTTCCTCGAATTTCGGCAACTGGCCGGTACCGAACAGGCTGGCGGCATTGACGAGGTAAGGGGCATAGACTTCGGTATAGCCATGCTCTTCGCTATGCACATTCAGCATGAACTGGGTGATGGCACGATGCAGCCTGGCAAGCGGCCCTTTCATCAACGAGAAACGGGCACCGGCGATCTTGGCTGCGGTCGCAAAATCAAGCAGCCCAAGTTCCTCGCCCAGATCAACGTGATCCTTGACCTTGAAATCATAGCTGCGCGGCGTTCCCCAGCGCCGGGTTTCGACATTGTCGGCTTCAGACTTGCCGACCGGCACACTCTCTTGCGGCAGATTGGGTATCAGCGCCACAAAGGCGTCGAATTCCTTGAGCAGCTCGCCGAGTCGTATTTCATTTGCATCCAGTTCCTCTTTAAGGGCAGAGACTTCCGTCATCACGGCTGAAGCGTCCTCGCCCTTGCCCTTGAGCATGCCAATCTGCTTGGACAGACTGTTGCGGCGGGCCTGCAGATCCTGGGTGCGCGTCTGCAGCGTCTTGCGTTCGGCTTCGAGTTTCTGGAAGGCGGCACTGTCGAGCGTATAGCCTCGCGTTGCCAGTCTTTCAGAAACAGCGTCAATGTTGTTCCGCAGCAGTTGAATATCAAGCATGTTCAGTCCTTTGAGTCTTGGGATTTTTTAGCGCGCTGGTCAAGATCACGCAGGTGTGCAAGCTTGTCGCCAATTTTTATTTCCAGTCCACGCGCAACCGGTTTGTACCAATCGACTGGCGGCATCCCATCAGGGAAATAGTGCTCACCGGCCGCATAGCCTTCGCTTTCATCGTGCGCGTAGCGGTAATCCTTGCCGTAGTCGAGCTCCTTCATCAGTCGCGTCGGTGCATTACGCAAGTGCAACGGCACCGGGCGTGAACCATCTTTGGCAATAAAGCTACGCGCCGCATTATAAGCGACATAGGCGGCATTCGATTTGGCCGCCATCGCCAGATAGAGTACGGCTTCGGCTAGCGCCAGTTCGCCCTCCGGCGAGCCAAGGCGTTCGAAGGTCACCGCCGCTTCGCCGGCGATCTGTGCCGCTCGTGGGTCGGCTAGACCGATATCCTCCCACGCCATGCGCACGATGCGTCGCGCCAGATAGCGCGGATCGGCGCCGCCGTCGAGCATGCGGCAGAACCAGTAAAGCGCGGCATCGGGATTCGAGCCACGCACTGATTTGTGCAAGGCCGAAATCTGGTCGTAGAAGGCCTCGCCGCCCTTGTCGAAGCGACGCAGGTTCTGCGCCAGCGTGTTGTCGATGAAAGCGCCGTCGATGCAGGAAAGATTGGCAGTTTCCGCCGCCGTGCGTGTCTGTTCCAATAAATTGATCAGACGGCGCGCATCGCCATCGGCCAAGCCGATCAAGCGGGAGCGGGCATCGTCATCAAAGCTCAAGCCTTGCAATGCTTGCCGGCAGGCGCGTTCGAACAGCACCCCCATTTCGTCGTCGGACAAGGGGTTGAGGACGTAAACCGAGGCGCGGGAAAGCAGCGCCGAGTTCACTTCGAACGATGGATTCTCGGTCGTCGCGCCGACCAAAGTGAGCAACCCGCTTTCGACGTAGGGCAGAAAGGCGTCCTGCTGAGCTTTGTTGAAGCGATGGACTTCGTCGACGAACAAAATGGTCGGTCGGCCATTCAGCGCCAGTGTCGCCTCGGCGCGTGCAACTGCCTCGCGGATATCCTTGACCCCGGAAAATACCGCCGAAAGCGCCATGAACTCGGCGTCGAAGGCATCCGCCATCAGGCGCGCGAGCGTCGTTTTTCCGACGCCAGGCGGCCCCCAGAGGATCAGCGAGTGCAGCTTGCGTGCTTCAAACGCCAAACGCAGCGGCTTACCGGCACCGAGCAGATGCTGCTGGCCGATCACTTCATCCAGCGTTGCCGGGCGGAGCGCTTCCGCGAGTGGCACCGGATGCGATCGGGAGAACAGATCACTCACCGATGACATCGACCCCGGCTGGCGGTGTAAAACGGAAAAGCGCGGGGGCTATCTGTGGATTACGTTCAAGATGGGTAAAGAAAAGCGAAGTGGTCTGGCCAAAGTTATCGAACAGTTCCATCGCCTTCAGATCGTTCCCGGCAAAACCCATCTGCAACTTTTCAAAACCGCTGTCAGGCGATTTCGGAATCGCTTCCAGCCATTCCAGCCCTTCGCGTTCGCCGACCTCGCGCAGGGTGAAATTTTTCTCCAAAGTATTGTCGCCAACCAATAGCGCCACTGGAGAACTGCCAAGTGCGGCACCGATTTTCCTGACCGTCACCTGGCGCAGATCGGCATCATAGATCCAGACTTTGTCGCCATCGCCAACCAGCAATTGACTGTAGGGTTTCTCGATCTGCCAGCGGAATTTTCCGGGTCGCGAGAACATCATCACGCCGGCCGACTGCTGCGGCCTTTTGCCGTTCTTGGCGACAACAATCTGGGCAAAATCGGCACGTACTGTCTTCGTCGTTTCGAGAAAACGGTGCAACTTGTCGATGGCGCCGGCGTGGGCCACTTGAACAGCGGCCAGACAAGCTACTGCAAAAACGAAACTTCGCATCAATTTTCTTCCTTGCGTGCAATGACTTCACGGCCACCGCGTCCATCCATGGCCGACACCAGCCCGGCTTTCTCCATGGCTTCGATCAGGCGTGCCGAGCGGTTGTAGCCGATGCGCAGATGACGTTGAACCAGCGAGATCGAAGCGCGACGGTTCTTGAGCACGATCTCGACGGCCTGATCGTATAGCGGATCAGACTCGGCATCACCGCCATTTCCCTCGCCATCCCCATTGCCGCCTTCTTCATCGTCATCGAGGCCGCCTCCAGTCAACACGCCTTCAACGTAGTCAGGCGCACCAGCGCTCTTCAGGTAATCGACGACGTGATGTACTTCCTCGTCGGCGACAAAAGCGCCATGGACGCGCGTCGGGTAACCGGTTCCCGGTGCCAGATAGAGCATATCGCCCTGACCGAGCAACGCCTCGGCACCCATCTGGTCAAGGATGGTGCGCGAATCGATCTTCGACGATACCTGGAAGGACATGCGCGTCGGTATGTTGGCCTTGATCAGGCCGGTAATGACATCGACCGACGGTCGCTGCGTGGCCAGAATCAGGTGGATACCCGCCGCACGTGCTTTCTGGGCAAGCCGCGCAATCAACTGTTCTACCTTCTTGCCGGCAACCATCATCAGATCGGCCAGTTCGTCGATAACAACGACAATATGCGGCATGGAAACCAGCGGTTCGGGCGCTTCCGGTGTCAGTGAAAATGGATTCGGAATTTTCTTTCCGGCCTTCTCTCCATCCTTGATGCGGTGGTTGAGTCCGGCGATATTACGAACGCCCATGGCCGACATCAGTTTGTAACGTTTTTCCATTTCGGCAACGCACCAGTTGAGCGCGTTGGCGGCGTGTTTCATATCGACAACCACCGGCGCCAGCAGATGCGGAATGCCTTCGTAGATCGACAGTTCAAGCATTTTCGGGTCGACGAGAATCAGACGCACCTTGTCCGGCTCTGACTTGTAGAGCAGCGACAGAATCATCGCGTTGATACCGACCGATTTGCCCGACCCAGTCGTACCGGCGACCAGCAGGTGCGGCATCTTGGCCAGATCGACGACCACCGGATGACCGCCAATATCCTTGCCCAGCGTCATCGCCAACGGCGAGCTCATGTCGTGATAGGCGCTGCTTGAAATGATTTCGGATAGCCGTACGATCTGCCGCTTGGCGTTCGGAAGTTCCAGCGCCATGCATGATTTCCCGGGCACCGTCTCGACCACACGGATCGAAACCATCGACAGCGCACGCGCCATATCCTTGGCCAGGTTGACGATCTGCGCGCCTTTGACGCCGACGGCCGGCTCAATTTCGAAACGCGTGATCACCGGGCCCGGATAAGCCGCCAGCACCTTGGCCAGAACGCCAAAGTCGGCGAGCTTGCGCTCGATCAGGCGCGAGGTATATTCAAGGCTTTCGGAGCTGACACTATCCGTATGAATCGCGGCCGGTTCGAGCAAATGCAACGGTGGCAGCATGCCGCCCGTGACCGCCTCGGGGAACAGTGGCACCTGCCGCTCGCGGTCGATTCGTTTTTCGACTTTTACCGGCATTGGTGCCGCAGGCGGGGGCTTTTCAATAAAAATCGGCTCCTGGGTTTCCACTCGCTTTTTCTCGACCTCAACCACCGCTTCGCGCTCACGTGCCACCTCACGTCCGATGCGCCTGTCCTGCCAGCGATCAATCAGATCACGCGCCGCGCCGTAAGCCGCTTCCAGCAAAGCGCCAAAACGTTCTGCCGCAGAAAGCCACGACATTCCCGAAAAAATGCTCCAGCCAAGCACCAGGGCGGCAAGCAGGGTCAGCGTCGCACCGGTATAACCGAGAAAACGCACCGAGGCGTTACCGATTTCGATCCCCAGCATTCCGCCTGGAGCCAGCGGCAAGTGGGCCTTGAGAGTGTAAAAGCGCAGAGCTTCCAGCCCGCTACTGGACACGATCAAAACAATGAATCCGGCCAGTGCAATATAGAAAGGGCGCCGATCAGCCGTGCGCAACCCGTCAAGCCGCCGGTAACCCCACCAGACGAGAGCGATCAGCAATGCGATCCACCACCAGGCTGAAAGGCCGAAAACATAAAGCAGCAAATCGGCCAGCCAGGCACCGCCACGACCGGCCGGGTTGTGCAGGGTCGCGGATTGCACGGCGTGCGACCAGCCGGGATCGCCGCGCTGGTAGCCCCACAGCGCCAGCCCAAGAAATGCGGCCAGAACGATCAGCGCCAGCCAGCGCGATTCCTGCAGTACGACCGCGATTTTTTCCGGCAACGGGCTGGGCGCTTCGGAAGCGCGATCAATCCTGCCATTGGTTTTTTGCAACGAAGCCATCAATATCGGTAGAAGCCGAACAAAATGGCATTATAGCCGGCTGCCGGCAACAACCGGAGAGGTTCAGCCCAGGTTCAATCCTCGGTGAGGACAATAAGTCCCTCTTCAACGCGAATATAGCCGCTACGCTCCAGATCCTTCATCACGCGACTGACCATCTCGCGCGACGCTCCGACCATCTTGGCCATATCCTGCTTGGTCACCTTGCGCCGAATCACGCGCAAGCCGTTTTCCTCGACCGAAAAATCGAGGAGCAGCTTGGCGACGCGCCCATAAACGTCCATCAGCGCCAGACTCTCGATCTTTCTGTTGGCTTCGCGCAAACGCAGCACCAGGCTCTTCATGATATTCATGCAGAGATCGAAGTTTTCGGACAAGGCTTTCATCAGATCCGTTTTGGCAATTACCAGCAATTCACAGCTTTCGCTGGAGACAACGTCAGCCGAGCGCGGAGAACCGTCAATCAACCCCATCTAGCCAAAGCATTCACCTGCAGCGAGTAAAGTCAGAATCACTTCGTTTCCTTCAGCATCCCGATTCAGCACTTTCGCGCTGCCGCTGACAATGACGAAAAGCGAGTCGGTACTATCACCCACGAAGACGATCGTCGAGTTTCGCGCCACCTTGCGGCTAACCGCCATGCGCGCTATTTGATCGAGTTGCACTTCTGGCAGTCCTGCAAACAGGGGAATAGTCTGCAACAATGACAGGCATGATTTCCCGCCAGCCTGATGCTGTTTCGCTAGCATTGGTCTCTCTTACGTTCGGGCAATTATTTCAAAGAGTTACAAAAAGATTATAAGATGTTTCGTGGTTTCGTCACCAATTCAGCACAGAACGGGCCGTAGATTGCCGGTTATAATTTCTGCATAATTTTGCCCTGGAGGAAAGACAAATGACCCAATCGCCACGCCATTGCCCCCTGCTGATCCTTGGTTCCGGCCCAGCCGGCTACACAGCAGCCGTTTACGCCGCCCGCGCCAATCTCAAACCGGTGCTGATTACCGGTATAGCCCAAGGCGGCCAGTTGATGACCACCACCGAAGTGGACAACTGGCCCGCCGATGCCCAGGGCGTACAGGGGCCGGAATTGATGCAGCGCTTTGAAGAGCATGCCAGGCGCTTTGAAACCGAGATCATTTTCGACCACATTCATACCGCCAAACTGGGCGAAAAGCCTTTCACGCTGATCGGCGATAGTGGAACCTACACCTGCGACGCGCTGATCATTTGTACCGGCGCCTCGGCACAGTATCTCGGCCTGCCTTCGGAAGAAGCGTTTTCCGGCCGTGGCGTTTCCGCCTGTGCTACGTGTGACGGTTTCTTCTACCGCAACCAGTCAGTGGCCGTAATCGGCGGCGGCAATACGGCGGTTGAAGAAGCGCTCTATCTGGCCAATATCGCCAGCCACGTTACTGTCGTACATCGCCGTGACAAGTTGCGCGGCGAGAAAATCCTGCAGGACAAGCTGTTCGAAAAGGAAAAAGCCGGCAAGGTCACGATCAAGTGGAACTCGACACTCGATGAAATACTTGGTGACAAGAGCGGTGTCACCGGCATGCGCATCAAGGACGTGAAAACAGGTACCACGGAAGATATTCCGCTGATGGGCGTTTTCATCGCCATCGGCCACAAGCCGAACACCGATCTCTTTGTCGGTCAACTGGAAATGGAAGGCGGCTATATCGTCACCGAGTGCGGCCGCAAGGGTAACGCGACGGCAACGTCGATCCCTGGCGTGTTTGCTGCCGGCGACGTGCAGGACCACATCTATCGCCAAGCCTGCACCTCGGCCGGCACCGGCTGCATGGCAGCGCTCGATGCCGAGCGCTATCTTGACAGTCTCGATAGCTGATTAACATGAAAGTTGCGCGAGATCAGCCAGACCCGGACGATCTCGCGGCCTTTCATGCAGCGGTTGACGGCGCAACACCACTGCGCAAGGCTGACCGCATCACCTTTGATCTGCCGAAGCCCAGCCCACGCCCACGCCAGCGCGAACTCGATGAAGCAGCGGCCATTGTCGAATCCCTGCATGGTCCGATGGAAATCGACGACCTGCTGACCATCGGCGACGCCGACTCCTTCCTGCGCACCGGACTGCCGCGCAGCGTACTGCGTGATCTGCGACGCGGTCGCTGGTCGATTCAGAGGCACATTGACCTGCACGGCCTGAACCGGCACCAGGCGCATGAGGAGGTTGCACTCTTCCTGGCAGAATCGACCAACGCCGGCAAACGCTGCATTCGCATCGTGCACGGCCGTGGTCACGGCTCACCCGGCCGCGAAGGCATCCTGCGGCAACTGGTCAAGAACTGGCTCGCCCGGCGCAAGGATGTCCTGGCCTTCTGCCATGCCCCACCTTGCGACGGCGGAAACGGCGCGCTGTGGGTCTTGCTTAAATCAAGCCAGCCAGCAAAGCGAAAATCTGACGAAATATGAGGCAATTGGTCAGCAGGGGAGGGGGGCGAGAAAATCCCCGGATTGACTGGTTCAGGGCGTCCCGAAAACAAGCAGGGGCTCGATACGAACCGACTCCCCCTCGCCGGTAATCAGCATCTCGCCGTCCTGGGTCATACACTGCAGGCTCATCGCGCGGTTGGCCAGCGCTGCCAGTGCCTGCGTGCTTTCCGGCGAGAGCCTGAAGACGGTCAGATTCGGCAGTTTTTCCATTGTCGCGCGGTTCTGCTCCCACCACATTTCCGCCACGCGACCGCCGTAGGTAAACACCACCACGCGTCCGGCCCGGCCGGAAGCCTTGCGCAGCCAGCGCTCGTCGAGTTGCCCGACGACAATCCAGAGGTCGATGACCCCCGTCAGATCCTTGCGCCAGAGGTCGGGCTCATCGTCCGACGACATGCCTTTGCCGAAGGCCAGCGCATTGTCCGCATAGAGCATGAAGGCCAGCAGACGAACCATCATGCGCGCGTCGTTTTCGGATGGATGGCGGGCGAGCGTCAGCGAATAGTTCTCGAAAACGTTGCGATCCATATCGGCAAGCGAGAGATCAACCTTGAAAATCGTTGCTTTTTGAGCCATTGGAGTCTGCTTTGAATCCTGCATGTAACGCCGCTGCGGCCGGTAACATTTGCTAACAGCTCGACGGGGTGGCGTAACGGGAGAAAGAATGAAGGCCGTTATACTAGCGGAAAATTCATTCCAGCCACCGATCCGATTCAATAGACAGGCCATGCATCCACGTTCCTTATTGTTACTGCTGGCAACCCTCGCCACCACACTCGCACCCGAGGCGATGGCCTTTGGAGTGTCTGATCCTTTCGACACCGAGGCGATCACGCCGCCGCGCCCCCTGCTCTCCCCGATGACAGAGAGTGCCTACGCTCCGTGCAAGGCGCTTGCGGAGAATGCGACCTACGGCGTGCTTGAAGTCGTCGATCTGGCGCTGTGCCAGAACCCGAGAACCCATGAAGCCTGGGCCTACGCCCGCGTGCAGGCGGCGCAGGTCGGCGTGGCGCAATCCGATTATCTGCCCGGCCTCGACGGCAACGTCATCACCAAACGGGTAAGCGCCAATGGGGCAAACCTCAATCAGCGCAGCGCCTCACTCACCCTGTCCTGGCTTCTCTATGACTTTGGTGCTCGCTCGGCCAACCTTGAAGGGGCCAGGCAGCTTTTGAGCGCCGCCTCGTCGACGCTCGACTCAACGGTACAAAGCGTTTTCCTTTCTGCGCTGCAGTCCTACTACAACACGCAGGCGGCGCGTGCCGCCGTCATCGCCGCGCTGGAATCGGAAAAAGCCAGCCGTGAAAGCCTCTCTGCCGCCGAAGTGCGCTACAAGGTTGGCACCGGCACACCGGCCGACCGGCTGCAGGCACAAACCGCCTGGTCGCAGGCGACGCTCACCCGCATCAAGGCCGAGGGCATCGTCAAGATCGCCTACGGCACGCTGGCCAACGTGATGGGACTCGACGCCAACCAGCCGCTGAAGCTGGCCAACATTCCCCAAGTCACGCCGGAGGCCGCGTTTGAACGCGACATCGAAGCGCTGATCATTGAAGCCCGGCAGCGCCGCCCCGACCTCAAGGCCGCCGAAGCGCAGGTCAAGGCCGCCCAGTCGAACGTCGATTACACCCGCGCTACTGGCCTGCCAACCCTCTCCGTGGGCGCCGGGCCGACCTGGGTGGATACCGGCAACATAACCAGCAACAGCAGTTCAGTCGGCCTGACCCTGACCCTGCCGATTTTTTCCGGCTTCAACACCACCTACAAAGTGCGCTCGGCGCAAGCCAACGCCGAAGCGGTCAGCGCCCAGCGCGAAAACATCCGCCTGCAGGTCGCGCTCGATGTCTGGAGCGCCTACCAGAGCCTTGCCACGGCCACCCAGACGATCAAGACAACGGCCGATCTGCTGGCCAGCGCCGAGCAATCGGAACGTGTCGCGCTCGGCCGCTACAAGGCCGGCGTCGGCAGCATTCTCGACGTACTTAACGCCCAGAGCGCGCTGGCTGCCGCACGTCTGCAACGCATTCAGGCGCTGCTCGACTGGCACGTCTCGCGGGCAACGCTGGCCAAAGCGGTTGGCGTACTCGACAGCAGCCTGCTTAACCCTGAGAGGATGTGAAAAAATGCCTAAACACCCACCGCAGAGGCGCAAAGGCGCAGAGGTTTCGCAGAGAAAATCTTTAAAAACAATTGGGGTTCCTCTGCGTTTTCTCTGCGGCTCTGCGCCTCTCCGGGCGCGTAGCCTGGCCTCGGGCCATGGATTCTTGATATTTTCGCAGCCTCTGAGTCAGAAATATATGCCGGAACAAACGCAGGTGCCAAAACCCCATGAAACCGATCATCAAGAAATCCCTCATTGCTCTCGTCGCCGTCACCCTTGCTGGCGGCGGCTTCTACTGGTATCGCAGTAGCGTGGCGCAATCACCCGAACAGCGCTACAAGCTGCAAGCCATCGAGAAGGGCGATCTGACGCAAACCGTTTCGGCCAACGGCACGCTCAATCCGGTCGTTCTGGTGAATGTCGGCACGCAGGTTTCCGGCACCGTCACCAGGCTTTATGTCGACTTCAACGACAAGGTGGTGAAAGGCCAGCCGCTGCTTGAACTCGACCGTTCGCTGCTGGCCGCCCAGGCTCGCCAATCGGCGGCCAACATCGGCAACATCGCCGCCACGCTGGATCTGGCACGCGCCAGCGAAGCGCGCATGAAAACGCTGTTCGAGCAGGAGTACGTTTCGCGCCAGGAACTGGAGCAGGCAGTCCAGACACGGCGTTCGGCCGAAGCCCAGTTGGCGCAGGCCAGGGCCGCCGCCGACAAGGATCAGGTCAATCTCAACTACACCACCATTCGTTCTCCGGTTTCCGGGATCGTCGTCGACCGGGTGGTCGATCTCGGACAGACCGTAGCCGCCAGCCTGCAAACACCGACGTTGATCAAGATCGCGCAGGATCTCTCCGAAATGCGCATCGATTCGAGCTTCGCCGAAGCCGACATCGGCAAGATCAAAACGGGGCAGAAGGTCCGTTTCACCGTCGATGCCTTCCCGAACCGAACCTTTTCCGGCGAAGTGCAGCAGATTCGCCTGAACCCGACGACGCTGCAGAACGTCGTCACCTACAACGTGCGCGTCTCGCTGGAAAATTCCGAGCAGATTCTCCTGCCCGGAATGACCGCCTACGTCAGCATCGGCGTCGCCAAGCGCGACGACATCCTGATGGTCCCCAACGCCGCGTTGCGCTTCAAACCTGCGGAAGCCGATACCAAAACCGCCGACAAACCGGCCCAGAGCGGTGCCCCCGCCGGTGGCGAGCAAAAACGTCCCGGCGAGGGCAAGGGCAAGAAACGCGACACCAGCAGCGGCACGGTTTACGTTATCGACGGCAACGAACTCAAACCGGTCACCATTCAGCTCGGCATCACCGACAACCGCACTACCGAAGTCGTCGGCGGTGATCTGAAACCGGGCGACAAGGTCGTTGTCGGCGAGAACGTCGCCAACGCCAGCGGCAAGCCCAGCAGCGTCGGCATGAGGCTGTTCTGATGGCCGAAGCGGTTATCCGCGCTAGCGGGCTCGGCAAGTCCTACGTCACCGCTGCCGGGCTATTCCCGGCGCTCAAGGGCGTCGACCTGACGATCGAGCGTGGCGAATTCGTCGCCATCATGGGGCCGTCAGGTTCCGGCAAATCGACCTTCATGAACCTGCTCGGCTGCCTCGACACGCCGACCACCGGTGATTACTTCCTGGTCGAGCGCAATGTCGCGCACATGCCCAGCGACGAACTGGCGATCCTGCGCAACCGCACCATCGGCTTCGTTTTTCAGGGCTTCAACCTGCTGCCGCGCATGAGTCTGGAAGACAACGTCGCCCTGCCGCTGGTTTATTCGGGCGTCGTCCGTGAAGCACGGCGCGAGAAGGCACGCCAGATGCTGGGTAAGGTCGGCCTTGATAGCTACGCCAAATCCCTGCCCGCGCGTATCTCCGGCGGCCAGCAACAGCGCGTGGCGATTGCCCGTGCGCTGATCAATTCGCCGCGCCTGATTCTCGCCGACGAGCCGACCGGTAACCTCGACAGCCACACCAGCGAAGAAATCATGGCGCTCTTCGAGCAACTCAACGCGGAAGGCATCACCATCGTCCTGGTCACCCACGAAACCGACATTGCCGCCCACGCCAAACGCCAGGTGCGCTTTCTCGACGGTTACATCGTCAGCGACATCGCGACGCCAGCCAGCGCGGTCCAACCATGCTGAGAGCCATGTTCGGAGAGGCCTGGCACGCCATGGGCTCGAACCGCATGCGTACCGCGCTGACCATGCTCGGCATGGTCATCGGCGTCGGCTCGGTGGTGCTCATGATGGCCATCGGGCAGGGCGCGCAGTACGCCGTGGCGCAGACCATCAGCACCATGGGCAGCAACCTGTACATCCTGATTTCCGGCTCGACCAGTTCCGCCGGCGTGCGTACCGGCAGCGGTTTCGGCCCGACGCTCAATGTCGCCGATGCCGACGCGATTTCCGAACTGGACGACGTCCTCAATGTCGCCCCGATCCATCAGGGAACGCAACAACTCGTCTATGGCGCCAAAAACTGGAGTTCGACGATTGTTGGCACCACGCCGTCCTACCTCGACGCCCGTTCCTGGACGCTGACCAGCGGTTACGCCTTCGGCGATTCCGACGTGCGCTCAGCGACACGCGTGGCGCTGATCGGCAAGACCGCTGCCGATAACCTCTTTGACAAGGAAGACCCGCTCGGCAAGACGATCCGCATTCGCCAGACGCCTTTCGTCATCATCGGCACGCTCAGTGCCAAGGGGCAGAACCTCGACGGTCGCGACCAGGACGACACCGTGATCATTCCGCTCACCACCGCGCAGCGCAAGGTCTTCGGCGTACCTTTTGCCGGCTCGGTACGGGTCATCATGTTGCAGGCCAGTTCGGCTGAAACCATGCCCGCCGTCGAAAAGTCGGTCACCGCGCTGCTCCGCCAGCGCCACCGCATTCGGGAAGATGCGGATAACGACTTCTACATCCGCAATCTCGCGGCAGCGGCTGATTCCGCCGCCGAAACCACCCGCGTCATGTCGTTGCTGCTCGGCGCCATCGCCTCGGTATCGCTGCTCGTTGGCGGCATCGGCATCATGAACATCATGCTCGTTTCGGTCACCGAACGAACGCGTGAAATCGGCATCCGCATGGCCATCGGCGCCCGCCAGAAGGACATCCTGACCCAGTTCCTGCTCGAAGCCATCATGATCTCCATCGCCGGCTGCCTGATCGGCCTGGTTCTCGGCATCGGCGGTGCCCTGCTGACCAACGCCATCACCGACATGGTGATCGTCATTTCAGGCGGCTCTGTACTGGTGGCCTTTGCCGTCGCGGCAGGCGTTGGCGTATTCTTTGGTTTTTATCCCGCACGCAAGGCGGCGGCGCTCGACCCGATCGAAGCGCTGCGTTATCAATAATCAAGGAATCAAAATGCCCGTCTACACCTTGGGAACACACACCCCGCAAATCGACCCGCAAAGCTGGATCGCCCCCAACGCGACGGTCATCGGCCAGGTTCATCTGGCCAGGAACGTCTCGCTCTGGTGGAACGTCACCGTGCGCGGCGACACCGATCTGATCAGCATCGGCGAGAACACCAACATCCAGGACGGTTCGGTGCTGCACACCGACAAGGGAATCCAGTTGATCATTGGCCGCGATGTCACGGTCGGCCACATGGTGATGCTGCACGGCTGCACGATTGGCGAAGGCTCACTGATCGGCATCGGCTCGATCCTGCTCAACCGTTCGGTGATCGGGAAGAATTCGCTGGTCGGCGCCAACACGCTGATTCCCGAAGGCAAGATTTTCCCGGACCGCGTACTGATCGTCGGCTCGCCGGGCAAGGTCATCCGCGAACTGACCGATGAAGAAGTCGCTGGCCTGCCCGGCAGCGCGGAACGTTATGTGCAGAACTGGCAGCGCTATCAGCGCGAGCTGATCCAGGTCTGATTCGTCCTGAAAGGCTCGAAGCCGCGTCAATAGGCCTTCTACAACGATACGGGCTGAAGAGCCAATAAATACGGCACTCTTCAGGCGCATGGCTTGTAGACCGCCTATTCATGAGGTCTGCGCAGGAAAACCGGGCGCAGGAAAACCGGGAACAGACCACGGTTTCCTCTTGTTCTGGGTGATAAGACACGGCTCGCTGGGGGAGGGCGCGAGGCATGGGCGACTCAGGGGGAATGATAAAGCGGCAGAGCATCAGAAAACCTGGGACTCTCCCGGAGTAACCGCTGAGAACCTACTCAAGCGAAAGAACCAGCCGCTTGCCAAGCACGCGCGCTGCACGGTCAAGCTGTTTCAAGCTGGGCCAGTGGTTAGGGTCTTCCAGCCGCTGTGCCGACGCCCATGAGGTATCAAGGGCTCGTGCAATCTCGGACATTGGACGATCTCCACGGGCAAGCCGTAGAAGCGCCGCTGACTGCGATTTGGTATCAGGCGCTACGAGGTGGATATGTTCCCCACGTTCATTGCTTGGTCTGGGAACCATGGATTCGTCCTCAATCCGGCCACGCAGGGAAAGGCTTAACACCTCTTGCGCGTGCATCATTGCTTCGTCGAATGTATCACCCTCGGTGATGGCTTCCGGCAGGTCCGGGAATAGCACAGTGAATCCGCCATCCGGCTGAGGCTCAAATGTTGCGGGGTAGAGAAGGTTCATTTCAGCATTACTCCTGTTTGGCACTGTATCCCTGCAATTGTTCCAGGCTTCAAATCTTTGGTTCCATGCACAGGAACCGATGTTCGCGGACCGTCTTTGCCGAGTTGGTGATGGCTTCCTTCAACACGAAGCACCTGCCATCCGGCGGATTTTAGTTTTGCGATGACTTGTTTTCCGTTCATGTGATTATTATAGATCAAAAAAGATACATTGCATTTCAAGGGCACGGAAACAGGGGGGCACCACGGTTCCTCTTCTAAAACAGATCATTTGAAACCGGTTCGGATGGTTTACGCGGTCGTCCTGATTTGCCTGGCAAAGCCCGTTTGCCCAAGGCAAGGGCAATCTGCTCCCCGAAGCGCGCATCGCCCAAGGCAAAATTTCCGTTGGTCGCCTGTCGGATAGCATCGACCAGACCCGGCTCCAGCTCGTAACGGAAAAGCTCACGATAAGCGGCCAGTCGCGATGACGGGTCAGGGCCCAAGGCCTGATACAGCGCGTGCGGGACGACCAGCGAATCAGCTTCGCCCTGAGCGTTGGCGCGATAGCTTGACCACCGGTATTCGGCCGGATGCCCGACCATGCCGGCGCGCACGGGATTAAGTTCGATATAGCGCTGGCAGGCGAGCAGGTAATGCTCATCCTGCGTCAGGCAGGAGCGGAAACGGCCTTCCCACAGCGAACCGGTTCGCCGATAGGTTCGATTTGCATATTGCACATAACGCTGCCCCAAAGCCTTCATCAGAGCGCCCGCGCCGTCAGTCGACCGGGACGAAACCAGCAGATGCACATGATTGGTCATCAGCACGTAAGCGTGAATCCGGCAGCCGGTCTTGCCGGCATAGTCCTTGAGCCAGTCAAGATAAAAGAGGAAATCTTCGTCGGCAAAAAAGCAGGCTTGCCGGTTATTGCCGCGCTGGATGATGTGCATCGGCACGTTGGGGAGGGTGAGACGGGCGCGGCGAGGCATGGGCGACTCCGGAGGAATGATCAAGCGCCAGACTATCAGAAAACCGTGGTCTGTCCCCTATTGTTTTTTTGGTGCCCTATTGTTGATAGGGTGTGAAACGCGAAGCGTTGCGCACCACCAAGCGGATCAAGCGAGGGGAATTCCGCGTGCGCAAAGAAGAGATTTTGCGCACCCTACCGGGCTTGGAAGTCCACAGTTTGGCTGGTAACTCATGGCCCGCCGTGGCGTTCCCAGAAAACCGCTGGCGTAATAATTGGAAAACGCTCAGCCAGCACCAGCAAATCCTTATCACCAGTGATGAGGTAATCAACATCGGCAGCCTTGATGCCGGCCAGCAGCGTACCCAGTACCGGGAGATCATTTACATCACGCAGTTCGGGTTCATTGGCGGGTAGAGGCTCAATCACTTCCGCCTGGATGGCAAGAATGTCCACCAAGTCATCAATTTCAGCGGCAGATAGACCGTGCCGATTCGCAAGCCGTGGCAATACGCGCCGCAATTCTTCAATTATGAAGGTGGATAGCAGCACGTCTACCGAACCGTAACGCCATGCCGCCATGATTTTCCCAGGCACGCTGCCGGGAAAAGCGATGCCCGATAGCAGCACGTTGGTATCGAGCACCACCCTAAGTGTGTTCGCCACGATCAGCGCGATACTTGGCTACGACGTAGAGCACGATCCTCTGTGATAGCCGCCTCGATTTCGGCCATACCATCCGCTTCGGAGACGTCAGAAAAACCTGCCTCGATGCGCTGGCAAAGTGCATCGAAACGCCCTTGCATGCGACGAATACGCTCAAACAGGCGGGCGTCAACCAGTGCAGCGACTGGCTTGCCATCCTTGTTGATGACGACGCTATCGTGACGGTATTGCACCTGATTCAGCATCTCGCCCAGATTTTGCCGGAACGTAACTGCACTCGTTTGGGTAATCATTGAAACTCCTTCGCGTTAACCATATCGGTCATTATGGTCATGCCGCACAAAAAGAGCAAACAGCGTTTTGAGGTGGTTTGTAATTCGTTCCGATAGGGGTAGAGAAGGCCGTCGATACACGCGGGGGATTCCGCGTGCGCAAAGAAAAGAATTTGCGCACCCTACCGGGCTGAGGCCGGTCTGGTCGCTGTATTCGGGTGTGACCAGGACTTTCTGCTGGTCGAACGTGCTTTCGAAGGCGATGCCGCCGGGGCCGGGGCGGACGCTGGTGTTGCCTTGCTGGGTGGGGGCGGGAGTGCCGAGATCGGGCAGCACGTTCTGTTCAGGCGTGGCGGCGGGCGCGCTGGCTGGCGCCGGGGCGGTTTCAGCAGCGAGAGCAAGCTGGGGTGTCAAGGCCGGGAAACTGGCCAGCAGCGCAACGACAAGCGGCGTGTATTTCATGATGCTGTGCTGTGCTGTGCTTGGAATAGGCCATTTTTTTATCCCTGATCATCGCACGGATATTATCATGCTACTGACAAAATGGTATTGCCTGTATTTCCCACGGCAGGGTAAATTTATTCTACCGCTAACCCATTAATTTAACGTCATTCCGGGCTTGACCCGGAATCTGACCGAAGGAAATGCAGAGCCAGTTCGTTTATCAAACAGGTCTTTTAACATCTTGATCAGATGGACGAATCTGGATACCGGCCTTCGCCGGTATGACGGCGGATGGTTAGAACAAATTTACCCTGTTTCCCACGGATCATGCTGGAGAAGCGCATGAATATTGGCTTCCAGGCTTGCGGTTTGGTTGGGTGTGAAACGCGTTGCGTTGCGCCCTGAAGGATGGCATCGCCAGCCTGAAGAAGTACTCTTGGGGTGCGCCCTGAAGGATGGCATCGCCAGCCTGAAGAAGTACTCTTGGGGTGCGCCCTGAAGGATGGCATCGCCAGCCTGAAGAAGTACTCTTGGGGGTGCGCACCATCAGGCGGAGCAAGGTCGTCGATGCGCGAGGGCGTTCCGCGTGCGCAAAGAAAGGGATTTGCGCACCCACAAAACTGTGGTGGAACGTCACCGTGCGTGGCGACTCCGACCTGATCAGCATTGGCGAGAACACCAACATCCAGGACGGTTCGGTGCTGCACACCGACAAGGGAATCCAGTTGATCATTGGCCGCGATGTCACGGTCGGCCACATGGTGATGCTGCACGGCTGCACGATTGGCGAAGGCTCACTGATCGGCATCGGCTCGATCCTGCTCAACCGTTCGGTGATCGGGAAGAATTCGCTGGTCGGCGCCAACACGCTGATTCCCGAAGGCAAGGTTTTCCCGGATCGCGTGCTCATCGTCGGCTCGCCAGGCAAGGTCATCCGCGAATTGACCGATGAAGAGGTCGCTGGCCTGCCCGGCAGCGCGGAACGCTATGTGCAGAACTGGCAGCGCTATCAGCGCGAGTTGACCGGAAAATAGCGGCAGACCGGAAAATCAGCGGAAAATAGCAGCGAAAATAGGTCGCAGGCCAGCACGGCTTCGGCATGGAGCAGGGTGTAGGTCAGGGAGAGCAGCGTGTTGACCGGGTCTTTCGGTGGGCGGCGATTGCGGTTGTTGAAATGCAGCGATTCGGGAACGATTTCCGTCAGGGCTTCAAAGTAGATTGCGGCGGCCGCGCCTTCCAGTCCGCGCAGGGCGGCGATGTTTTCCTGCGCGTCGATGCGCGTGATCAGCCCGGCCAGTTGGCGCTCGCAGGTGACCAGCGGGTAGCGGTGCAGGAGGTCAGCGTCGCGGCGTTCGATGATGAAGTTGAGTTGCCCGCCCACCTTGTAGCCGAGCAGAAACTTGTGTACTTGCCGCAACCGCCGGGGGTTGGCAATGTCGTAGCAAACAAGGTAGAGGCAGCGGGCGACGTCGTTCATGAGAGTGGATGCTACCCGCCGCATTGTCTGATGGTCCAACGGCAAGCTTGCCGGCCGCATGAGTTGAGTTTCCGCTAGAATGCCGCGATGCCAAGTCATTACGCCATTGTTCCTGCCGCCGGTAACGGGGCGCGCTTCGGGTCTGCAGTGCCCAAACAGTATCTTGAGATTGCCGGGCGGCCGTTGATCCATCACGCGCTCGCTGCCCTCTGCCGTTGTCAGCGGATTGACCGCGTCTGGGTGGTTCTGTCGCCAGGCGACGAGTGGTGGGGGGCGTATGACTGGACGAGCCTGGGTACCAAACTGGAAGCCGTTTTCTGCGGTGGTTCAACCCGTGCCGAGAGTGTTGCCAACGGTCTGGCGACCGTTGCCAACGTTCTGGCCGAGGATGACTGGGTGCTGGTGCATGATGCCGCGCGTCCCTGTCTGTCTCAGGAGATGCTTGCTGCACTGTGTGACGAACTGGCGGACGATCCGGTTGGCGGCCTGCTCGCCGTTTCGGTGGCCGACACCTTGAAGCGCGCCGATGCCGATCAGCGGGTGGCGGCGACCGAACCGCGTGATGGCTTGTGGCAGGCGCAAACTCCGCAGATGTTTCGCTATGGTTTGTTGCGCCGGGCCCTGGCCTGGAATTTCGCAGTGACCGACGAGGCGAGCGCCATTGAAGCGGCCGGTTTCAAGCCGCGCCTGGTGCGCGCCGATGCGACCAATCTGAAGGTTACTTTCTCCGCCGACCTGCGTCTGGCGGAACTTATTCTTCAGGGGAGAAACGCATGATTCGCATCGGGCAGGGCGGCGACATTCACGCGCTGGTGGCCGGGCGCAAGCTGATCATCGGCGGCGTCGAAGTTCCTCACGAACTTGGGCTGCTCGGTCATTCGGATGCCGATGTGCTGGTACACGCGATCATCGACGCGCTGCTTGGTGCGGCCGGGCTGGGTGATATCGGACGGCATTTCCCCGATAGCGAGGAACGCTATCGCGGCGCTGACAGCCGGGTATTGCTGCGTGCCACCCGTGAAATGCTTTCCCTGGCCGGCTGGCGCATTGTCAATGTCGATTCGACAATCAATGCGCAGCGCCCGAAAATGGCGCCGCACATCCCGCGAATGGTCAAACACATAGCCGCTGATCTGCAGGTGCCCGAGGACTGCATCAACGTAAAAGCAAAAACTGCCGAACGGCTTGGTTTCGTAGGTCGTGAGGAAGGCATTTCTGCTGACGCCGTGGCATTGATCGAGCATGATTCCTGAAAGTCGATTACGACTTTGCCATAGCGATTGCCTTTCAATTAACGGGCTGCCGACAATATTTTTCCTGATTCGCTCTGCATGAGACGAATTCTGTAAGGTTCAAGTAATTTTGTAAGGTTCAAGTAATTGCTGTCTTGTAACTTGGCAAAATCAACAATCAGCAAATGAGCCTTGAATCATTGGTGTAGTTTCTGGTACTGAGTGTTCAGTTGTTTTGAAACAAGCTGACTCTTCGTTGAGTTTCAAGAATATTCCCCAAGAAGTAATCCGTGAAACGTGCAGGTTGTAAGTTTCCTTTATCCGTTTAAGTGAGGTCAATATGTCGAATAAGTTCGTATATGTTTTTGGCGCTTCAAAGACCGAAGGTGCAGCCGATATGAAGAATCTGCTGGGTGGCAAGGGTGCCAATCTCGCAGAAATGTGCCGTCTTGGAATCTCTGTGCCTCCGGGCATCACGATCAGTACCGAAGCGTGTACGGTTTATACGGAGCAGGGGGCCGATAACGTGCGTAAGTTGATCGAGGCCGAAGTGCGGCAGGGCATCGCTTTCGTCGAGCAGGAAATGGGCAAGAAATTCGGCGATGCCGCCGATCCCTTGCTGGTTTCCGTCCGCTCCGGATCGCGCGCTTCAATGCCCGGCATGATGGATACGATTCTCAATCTTGGGCTTAACGACCAGGCGGTCGAGGGGCTGGCCAAGAAATCCGGCAACGAACGTTTTGCGTGGGACTCCTACCGCCGCTTTATCCAGATGTATGGCGACGTGGTCATGGGCTTGAAACCCGAATCGAAGGAAGATCACGATCCCTTCGAAGTCATCATCGATGAGATCAAGGAGAAGAAGGGCGTCGAACTCGATACGGAACTCAGCGCCGATGATCTCAAGCAGATGGTCAGCGAATTCAAGGCGCTGATTCGCACCCGCCTCGGCCGCGAATTCCCGACCGACCCGTGGGAGCAACTCTGGGGTTCGGTAATGGCCGTGTTCCAGAGCTGGAACAATGACCGTGCCAATCTGTACCGCGAATTGAACGATATTCCGCATTCCTGGGGAACGGCCGTCAACGTGCAGGCCATGGTGTTCGGCAACCTCGGTGACCACAGTGGAACGGGTGTTGCGTTTTCACGCGATGCCGCGTCCGGTGAAGATCTTTTCAACGGTGAGTTCCTGGTGAACGCGCAGGGCGAAGACGTCGTTGCCGGCATTCGCACGCCGCAGCAGGTAACGCTCGAAGGCTCGCGGCGCTGGGCGCAACTGGCACTGGTCAGCGAAGCCGACCGGGCGAGCAAGTTCCCGTCGCTGGAAGAACTGATGCCCGAGATTTACAAGAAGCTTCTGGAAACTGAAACGAAGCTGGAAAATCACTACAAGGACATGCAGGACATCGAGTTCACCATGCAGGAAGGCAAGCTCTGGCTGTTGCAGACACGTTCCGGCAAGCGTGCCGGACCGGCCATGGTGCGTATTGCCATGGAAATGCTGAAACAGGGTCTGATCGATGAAAAGACGGCACTGATGCGCGTCACGCCGGACCGCTTGAATGAACTGTTGCACCCGGTATTCGACGAGCAGGTGATCAAGAGTGCGACCTCCATTGCGCAAGGCCTGCCGGCCTCTCCTGGCGCTGCCACCGGGCAGATCGTCTTTTTTGCCGATGAAGCCGAGGTATGGGTCAATGGCGGCAAGGACGTGATTCTGGTGCGCCAGGAAACCTCGCCGGAAGACTTGCGCGGCATGACGGTTGCCAAGGGCATCCTCACGGCACGCGGCGGCATGACGTCGCACGCGGCGGTGGTGGCGCGTGGCATGGGCAAGTGTTGCGTCTCCGGTGCAGGTGCGGTGCGTGTCGATCCCAGAGCGCGCACGATGACGGTTGGCGACAAGGTCTATCAGGAAGGTGAGTGGATTTCGCTCGACGGTACTACCGGCAAGGTTTATGAGGGTAAGGTACCGACCAAGGATGCCGAACTTTCCGGCGACTTCGGCACGCTGATGCTGCTTGCCGACCGTTACAAGCGCCTGGCCATTCGCGCCAATGCCGATACCCCGGATGATGCCAAGGTTGCCCGCAACTTTGGTGCCGTGGGCATTGGCCTATGCCGCACCGAGCATATGTTCTTTGAAGGTGACCGCATCAAGTCGGTGCGCGAAATGATTCTGGCCAAGGATGAAGACGGCCGCCGCAAGGCGCTGGCCAAGCTGCTGCCAATCCAGCGCGGCGATTTCGAGGGCCTGTTCCGTGAAATGAACGGCCTGCCGGTGACTATCCGCCTGCTTGACCCGCCGTTGCATGAGTTTTTGCCGCATGACGAAGCCAATCAGCGTGTCATGGCGAACGAAATGGGTGTTTCGTATGAGAACATCAAGCATCGCGTCGATGACCTGCACGAATCGAATCCGATGATGGGACATCGTGGCTGCCGTCTGGGAATTTGCTATCCGGAAATCACCGAAATGCAGGCCCGTGCCATCATCGAGGCGGCACTGAACGCGAAGGCCAAGGGCAGCGACGTCAAGGTCGAAATCATGGTTCCGCTGGTTGGCACGGTGCGTGAATTCAACGCCCAGGCCAAGGTCATCCGTGACACGGCATCGGCTGTTTTTGCCGAGCGTGGCACCGAGATCGCTTATCTGGTCGGGACCATGATCGAAACGCCGCGCGGTGCGCTGGTTGCCGACAGCATTGGCAAGCAGGCCGAGTTCTTCTCCTTCGGCACCAACGATCTGACGCAAATGACCCTCGGCTTTTCGCGCGACGACATCGGCAAATTCCTGCCGATCTACCTGAAGGATGGCATGTACGCGCAGGACCCATTCCAGTCGATCGACCAGAAGGGTGTTGGCCTGCTCGTTCAGATGGCCGTAGAAAAAGGTCACCAGGTACGCCCGGGCATCAAGCTGGGTGTTTGCGGCGAACACGGCGGCGATCCGGCTTCGATCGAGTTTTTCCATCGTGTCGGGCTCGACTACGTGAGCTGTTCACCTTTCCGTGTGCCGATTGCACGATTGGCGGCCGCGCAGGCAGCGATTGCTGATTGATGCTGAATTGATGTGATCAGCACTCGGTAAAGAAACAAGCAATACGCCAGTTCCAAGGAACTGGCGTATTGCTTTCTGCCGGGCCAGTTTTCAAGGCTTCAGCCTTAACCTCGTTCCAGATCGGAGTTCGTGAAATCGAGGTGGGCGAGCATGGCTATCAGGTTGAGGCGGAAGTAACCATTCGCGGATAGACATCCTGATGTTTGCCCAGAATTATGGCACCAGCCTGAAAGCCTTACCAATTGGCGCTCTACAAAGATGTGTCCTGTAGAGCCAATGAATACGCCACTCTTCAAGTGCATGTGTTGCAGATCGCCTATCCATGAGGTTTCTGGGGTAGCCGTATTTGTGTATCGGGAAGAGAGTGCCGCAGATTGGCCAAACAATTGGAGTCTGCCACCGATTGTTTGTCACCGATTATTCACTGGCTCGTTACCCAAATCAAAGCAAATACAAGTCGGAGAAATTACTCGACTGCAGCGGAAAAACTATCGCAAGGCAACTCGTTGAGGGACAATGCTACCTACATCAAGGAGATTTTTTTGGCAGCGATTCTAAGCTATGTCGGCATGATGATTGGCTCCATTGGCATTTTCTTCGGGTTTTATTATTTTTCGAGCAATCCACAGGCTTCGCTCAGCGTGGTAACTCTTACAACCGTTGGCATTGTTGGGATTCTGGCGTTTGTGCGCCACGTTATTTTCCACAAATCCGACGCGAAATGACTTGGATGGGAAACAGACAGGCCCGATTGGATGTTCGAGGTTGGCTTCGCGAACCTTGCATTTGGCAGTATTGGCGTTATTGCGGCTTTAGGAAATCAAGCGCCAAAAACCCAGGCAGTTGTCGTTAGCACTCTTTCACTCAGGTAACCTGTGCCGACAAACCACCGCCGCAGTATTAAAAAAATTCTGAATGCATTTTTACCGGCTGATTTCCTCTTCTTTCACACTTCAAAGGCGTGCCTTGACTTTGATTAACTATCTGCCCGGCTTCGTAGATGGTCATTCGCCCCGGAATCTCTTTGCCACTCTTTATCCTAAAAAACTCTGTCAAACCACGAAGAGCACGGAGAACACGAAGAACAACAAGGCAATATGAAGATTGGCAGACTCACCCAACAAGTTATCTGTCAACGCGTACTAACTCATTGCTTCTCTTCGTGTTCTTTGTGAACTTCGTGGTTAATTGCGGTTTCTAGGTTTATTGTTAAATCGTTTTTTCTGAAAGTCATTGGTGTCCAGCGTGGATTTGATCGAACAGTTTGTTGCCATCGTCGGTTTTCATAATGTCTTGTCGGGGGAGGGTGACATGGCACCGCACCTCGCCGATTGGCGTGGGCGTTATCTCGGAGCGGCCCGTTGCGTGGTGCGACCGGCGTCAACCGAGGAGGTGGCTGCCGTCGTGCGCGTCTGTGCGCAGGCCGGAGTGGCGATGGTGCCGCAAGGGGGAAATACCAGCCTGTGCGGTGCGAGTATTCCGGATGAAGGCGGCGCGGCGGTGCTGATCAGCCTGTCCCGCCTGAACCGTATCCGGGGGGTTGATCCGGCCAACAACACCATCACGGTCGAGGCCGGTTGCCTGCTGCAGAGCCTGCAGGAAGCGGCTTTGGCAGCCGGGCGCCTGTTTCCGCTATCGCTGGCGGCGGAAGGCAGTTGCCAGATCGGCGGCAATCTGTCGACCAACGCCGGAGGCGTGCAGGTGATGCGCTACGGCAATACGCGGGAACTCACGCTCGGGCTGGAAGTGGTGCTGGCCAGCGGCGAGGTGTGGAATGGCCTGCGCGCGCTACGCAAGGACAACACCGGTTACGACCTCAAGCAGTTGTTCATCGGCGCCGAGGGGACGCTCGGCATCATTACAGCGGCGGTCATGAAGCTTTTTCCGCTACCGCAGGCCAGAGCTACCGCCTGGCTGGCGATTGAATCGCCGCTGGCGTCGGTCCAATTGCTCGGCGAGTTGCAAGGCGCTTTCGGGGCTACCTTGACGGCTTGCGAACTCGTCTCCGATGTCGCGCTTGGCCTGGTGCTCAACCACATTCCGGGCGCGCAGCGGCCGCTTGCGAACAGCCCGTGGTATTTACTGGTTGAACTCTCAGGCTCAGGCGAGGATGGGACGCTAAACACTGCGCTGGAAGGCTTTCTCGAACAAGCGCTGGCGAGCGGGACGATCAGTGATGCGGTGCTGGCGCAGAGTAGCGAGCAGGCCAGGCGACTGTGGGCGCTGCGTGAGGACATCAGCGAAGCGCAGAAGATCGAGGGCCTGAGCATCAAGCACGACGTTTCGGTGCCGATCTCTGCTATTGGAGAGTTTCTTGAGCGCGCCGACGCGGCGCTGGAAAAGGCTTTTCCCGGTTTTCGCACGGTTACCTTTGGTCATGTCGGCGACGGCAATCTGCACTACAACCAGTCGAAGCCCGAGGCGATCGAGAACGCTGCGTTCATTGCCGTGCAGCCGCAGGTCGATCTGATCGTCCATGACATCGTGCACCAACTGGGTGGCAGCATCAGCGCCGAGCACGGCATCGGCCAACTCAAACGCGATGAAATGCTGCGTTACAAGAGCCCGCTCGAAGTGGAAATGATGCGCAGCGTGAAGCAGGCTCTTGATCCGAAGGGCCTGATGAATCCCGGGAAGATTCTCTGACTGCGTAATCAATCAAAGCCGGACGAACTGAAACAAAACCCCCCCTGCAGCGCGCACCGTTTTTCCCCCTCTCCCACAAGTGGGAGAGGGGAGAATGCGGTGAATTCTGTTCACGTTTTGATCTGAAGTTTTCAGGATCAACGCCTCTGTAAGGCTCGTGGAATGGCGATCTACAAGACCGATGCCCGGCAAGGCAGGCTGCATGGGGTTCTCGGCGGTATAGCTGTGTAGATCGCCTATTGACGCGGTCAGTAGCGATTTTCGCCGAGTCGTTTCAACTCGCCATCGAGCAGTGCAGTCAGTCGGGGTTCGCCGTTGCTGCCGACACGAAACTCGCCATAACGCGCATTGCGGAATTCCGGCTCGCTACCCTCCTGGAAGAAGAAGGCGTTGGTGGCAATCTGCAGGCGATTGTTGCGTACCCGGTAGCGAATGACCATTTCGTTGGCAGCAAGCGGTTCCGTGTTTGCGGTCAATTCAGGTTGAGTCCGCACCAGCGTCGCTAACTGGCGTGCATCAAGGCGGACTACGGCGTAACCGTCCTCGCGCACCTGCTTCTGGCGCAGCGACGTGTTGAGCGCGTAATTGAGCGCCATGAAGTCACCCTGCATCAGCGAGCGCGGGTCCATTGGCGCCAACTCCAGCAGCACCACCCGCCCTTCGGCGAGAATGCGCTCGTTCGACCACACCCCCCAGCCAGCGCCGCCCAGCACACAGGCCAGGCCGATCCAGATCCACAAAGCCCGCTTCATGCACGATCCTCCTGGCCCACGATCAAGGCTCTGACCGTGAGCAGCAGCAAACCGCCGAGAACCATCAAAGCCGATTTGTGCAGAAGAATCATTTGCAGGTCGTAGTAATAACGGCCAACGCCGAACACCAGCAAGGCGCCGCCCAGCCACATCAGCCAGCGATGCCCACGCGCAAAGCCGAATACCAGCGCCAGCGCGCCCATGCCGACGGCCGGCGCCTGCCAGGTCACGCCCAGAGCCGCAACCAGCAGAACAACGGCAAGCAGGTTGCGCACCGAGTTCACCAGCGGACGGGCAAGGATCAGTACAAACGCAATGCTCACCGTGCAAACCAATGCCGCATCGAAGCGGAAACCCTTGTGAAAACCAAGAAAATTACCGGCGAAGAAACCGCTCAGTGCGTAGGCAAAGCACAGCAAGGTCAGCGCACTCGCCAGCGCATGAACGGCTTCAGCGTACCGTTGTGCCTGCCAGCGTGGCTCCTGATGCCAGAGCAGACAGGCGACGAGCCAATAAATACCAAGCCAGTTGCGCGCCAGTTCCAGTGAGAATGTCAGATCGACCGCCGCCACCAATGCTCCGGCACCAACCAGTGCGGCGACCAGGCGGTGCGGCATCCAGGCCACCCACAGCAACAGAACGCTCTCGTAGATGGCGATCATGAAGAAGGAAGTACCTTCCTCGTCCTTGCCGAACAGGCTGGCACCGACGATCAGTGCGCCATGACCGGCCAGGCTGGCGACCAGCAGAAACTGGCGCAATACCATGCTTCCTGACTGACCAGAGGGTACGACTCGCCCGATCAACAGGCCCGTCAGCGCAGTCATGATCAGCCCCACCACAACCCAGCTCGACGCACCCTTGATCAGCGGCGCTGCCCCCATGCCGAGAAAGAGCAGCATGAAAATGGCAGCCAGCCAGCCGCCGATCACCTGCAGCGCGACAATCCAGTGCGACACGCCGGCTTCTTCTGGTACCGATGGCGAAATCTCGCCGCGCAAGTGGCCCTCGGCACGCAGTTCGTTGAGCAAGGATTCAAGCATCGGGAGTCCTCATTACCCTTTCCATTGGCTGACCGTATGGCGCAGCCAGACCGCTGCGCCAGCCGTCATCGCCGCCACGGCCGCACCAACAATGAAAAAGGCAGCAACATCGAAATGCCGGTTATCAAACAAGCCTTCGATCAAGCCGGCGGTAAGTACGGCAATGGCGGAAAGTGCCGCCGTCGCGAGCGGAACGATGTCCCGCCGCCGTTGGCGATAGAACCACAGCATCATGAAGAGCCACGGTAAATAAACGCAGGGTACATAGTGCATCAGCCGCCAATTTCCCTGTTGGCCGATGAACCACCAACTCACGCCAAGGCCGGTGGCTGCTGCCGCCGCCAGCAAAGCGATGAAACGCGGGGCATAGGCGACTCGCATCCAGTCGCTGCGCGACCACAGTAACTCCCAGAGCAATAGCGCCAGCGCATTGAACAGCAGCGGTCCCCAGAATATCGCATCGAAAAAAAGGAAAATGGTCCAGATATCCAGGCGGCCGAACATGAACAGCGCAAGGGCCGTATTCGCCAGAACCAGCCAGAACAGCCACAGCCAGGGCGCGCAGGCCACCATCACCCACGGCAAGGCGAGCACCGCCCAGCCGGCGAAAAGCAACTCGCTGTCGGCACCGGTCTGGTAGATCTGCCCGATCACCGCCAGCAATACTCCGGTGAGCACCACCGCCGCGCCCAGCCAGGCTTTTCCCACCAAACCATCAATGCCCAGACGCGCCGCTACGCTGGTCGAGAGCATCAGTGGCAATGCCACCAGAGCCATTTTCACAAAACGGTGCAGGTCGTTCCAGTTGAAGGCAAAGAAAAACACCACGCCAGCCAGCAGCAGCAAGCTTCCTGCAGCAAGCAACAGGCGATCGGCAAATTGCCGCCAACTGGCTGCATCCGGGAAAACACCAATTTGGCGTAGTGCGCCATCCAGCCCAGCAGCCGTCAATTGGCCGTTGCGCGCGAGGGATTCAAGGTAGCGTCGGGAAGTAGAAGGCGTCACTGGAGGGTCAAATCTTCAGAAAATGCCACATTACTATATTCGGATGGCTTTCGTCACTCAAGCCGGTGGTTGCATCAGGATAAATTTGTTCTAACCATCCACCGTCATACCGGCGAAGGCCGGTATCCAGATTCGTCCATCTGATCAAGATGTTAAACGACATGTTTGATAAACTAACTGGATTCCGGGTCAAGCCCGGAATGACAGTAAATCAATGGGTTAGCGGTACAACAAATTTACCCTGGTGGCTTCATCGCCTGCATGATCGCCGCTGCCATGACCACGGCGGTTTGCGCTCCCGACACCGCCAGACGGCGCTGGATGATGAAGAACGGCACGCCGCTAACGCCCAGTCCGCCGACCTTGCCGACCAGCGACTGCACTTGCGGCGTGCCCTCGAAGCTCTCCAGGTAAGCAATTACGTCGCCCTTGCGATCGCCAGATTCAACGGCTATTTCGGCCAGCGTTGCACTGTCGCCGATATCTTCGCCGCGCTGAAAGTGGCCGACGAACAGACGTTCAACCAGCGCTGCAATCTCGCCCGGCCGATGGCCGATCGACTGTGCGCGATAGATCAAGCGGTGTGCCCGCAGGGTATTGGGGCGAGTGACAATGCGCTCGAAATCGAACTCGACACCGACCTCGCGCCCAGCTTCGGCCACTTCAGCGAGCGCCTTGTTCACCTGCTTCGCCCCGCCAAACTTGGCTTCGAGAAAAGCACGGTAAGGCTCGCCCTTGGGCGGCGTATCGGGGTTAAGAAAGTACGGCAGCCAGTTGAGCTGGAAGCGCGCTTCAGGGAATTTTTCCTGTACCAGCCCAACAGCACTCGCCAAACGGTGCTTGCCAATGAAACACCAGGGGCAAACGAGGTCGGAAACGATATCAATGGCAATGTTCATGGTCATCAGCAAAAATTTTTCAGGAAGGAGTTGCCAAGTTCAAGAGTCCTGGCGCCGGTTGGAAATGGCCGCTTGCGCATTTTCCCCGCGTACGACGGCGGCCACCTCTTTATCGACAATCGTCATGCCGATGGGTGCCAGTGCGATGAGCGCCAGTTTGAGGTGCTGGATGCCGAAAGGAATGCCAATGATGGTCACGAAACACGCCACCGCCGAAAGCAGGTGGCCAATGGCCAGCCACAAGCCGGCCACGATAAACCAGATGATATTGCCGAGCAGGCCGAGAAAACCGGTGCCGATGTCCTCTTGCCTGGACAACTCTTTTCTGCTCACGGCCTCTTTGCCGAAAGGGAAGAAGGCGAATTGCCCGATCACGAAACAGGCTTTTCCCCACGGGATGCCGACGATCGAAATGAAGGCCAGCAGACCGGCCAGCCACCAGCCCAGGCCCATCAGTACACCGCCCAGAATGAACCATAGAAAATTGCCAATCGCACCCAGCGTACTCATGCTTGTTCTCCGGTCAAAAACGATTTTTTAATTTTGCAGAGGCTATTTTACATTTCGGACAATAGCGCCCGCAAATCCTCCGGAATCGGCACTGATTTTCCACTCTCCATGTCCGTCCACACGATTTTCGAATCGCCGGTTGCGTAGAGGGTATCGTCGCCCTGCAAGCGAATTTCGTAGCTCGACGGAATGCTGCTGCGACCTGGGGCGCCAAAGAACATTTTCACCTCGACATTGCCCGGATAGGTGAGTGGAATCAGGAAGGTACAACTGGCGTTGATGATCACCGGCGCCGTGCCTTTGGGTATGATCGGATAACCATTGCTCTCCAGATACTCAACGCGAGCCTGCTCCATGTAACGGAAATACAGCGTGTTGTTAACATGGCCATAGGCATCCATATCGCCCCAGCGGATGGGGATCAGGATAGTGAGAACAAGCTTTCTCGGCTTATGTGATGGCTTGTGCGTAGACTCCATGAAAACTCCTGTGATTTATTGATGACTTGACGCCGCAGCGTCTTTTTCCATACGATACCGTATTGAAAAGCACATCACAACCGAATAACACGGCAACCGACTAACGGGCATGGCTTTGAAAGGCGCATAGAATTAATGAAAGTCATGCCCGTTTCCCTCACCCCCTACCCCTCTCCCAGAGGGCGAGGGGAGATTCGTGAGTCGCTGGCGCGACTTTCACACTAAAGACGCGAGGAAAATTATGCAACGAGAATCCATGGAATACGATGTCCTGATCGTCGGCGGTGGCCCGGCCGGGCTGGCTGCGGCGATCCGCTTGAAACAACTGGCAGTGGAGAAGGGCGGCGAGATCAATGTCTGCCTGATCGAGAAAGCTGCCGAAATCGGTGGCCATATTCTCTCCGGAGCGGTACTTGATCCCGGCGCGCTCGCCGAACTCTTTCCTGACTGGCAGGCGCTCGGCGCCCCGCTCAAGGCAGCGGTCAGCGAAGACCGTTTCCTCATGCTCAAGGAAGGCGGCAGTTCGCAAATCCCGAGCTGGATGTTGCCCGGCTGCTTCCACAACGAAGGCAACTACGTCATCAGTCTGGCCAATCTCTGCCGCTGGTTCGGCCAGCAGGCTGAAGCGCTTGGCATCGAGATCTACCCCGGATTTGCCGGCGCCGAGGTGCTCTACCACGACGACGGTTCGGTCAAAGGCATCGCCACCGGCGACATGGGTTTGCTCAAGGATGGCAGCCAGGGCCCGGCCTACCAGCCCGGCATGGAACTGCACGCCAAATACACGCTGTTTGCCGAAGGCTGTCGCGGCCAGCTCGGCAAGCAACTCGAAGAGAAATTCAATCTGCGCGCAGGCGCCGACCCGCAGGTCTATGGCATCGGCCTCAAGGAACTCTGGGAAATCAAGCCAGCGAAACATCAAGCCGGGCTGGTCATCCATACCGGCGGCTGGCCGCTCGACGCGCAAACCTACGGTGGCGGCTTCATGTACCACATGGAAGACAATCTGGTGGCCGTCGGTTTCGTCACCGGCCTCGGCTACAGCAACCCCTATCTGTCGCCCTACGAAGAGTTTCAGTGCCTGAAAACCCATCCGGCCCTGCGCGTGTTTCTTGAAGGTGGCAAGCGCATTGCCTACGGCGCCCGCGCGATCACCGCCGGCGGCCTGCAATCCCTGCCCAAGCTGGTATTCCCCGGTGGCGCGCTGATCGGTGACGATGCCGGTTTCCTCAACGCCTCGCGCATCAAGGGATCGCACTGCGCGATCAAGACCGGCACGCTGGCGGCGGAAGCCTGTTTCGACGCCGTTGTCGCCGGACGAAGGAGTGATGAACTGTCAGCCTATCCTGACGCCTTCCGCCAGAGCTGGCTGTTCGAGGAACTGCACAAGGCGCGCAACTTCAAGCCGTGGATGGCCAAGGGTCTGCATCTTGGCAGCCTGATGTTCGGCATCGACCAGATCCTGTTCCGCGGCAAGGCACCGTGGACGCTGCACCACAGCGCTGCCGATCACACCAAGCTGAAGAAGGCGGCCGATTGCCAGCCGATCGCCTACCCCAAGCCCGATGGCGTGATCACCTTCGACCGTTTGTCGTCGGTCTATCTCTCCAACACCAACCACGAGGAAGACCAGCCGTGCCACCTGACACTCAAGGATGCGTCAGTCCCGATCAGCGTCAATCTGGCGCTCTACGACGCACCCGAACAGCGTTACTGCCCGGCGGGGGTGTACGAGATCGTGCGCGACGAGGCCGGCAGCAATCCTCGCCTGCAGATCAACGCGCAGAACTGCGTGCATTGCAAGACCTGCGACATCAAGGACCCGACGCAGAACATCACCTGGGTTGTGCCGCAGGGCGGGGAAGGGCCGAATTACCCGAATATGTAGGCACCACCTTCAGGTCGCTACGCTTTCCAGCGTAGCGACAATTGAGCCAGTCAGATGATTCGGTTTCCCCTTTTTTTCTGATCAGTCGAGGGCTGCTGTCAGTTCGGGGGCAAGCTCGAACAGGTCACCGACCAGGCCGTAATCGGCGACCTGAAAGATTGGTGCATCCGGGTCTTTGTTGATGGCCACGATCACGCGGCTATCCTTCATGCCGGCCAGATGCTGGATGGCACCGGAGATGCCGACGGCGATATAGAGTTGTGGCGCGACGATCTTGCCGGTCTGCCCGACCTGAAAATCGTTCGGCACGTAGCCGGCATCGACCGCCGCACGCGACGCACCCAATGCCGCACCGAGCCTGTCGGCCAGCGGTTCGAGCAGCTTGTGGAAGTTCTCCCCGTTGCCCAGACCGCGCCCGCCGGAAACGACCACTTTGGCGGCCGCCAGTTCCGGCCTTGCCGATACCGTCAATTCGCGTGAAACCACCTTGCTCTGGCCCTGATCGGCTGCCGCCGCGAGGTTTTCCAGCGTTGCCGATCCATTCTCGCCGGCCGCCTCGAATCCCGTCGTGCGCACGGTAATCACCTTCACCGCATCCGACGACTGCACCGTCGCCAGCACGTTACCGGCATAGATCGGACGCACAAAAGTATCCGCTGACAGCACGGCGACGATCTCGGAGATCTGGGCCACGTCGAGCAACGCCGCCAGGCGCGGCATGAAGTTCTTGCCGGTCGTCGTGGCGGCAGCCAGAACATGGCTGTAAGCCGGTGCCTGGGCCACCACCAGCGCCGCGATGTTCTCTGCGCAATGATCGGCATAGTGTGCCGCATCGGCAAGCAATACCTTCGATACGCCAGCGATCTTCGTCGCGCTGGCGGCGGCGGCGCTGCAGCCGCTACCCGCTACCAGCAGATGAATTTCGCCACCAATCCTGGCAGCGGCGGTCACCGTGTTCAAGGTTGCCGGCTTGATTGCGGTGTTGTCGTGTTCAGCAATAACGAGAATAGCCATGTCAGATCACCTTCGCTTCATTCTTCAGTTTCGCTACCAGTTCGGCCACACTCGCCACCAGAATGCCAGCCGCGCGCTTGGGCGGCTCGGCCATGGTCAAGGTCTTCAGGCGGGGCGCCACATCCACGCCCAGCGCCGCTGGGGTGATGATCTCCAGCGGCTTGCGCTTGGCCTTCATGATGTTGGGCAGCGTCGCGTAACGCGGTTCGTTGAGCCGCAGGTCACTCGTCACCAGTGCCGGCAACGCAATCTCGATCGTTTCCAGACCGCCGTCGATCTCGCGCGTGACCGTTGCCTTGCCGCCCGCTACCACCAGCTTCGAGGCGAAGGTGGCCTGCGGCCAGTTCATCAGCGCGGCCAGCATCTGCCCGGTCTGGTTGGCGTCGTCGTCAATGGCCTGCTTGCCGCACAGAACGATCTGCGGCTGCTCCTTGGCGCATACCGCCTTGAGCAGCTTGGCGACGGCCAAGGGCTGCAATTCGGCATCGGTCTCGATCAGGATGGCGCGGTCGGCGCCGAGGGCCATCGCCGTGCGCAGGGTTTCCTGGCAATTGGAGATACCGGCGGAAACGACAATCACTTCGCTGGCAATACCGGCTTCCTTCAGACGAACCGCTTCTTCAACCGCGATTTCGTCAAAGGGGTTCATCGACATCTTGGCGTTGGCAATATCAACACCCGTCCCATCCGCCTTGACCCGCACCTTGACGTTGTAATCAACCACCCGCTTGACTGGAACAAGAATCTTCAAAGCTTCTCTCCTTTATATGGCACGGTAAAAACACCTCGTTTGACAGCACCGATCTGTGATCGTTGCCTACCCCATGCCGTAGAGCAGGGTGCAGGCACCGCTAGAGTATGACTGTTAACAATAATCATCATGATTATTGCGAATGAATGTTAAACGATCCTTTGGAATACTACCTTAGCATTGCGCTACCTGGAAGGACTGGACTGGACTACTGAGCGATGAAAACAGAAAAATCGCACGCAACTCGACCGAATTCGCCGTGCGTGATTGGGCGAGGCGCAGCGCTTTCGTTGAAAACGAATGATACTTACCCGCTATAAATTACACACAGGCTCTGAGTCCCCAGCGGTCTTTCCGACAATAGGGAATGGAGTCTGGCGGCTCTGCACTTAATTCATGGTCAGTGGTTGCAGACCGTGTGGACAGGCGATCTACAAGCCATATTGCTGAACAGTGCCGTATCCATTGGGTCTGCAGCCTGCATGCCGGTAGATCGCCTAATGATGCGGCTTGCAGCAGTGTGATTCTGCTCCCTGTTGTCCATTACGGGAAATTTCAGGCGGCATTTCTGACCGGGTTTCCGACACTGTGAGCATGTTCGGCACTGTCCAATGAGTGCACTAAAGGCTACCATAACGATCAATTTCATTCTCAAAACTACCCAAACCGCCATGTCTGCTCCTGATCTTTCCCGCATTGGTACGCCCCTTAGCCCCTCCGCCACCAAAGTCATGCTGCTCGGTGCTGGCGAATTGGGCAAGGAAGTCATCATCGCCTTGCAACGCCTGGGGGTCGAAGTCATTGCCGTCGATCGCTATGCCGACGCGCCGGGCATGCAGGTGGCACATCGCTCGCACGTCATTACGATGACCGATGCGGCGGCACTGCGGGCGCTGATTGAGGCCGAGCGGCCGCATCTGGTGGTGCCCGAGATCGAGGCCATCGCCACCTCGGTGCTGGTTACGATCGAGAAAATTGGCCTCGCCGAGGTAATTCCCACCGCTCGCGCCGCCCTGCTCACCATGAACCGGGAAGGCATTCGCCGCCTCGCCGCCGAGGAACTGGGACTGCCCACCTCGCCCTACGCCTTCGCCGACTCGCTGGCCGACTTGCAAGCCCTCATTGACACCATGATTGCCTATCCCTGCCTGGTCAAGCCGGTCATGTCTTCCTCCGGCAAGGGGCAGTCCTTGCTGCGCGGGCCGCAGGATGTCGAAGCGGCCTGGAAGTGTGCGCTACAGTCCGGGCGGGTAAAGGAATCGCGCGTTATTGTCGAAGGATTCGTGGCTTTTGATTACGAAATAACCCAACTGACCGTGCGTGCCTTTGGCCTCTCCGGTGAAGTGGAAACCTTCTTTTGCGAGCCGATCGGCCATGTGCAGGTAGCGGGCGACTACGTCGAATCCTGGCAACCGCAGCAAATGTCTCCGCTAGCGTTGCAACGCGCGCGCGAAATCGCCGGCCGGGTAACGGCGGCGCTCGGTGGGCGCGGAATCTTTGGCGTTGAACTTTTCGTCAAGGGCGATCAGGTCTTGTTCTCCGAGGTCAGCCCACGCCCCCACGACACCGGGTTGGTGACACTCGCTTCACAGCGACTCTCCCAGTTCGAACTGCACGCCCGTGCCATCCTCGGGCTGCCGGTCGATGTTTCAATGCGCCGCCCGGCGGCCTCGGCGGTGATCTATGGCGGCATGGAGGGGCAGGGCATCGCCTTCGAAGGCGTGGCCGATGCTCTGGCCGTGCCCGAGTCCGACATTCGCCTGTTCGGCAAGCCGGAAAGCTTCGTCAAGCGTCGCATGGGCGTCGCCGTTGCCAGCGCCGACGACACTAACGAAGCCCGGCGCCGCGCCAAACTGGCGGCAAGCCTTGTGCGGCCGGTTGCTGGCTAAGAAACCGGGGGACCGACCGGCATTACTTGCCGTTCAGCCAACTCTTTCACTTTTCATGCGAGCAGACGACTTTCAACTCCTGGCAAGTGCGCCCAGTTTCCTGATCACCGTGCCCAATACGCCGCCGATCAGCAGGCGTTCATCAGCAGAAAAATGTAGAAATCCAAAGCGATGAATTTTCAGTTTTCTGTTGCTATACCTTGCGCGGTCATAACAGAACCTTCTGGAAGGTTTGGAAGTTCAGGCTTAATAGTGAATTGAGCGCTTTGGCGTGGATGGTGCGGGTATCTTGCAAGCAGCGTTCGATGGCTGTTGTGAAAGAGTTGAAGTCGGGGTAGGCAGATGATTGCAAGCCCCTTTCAAAAATGTGTTGTTTTTTTCTCAAAGATTCATTCCAAGTGAATGTTTTCTGAATCGGGGTTTTTTGACGGATAGATCGCTTGGCAGCAAGAATGCTTATGCGTAATATATTACACATGAAGAAGGACGAGATAATCCGCCGAATGATTGACCGCCAATCCTATCTCGGGATCGGCAAATCGGCGTTAGCGCAACAATCCGGTGTTAGCCGAAAAATGCTCTACCTGTTCGAGCAAGGTCAAAGCGATTTTTCAGTGGACAAGCTTATTGCTGTTGCTGGAGCGCTCGGATTGCGTGTCGAACTTGTCGAAGAGATACATCAGTTGCCCGCAGATTACCGTGCGCAAAAAACCCAAAAACGACTTGATTTTATAAAAAATCATCCCGAGGAAGCGGCAGAGGGGTTTTGTCAAAACATGAAAATCGGGAAAGTGGTCATCCCGAATATCGGTGGAGATGACTGGTGAAAAAACGCGAACCGTCCATGCAGCATTGACGCATGAACACCTCGGCAAACCCCGATGACATATTTTTGCTCCGCA
>NZ_JBMOJE010000036.1:0-40666 GCF_049316945.1 Propionivibrio sp. | reverse complement strand
GCTAGCGACTCTCGAACCTCCCCTCGCCCTTTGGGAGAGGGGTCGGGGGTGAGGGAAACGGGCAGGACTTTCATAATTTTTGGTGCCTTACAAAGTCATGTCCGTTTGGTTGCATTCCAGACAGAAGGAGGAGTCATGAAACTTTACACCGCGGCAGGTCCGCCGAATCCGCGACGGGTTGAGATGTTCCTTGCAGAAAAGGGCATCCACGATATCGAACGCGTGCTGGTCGATTTGAACGCCGGCGAACACAAGAAGGCTGATTTTCTGGCACGCAACCCGCGGACCAAGGTGCCGCTCCTCGAACTTGACGATGGCCGCTTCCTCGCTGAGTCGCGGGCTATTTGCAGCTATCTTGAGACGGTCTGTCCGTCCCCCAATCTGATGGGCCGCGATGGAGAAGAGCGGGCCTTTATCGAGATGATCGATCGGCAGATCGAGTTCGACCTTTTTTCCAGCATCGTCAATTGTGTTCGTCACACCCATCCCGGCCTGGCGGCTCTTGAACAGCCGCAGTTCGCTGATTTCGGTACAGCGCAGGGACAGAAGATGCGGGAGGCTGCGCGCTGGTTCGATAGCCATCTTGCGGCACATCCCTATGCGGCTGGCGAGCGGTTCACCATCGCCGACATCACCGCCTTCTGTGCCATTGAATTCGCGCGACTGGTCAGGTTCAAGCCAGGCCAGGAGGGCATGGCCAATCTTCAAGCCTGGCGCGATCGTATCGCCGGGCGGGCGAGTGCGAGCGCTTGACGGCTTGCCAGTTAAGGTTCGGGTACGCTCAGCGCCTTGCCGTTATTCTTCGGCCCCAGTTTCAGCAATAACGGTACCGCGCGCTTGGCCCAGGCCGTCGGGGATTCGTATCCTCCAGCGCTTGCGCCAAAGGATAAGCGCAGCATGTCGGTATCGACGATCCCCGGATTCATCGTGACGGCCGCCATCCCGTTGGGCAACTCCTGGGCCAGAGAGCCGGTCAGGCCCTCGATGGCCCATTTGCTGGCGCAGTAGGGCGCTACGTTCGGTGCGCTGCTGCGGCCCCAGCCGGAACTGAAGTTGATGATCACGCCACGGCCTTCGGCGATCATGGCCGGCACGAAATGGCGCAAAACGTTCGCTGTCCCTTTGACATTCACGTCGATGAGCGCGCCAAATTCCGCCGCCGATATCTCCCATAACGGTGCCGGCTTATTCATCAGCGCGGCGTTGTTGATCAGGATATCGGGCGGTCCCAATGTCGTCAGCACATGGCGGGACCACTGTCCGACCTGGACGTCGTCGGCGACGTCCACTGTGGCAAACCGGTGCGGCGCCACGAAACTCAAGCGGAGTTCATCGATCGCCGCTTCCGAACGTCCGCATCCGGCGACGGTGTGGCCGCGAGCGACAAACTCATCCAGCATGGCACGTCCGAGGCCTCGGGTAACGCCTGACATTACGATACGCAGTATGGATCCGCTCATGGTGGAGGCTTTCTTGGTTGCACGTTGGTGATGTTTGTCAGGCGCAGGCTTTTTCAGCCGCCATCAGGTCAATCAGGGTCAATATTTCCTTTGCAACCGGCAAGGAAAAACCGTTGCGCTGGCCTTCCCGGTTGTCTCGCAACAACTTCTGCAGGTATTCGAGACACTCCGGGGTGCCCCACATTGCATCAATCTGATCCCGGATATGCGGCAATAGTTCAAGCGTCATCTCAAGCTGTTCTCCCGGAGTCGCAATATCCCAATTGACGATCTCTACGTTGAATTTCTGGTTCAGGCTGGCTGCCAGCGCCTCAAACTCGGTGCACATCCCTTTTGCCCGATAGATTTCAAGCTGGCGGATCCACTGTTGCAGCGCTTCCTTCGGATTGGCCAGAATATATTCCTGCAGCGTTTGTGCTGCCCCTTCAATGTGACCGAAAGACAGCATGATCTCGGCCAACTCCATTTCCGGGCTGGCCGATGGAATATTCGGCGGAGTACCTTGCTCTATCTGTGGCGCCAGCGCTTGATCAGCCACTTTGAAAGGTGTTGCCGCAGCCTTCTCCAGAGGCTTTGAAAAACAATGCTCATCGCCGATGATCGTCGGTGCATCCATCAGTGACAAATGAGCTTTCATGACAACGTTGCGTCTACGACGCAGGACGAGCAGCAGAATTAACAGCACCGTTACGCCCAAAGCTGCGTAGCGCAGCCAGTCGATCGAGTCGGTCGACTCCGGCGGGAGGGCATCCTGCCCGATTTCCGGAATGGCCGCATTGCTTTTTTTACTTACTGGTGTGACTGCTGCCGGTAGCGGAGCGAGTACGGCCGCAGGTTCCTGCGTTGGCGTTGAGGAGTGTGGCGTAACAGCGGTGCTTACTCCAACACGTTCGCCAGCCACCTTCAACTCGCTCACTTCGCGCTGCATGCGAAGCAGTGCTTCGGTCAAGGCGAGCAGGGAATTGGACTGATCATTACGTGCCGTCAGCGTGCGATATTCGATGCGCAGCAGATCACGCTCTGCTTCGCTCGGCGAGCCGGGCGCGCTCAGTTCCGCAGTCATCTGCAAAGCCAGTTTGAGATCAGTGCTGAGTACGCCGATTGGTGAAATTCCGCCTGGATTGCGCACTGGACGAGTGATTTCAGTATCCTGGTGTTGCGCTGGCTGTGCAGGGACAGAGGTGCGGACGGTCTTTTTTTCTGGAATATCCGGAATGGCCGGCCTTGGCGGCTGAGGTGCTACTGGTGCTGGCGCAATTTCGCGCGCGGCAATATCGACCGGTGACGCGAAAAAGGTGTATTCGCGCCAGAGCCGTCCACCGGGGCAATTCGAATGGACCCCGATCTGCACCACCGGGTTACGCAACGGATGATCGGAGGAGATGTAAAGCTTTCCCTTGCCGTTCTCGTGCCTGAAACTCAGCCGCCCTTCGGTGATCCACGGCAAATCACTACTTGCCTGTATCGGTCGGTAAAGCCTGACACAGCTTGCTTCGAAGCGATCAGCAGGCTCTTCTTCGATGTCGATTTCGGCGTGCAGCAACTCCCCCAGGCGCGAACTGCTGCGGATTTCGCCGAGCATGACGGCGCCCGCATCAAACCCGGTCAGCAGCGTCATCATGGCAATGAAGCATGAGAGAAAACGGAATTTATTTGGTGGCATCGAATGCTTTGAATGGTTCTCGTTGTTCTAGTCGATTCAACAAGTGATTTATCCTAAAAACCGCAGTTGACAGCGACTAATTGACCGCAACTCCAAGTTTGACGGGTGTTTAGCCCTCACCCCAACCCTCTCCCGCGGGGAGAGGGAGTTTGCACCCTTCTCCCCGCGGGAGAAGGGCCGGGGATGAGGGCTTGCGACATTGGCATCACATCCAACTGAGGTTTTTAGGTTTATTCCGAAGCGTACCCTGCACTATACGCCTCATCAAGGGCGAAAATACTCCTGCTGCAACGCCCGTTAATCGGCGCTCTCAGAGCATCCCGCCTTGGGAGCCACTATCCGCGAGCTTTCCGGGGTATGCCGTCTGCGCATCGCCTATTGACGGGCTTGCAGGTCAGATTGGCGAGAAGCAAATGGATCATCCTTCTTATTGCTCATGCTTACTTCAGAAATCTTCGTTGAATCCCCTGATCTGCCGTCGCGCCTTCTTGGTCGGGCGGCCATGCAGGTCGCTGCCGGGCGTCGGGGCGAGCCGATGCGCTTCTTTCGCGGCGGCGCGGCGAGCGCTGCTCTCTGGCGTTTCGGCGTAAAGCTGCTGCGCTTCTGATGCTGGACGCCGCTGATCATTGAGGCCACGCACCTGGATCTTCCACAGTACGTCGCCAATCGCCAGATCGAGCATGTCTCCCGGGCGCACTTCGCGTGCCGGCTTGACGGTGGCCCCATTGAGCTTGATGTGGCCGGCGTGAATGGCTTGGGTTGCCAGCGAGCGTGTCTTGTAGAAACGCGCCACCCACAGCCATTTGTCGATGCGCAGGCTGGTGAGGGAGGGTTTGTCGGGGGCAGCCATATGAATAAATTCTCAGAGGCTGTTAAGGAATGCCTGAACATCTACCGCAGAGGCGCAGAGCCACAGAGGTTTCGCAGAGAATAACTTTAAAAACATTGGGTTTCCTTTGCGTTTCCTCTGCGGCTCTGCGCCTCTGCGGGCGCGTAGCCTGGCCTCGGGCCATGGATTCTTGATATTTTCACAGGTTTTCAGGCAGTTTCAACCGCTTCAACCGCTACGCCTGCGTCCTTGCCCTTGGGTGTGAAGCGGTCGAGGTAAACATAAACCACCGGCGTCAGATACAGGGTGAGGAACTGCGAGAGCAGCAGGCCGCCGACCACGGCCAGCCCCAGCGGGCGGCGCACCTCGGCACCGGCACCGAAGCCGATGGCGATGGGCAGGGTGCCGACCAGGGCGGCCATGGTGGTCATCATGATCGGTCGGAAGCGGATCAGACAGGCCTTGTAGATCGCTTCATGTGCCGGCAAGTTCTCGCTGCGCTGCCGGTCAAGGGCGAAGTCGATCATCATGATGGCGTTTTTCTTGACGATGCCGATCAGCATGATGACGCCGACGAAGGCGTACAGGCTGAGATCGACGCGGAAAACGAGCAGCGTAATCAGTGCCCCGAGCGCGGCAGAGGGCAGGCCGGAGAGGATGGTCAGCGGGTGGATGAAGCTCTCGTAGAGGATGCCGAGCACGATATAGACGACCAGGATGGCGATCAGGAGCAGGACGCCAAGCCCTTGCAGCGAGGACTGGAAGGCTTGCGCCGTACCTTGCAGGCTGGTGTTGAGCGAGGCCGGCATGCGCATTTCCTGCTCCAGCGCCTTGATGCGGTCGACGGCGTCGCCGAGCGAAACGCCGGGCAGCAGGTTGAAGGAAAGGGTGACCGAGGGTAGTTGCCCCTGATGGTTGACGGTCAGCGCCTGCGTCTTGCGGCTGACCTGGGTGACCGTATCGAGCGGGATCAATTTGCCGCTTGATGCCCGCACATAAAGGCGCGAGAGCATCGAGGGCTCGAGCTGGAATTCGGGGGCAACTTCGAGGATCACCTGGTACTGGTTGGTGGCGCCGTAAATCGTTGAAATTTGCCGCGAACTGAAGGCGCTTTGCAGCGCATCCTCGACCTGGCCGAAGCTCAGGCCCAGCGTGGCGATCTTGTCGCGGTCGACATCGAGAGCGACTACCGGGCTGAGGTTGTTGAGATTGCTGGTGACGTCGATGAAGCCGGGCAGCAGGCGAATTTTACCGAGCAGGGTTTCCGTCCATTGGTAGAGTTCGGCCAGGTCGGTGCTTTGCAGCGTGTATTGGTATTGCGCGGCGGTGAGTTGGCCGCCGATGCGGATGACCGGCGGGTTCTGCATGTAAACCTTGATGCCTGGCACGCTATTTAGCTTGGGGCGCAGTTGCTGGATGATTTCATCCGGCGTGAGCTTGCGCTCGTCGCGCGGCTTGAGGATCATGAAAATCGTACCGGTGTTGGAGGTCGGACGAATGCCTCCGCCGCCGACCGAGGACATGAAGGAGCGGATGTTCGGATCTTGAGCAACGATGGCGGCGACCGCGCGCTGATGCTCGACCATCGAGGCGAAGGACGCATCCTGAGCGCCTTCGGTAAAGGCGATGATCTGTCCGCTGTCGCCGCTCGGAATGAAATCCTTGGGCACCAGGGTGAAGATCACACCGGTCAATACGACAGTCGCCGCGAAGCCGGTCATTACCAGTCGCGGACGCGCCATGGCCCAGCTCAATGATTTCTCGTAGCCGGCCAGCAGCGTGTCGAAAAAACGTTCAAAGGCGCGGAAGACGCGGCCATGCTCCTCCGGTTCGGCGGGCTTGAGGTAGCGGCTGCACAGCATTGGCGTCAGCGTCAGCGATACGATGCCGGAAACGAGAATGGCCGCGCAGATGGTGACGGCAAACTCGTGCAGCAACCGTCCGACGATGCCGCTCATGAACAGCACCGGGATGAATACCGCAATCAGCGAAATGGTCATCGAGATGATGGTGAAGCCGATCTCGCGCGAGCCCTTGATGGCGGCCTCCAGCGGCGTTTCGCCCAGTTCGATGTGGCGGACGATATTTTCGAGCATGACGATTGCGTCGTCGACGACGAAGCCGACCGACAGCGTCAGCGCCAGCAGGGACAGATTGTCGAGGCTGTAGCCGAGCACGTACATGACGGCGAAGGTGCCGGCTATGGAAATGGGCAGCGCCAGAGCAGGGATGACGGTGGCCGACAGATTACGCAGGAAAAGCAGTATGACCAGGATGACCAGGAAGCCGGCGAGGATCAGCGTGAGTTGCACGTCATCGATCGCGTCGCGGATCGAGATGCTGCGGTCGAACAGCGTGGTCATGCTGATTGCCGCCGGCAGCTTGGCCTGGAAGCTGGGCAGGATGCGCTTGATCGAATTGACCGTCTCGATGGTATTGGCGCCCGGCTGACGCTGGATGGCCAGCACGATGGCGCGCTTATCGACATTCCAACTGGCGATACGCTTGTTCTCGACGCTGTCGGTCGGCGTCGCCACTTCTTCCAGGCGAACTGGTGCGCCGTTGCGCCAGGCGACGATCAGCGGGCGGTAGGCGGCGGCATTCATCAACTGCCCGTTGTCCTTGATGGCAAAAGTCTGGCGCTCGCCGTCGATCAGACCAACCGGCTGGTTAACGTTCGCCTGTGCTATTGCCTGCTGGAGTTCGTCGATACCCATGCCGCGCGCCGCGAGCTGATCCGGGTTGCTGCTAATACGGACGGCGTACTTTTGCGAGCCATAAATCAGCACCTGCGCAACGCCGCTGATGGTCGAGATGCGCTGCGCGAGTTGCGTCTCGGCGTATTCATTGACCACCGGCAACGGCAGGGTCGGCGAGGACAGCGCAATGTAGAAGATCGGTGAGTCGGCCGGGTTGACCTTGCGGTAGGAGGGCGGCGCCGGCATGTTCGGGGGCAACTTGCGCTGCGCCGCGGCAATCGCCGATTGAACATCCTGGGCGGCGGCATCGATGTTGCGTTCAAGCGAGAATTGCAAAGTGATCGAGGTGGTTCCCTGGGCGCTCGTCGAGTTCATCGAGTCGAGGCCGGCGATGGTCGAGAACTGTCCTTCGAGCGGCGTGGCGACGGCAGCGGCCATCGTTTCCGGCGATGCACCGGGCAGTGAGGCGGTGACAGAAATGGTCGGGAAATCGACACTCGGCAGTTCGGAAACCGGCAGCGCGCGATAGGCGATGATGCCGAAAATGACAAACGCTGCCATCAGCAGCGTGGTCATGACCGGGCGGCGGATGCAGAGTTCGGGCAGGTTCATCAGGTTGCCCTACTTGGCCGTTGCTGCTGTGGGTGTTGCCGGAGTTGTGGCGTTTTCCGGGGAGGCCACTTCCTTGGATTTTATCTTGACCCCAGGGGCGAGACGTAACTGGCCGTCGGTAACGACGGTCTCGCCGGCCTGCAGTCCCTTGCCGATGGCCGTCAGCCCGCCGTCCGAAGCCGCGGTTTCAAGCTTGCGCATTTCGACGCTGCTGTCTTCCTTGACGACAAAGACGAAATTGCCTTCTGCGCCTTGCTGTATGGCTTCATTGGGTACCGTGACCGCCTTGAGCAGCGTATCGAGCAGCAGCGTGACATTGAGGAACTGCCCCGGCGTCAGCTTTTCATCCGCGTTGGGTAGCAGCGCTTTCATCAGGATGGTGCCGGTTGCGCTATCGACCGCATTGTCGAGGAAGCGCACTTCGCCTTCAATGTGTTGTGACTTTTCGCCAGGCAGGCTGACGTCGACGGTCATGCGGCTGGTTTTGCCGCCGCCTGATCCTAGAGCGGCACGTAGTCGCGGCAAGTGTTTTTCCGGCACCGAGAAGCTGATCAGCAAGGGGCGCACGCGATTGACTACGGCCAGGGCCGTGTCGTTGATCTTTATTGATGAGCCGGGAAAGACCAGTCGTGCGCCGACCACGCCGGTGAACGGAGCGCGAATGGTGGCGTAGGTAAGCTGCAAGCGCGCCAGTTCAACCGTGGCCCTGCTGGCACGCAGGTTCGCGCTAGCGGCGGCTTCGTTGGTACGGATATCGTTGACCTTCTCTTCGGATACGAAGTTGCGCTCCTTGAGTGCCACGTAGCGTGCGGTGTCCGAGCGCGTTTTGGCGACCAGTGCTGCGTCGCGGGCGGCGCTGGCTTCGGCCTGTTGCAACCGGGCGGCGAAATCGGTCGGGTCAAGACGGATCAGTACATCGCCCTGTTTGACATGCTGTCCTTCGGTAAATAGAACGGCAGCCACCTGCCCATCGACCCGTGACTTCAGCGTGACGCTTTCGTAGGCTTCAGCGCGACCGACCACTTGCAGGGTGACGGGAATATCCCGTTCCAACGCCTTGGCTGTGGTGACAGGCACCGGCGGCGGCTCTGCCTTCTTTTTCGCGCCGTCCTCCGAACATGCTGCCAAGGTTATGAGAGTGATGAACAGGAGGGCGAAGCGGCTTGGTTTCACGGGAGCTGGCTTTCGAGTGCGTAAAGTTCTTCGACCGTCTCGCGGCGGCGAATGAGGTACATCTCGGAGCCATCAACCATCACCTCGGCGGCGCGCGGTCGGGTGTTGTAGTTGGAACTCATGGCCATGCCGTAGGCCCCGGCAGACATCACTGCAAGCAGGTCTCCGGGTTCAATGGTCAGTTCCCGGTTGTGGCCGAGGAAATCGCCTGTCTCGCAGATTGGGCCGACAATGTCCCAGTTGCAGGTGTCTCCGTTACGCGGCGTTACCGGGACGATGTCGTGCCAGGCGTCGTAGAGCGCAGGGCGGGCGAGGTCATTCATGGCGGCATCGATGATGGCGAAATTCTTCACTTCGCCCGGCTTGAGGTATTCAACTTTTGTCAGCAATATGCCGGCATTGCCCACCAGTCGACGCCCCGGTTCGAGCAGGATCTTGAGGCGTCGATCCTTCAGTTTCTGCAACAAGGGCTGCAGGTAGGACTTTACGGTGGGCGCCGCTTCATCCTTGTAGCGGATGCCGAGACCGCCGCCGAGATCAATATGGTGCAGGGTAATTCCATTGGCGGCGAGCTGATCGATCAGTTGCAGGAGCTTGTCTAGCGCTTCGGCGAAGGGCGCAGGGTCGAGCAGTTGCGATCCGATGTGGCAGTCGATACCGATAACTTCGAGGTTCGGCAGGCTGGCTGCATGCTGGTAAATTTTCAGCGCGTCATCGTAGGCTACGCCGAACTTATTCTCTTTTAATCCGGTCGAAATATAAGGGTGCGTTTTGGCATCGACATCCGGATTGACGCGCAGGCTGATGGGTGCCTTCTTGCCAAGGCTCGCGGCGACTTCATTGAGCCGGTCGAGTTCGGGCGCCGACTCGACGTTGAAGCAGAGTATGCCGGTGGTCAGGGCAAAGGCCATTTCGGCGGTGGACTTGCCAACACCGGAGAAGACGATCTTTTGCGGATCGGCACCGGCAGCCAGTGCTCGCTTCAGTTCGCCGATGGAAACAATGTCGAAACCGGCGCCTCTGCGCGCGAAGACGTTGAGTACCGCCAGGTTGGAATTGGCCTTGAGGGCGTAACACACCAGCGAATCAAGGCCGTTTAGCTCCTGCTGGAATTCATCGAGCGAGGCTTCGAGTGCGGCGCGGGAGTATACATAGCAAGGCGTGGCGAAGCGTTCAGCGATGTCGGAAAGCGGCACGGATTCAGCATGCAGTTGCCCGTTGATCAGCGAAAATGCCTTCATTGGACGGCTTCTTTTGCCGTGTTAAGATCATCAGGAGCGGAGGCAGGCTGTACGGTCGTGCTTGCTGGGGCAGGTGGTGCTTTGGGCGGCGGCGGGAGAGTCAGCGACCCTTTGGTGCCGCAGGCACCTAGAATCAGCGCAAAGAGCAAGACGGAAAGTGTGAGATGACGGCGCATGAGGAGTAACCGAAAATGGAAAATGGTAGCACAGGATGAATGATAGCGAATTCAATGAGCTTGCCGATGCAGCACTGACCCGGATTGAGAACGCGCTTGAAGCCAGTGGCGCCGATCTGGATTTTGCGATGATCAGCGCCGGTGTTCTTGAGATCGAGTTTGCCGACGGCAGCAAGATCATCGTCAACCGTCATGGTGCCGCGAAAGAGGTGTGGGTGGCCGCTCGATCTGGCGGCTTTCATTTCCGCTGGGACGGCAATGCCTGGCGAGATACTCGTGATGGCAGCGAACTCGTGGCGGCATTGTCCAAATTGGTTTCAGCGCAAGCCGGTGAGCCGGTAATCCTCGATTAGGCTTTAGGCTTTAATCAACCGGCGGCTTGTTGTTCTGGTCCTGCCCCGGCTCTGGTTGTGATTCCGGTTCCACAATAGCCGGCACGTTTTCCTTGTAGAACATCTCTTTTGCTGGCCCCTTGCCTGAGTTCGCCATTTCAAGGGCGACCAGTCCTTCGGGTTGCGGCATGAAGGATTCCGGTACGTCCTTGAGGACCTTGGCCATATATCCAATCCAGGTCGGCAACGCGGCGGAGCCACCGGTTTCGCCGATACCCATATTCTTCGGTTGATCGAAGCCAATCCAAGAACAGCCGACGACGGTTCGCTGATAGCCACAGAACCAGGCATCGACGTGCTCATTGGTGGTGCCTGTCTTACCCGCGAGGTCGCGGCGCTTGAGCGTAGCGGAGGCACGAGCCGCGGTGCCGTAGATGGTGACGCCGCGGAGCATGCTATCCATCAGATAGGCATTGCGCGGGTCGATGGCCCGCAGTGACTCATCATCGGCGGTGACTGGCTGGGCCGCTGCAAGCACCTGCCCCTTCTCATCCAGAATTTCGCGCACGATGTAGGGCTGGATCCGGTAGCCGCCGTTGGCAAAAACAGCATAGGCGGTAACCATCTGCCAAGGGGTGACCGAACCGGCGCCTAGCGCCATGGTCAGGTAGGGCGGGTGTTTGTCGGCATCGAAGCCGAAGCGGGTGGCGTAGTCCTGAATGAAGTGAACACCGCTGGCTTGCAACAGGCGAATCGAGACCATGTTCTTTGACTTGGCCAAAGCTGTGCGCATGCTCATCGGCCCTTCGTATTTTCCGTCGTAGTTTTTTGGTTCCCAAGCCTGGCTTCCGGTCACCGAGGCGGGAAAACTGATCGGTTCGTCGAGGACGATAGAAGCCGGCGTGAAGCCTTTTTCCAGGGCGCCAGAATAAATGAAGGGCTTGAAACTCGACCCCGGTTGCCGCCAGGCCTGTGTTGTGTGGTTGAATTTGTTACGGTTGAAATCAAAACCACCAACTAGAGAACGTATAGCGCCATTTTGCGGGTCGGCGGACAGGAACGCCGCCTCAACCTCCGGCATTTGCGTGATGCGCCAATTGTTCTTGTCGTCGGTCTGCACGCGAATTACAGCACCGCGACGCAGTCGTTTGTTCGGTGGTGATTTGTCGTCCATCATGCGGGCTGCGAATTTCAGGCCCTCGCCACTGATGCTGACTATTTCGCCACCACGCCGGTAGGCGCGAATCTGTTTGGCATCTGCTTGCAGAACCACGGCCGGATGCAGATCTTCCGAGTCGCTAAATTCCTGAAGCAGTTCGTCAAGCGCTTCGTCCTGTTCAGACTTGATGTCGGTCATCTCGACGTAGGCTTCAGCACCACGGTAGCCATGACGTCGATCATAGTCGAGGACGCCGCGTCGCAAACTGCTGTAAGCCGCTTCCTGATCACTCTTGAGGATCGTTGTGTAGACCCGCAGGCCGCGTGTGTAGACGTCTTCCGGAAAGCGCTCGGCTGCCATCTGGCGCGCCATTTCAGCGACAAACTCGGCGTGTACGGCATATTCATTGGTATCGCGCTTGACGACCAGTACCTGTTTCAAGGCCGCATCGTGTTGCTTGGCATCAATAAATCCGAGTTCCTGCATGCGGCGCAAGACATACTGCTGACGCAAGCTGGCGCGCTTGGGGTTGACCACCGGGTTGAAGGCGGAAGGCGCTTTCGGCAATCCGGCCAGCATGGCCGCTTCGGCGATGTTCAGATCCTTCAGGGGCTTGCCAAAATAAATCTGCGCTGCGGCGCCGAAACCGTAGGCACGTTGCCCGAGAAAAATCTGGTTGATATACAACTCAAAAATCTGATCCTTGCTCAGGTTGTTTTCAATCTTGAAAGAAAGCAGTGCTTCGTAGAGCTTGCGGGTATAGGTTTTTTCCGAGGACAGGAAAAAGTTTTTTGCAACCTGCTGCGTAATGGTCGAGGCTCCCTGCCGTTTGCCACCTCCCAGCAAATTACTCGAGGCCGCGCGCAATACGCCCAGCGCATCCACGCCGCTGTGCTGGTAAAAACGCTCGTCTTCCGCAGCCAGAATGGCCTGTTTCATTACGTCAGGAACGTCCTGAATGCTCACCACCGCTCGACGTTCCTCGCCGAATTCACCAATCAGGAGGCCTTCAGAGGTGTAAACGCGTAGAGGAATCTTCGGCCGATAGTCGGTCAGGATTTCCAGCGAAGGCAGATTCGGATAGGTCAGGATCAGAATCACGGCAGCCATGGCAGTGGCCATCGCGGCAATGCCGATAATGAACAGGACAGGATAAATTATCCAGCGGGAAAGGTTAGGCAATGTGGAGTTCCGAAGCGAAAAAATAATTGAGCATTATAAACGTTGCGCTAAGGGCTGTGACAGAGCCTGGAAGCTGCGAAAAAATGGCTTTACTTGCCCGATACTTGTTGCTAGCATCTAATGTAGATTATCTATAAATCCGCTAACTACTAATTATTCAAGGGTTTTTTCGGCGAGGGGGAGCAATTTGCAACTCGATCTATCGATCTTTAATCCTAAGGCACGCTCCCTGATTGGTCTTGATATCAGTTCGTCTTCAGTCAAAATGGTTGAGTTGGCGAGTGACGGGAAGAGCGGATATCGCGTTGAACGGTACACGATTGAAATTTTGCCTAGAGATGCGGTGGCTGACGGCAATATTGTCAATCTGGAAGCGGCGGCCGAGTCCGTACGCCGGGCCTGGAAAAAACTGGCGACCTCAACCAGAAATGTGGCGATTGCACTTCCTGCGTCACATGTAATTACCAAGAAAATAATCGTGGCCGCCGGCCAGCGCGAGGAAGACCTGGAACTTCAGGTTGAATCCGAGGCCAACCAGTACATCCCGTTTGCACTTGAGGAAGTTAACCTCGACTTTCAGGTCGTCGGTCCGGCACCGTCCTCTCCAGATGAAATAGAGGTTCTGATTGCCGCGTCACGCAAGGAGAAGGTTGAGGATCGTGTTGCCGTGGTGGAATCCGCCGGTTTGAAACCGGTGGTCATGGATGTTGAATCCTACGCCGTCCTTTCAGCTTTTGAGTTGATCGAAAAGCAACTCCCCGATGGCGGCAAGGGGCAAATCATTGCCTTGGTCGATGTTGGAGCCAACGTAATGAACCTGACTGTGCTACGCAACGGCCAGCAACTTTATGTTCGCGAACAGGCATTTGGCGGGAATCAGCTGACACAGGATATCGCCCGTCTTTTCGGATTGAATTTTGAGGAGGCTGAGGCCGAGAAGCGGCGGAATAATCTGCCGGATAACTATGAAGCAGAACTCTTGCAACCGTTTGTCGAGAGCATGGCGTTGGAGGTGTCGCGTGCTTTGCAGTTCTTCTTTACTTCCACACAGTTTAATCAGATCAATCACATCGTTCTTGCCGGTGGATGCGCTGTCCTTCCGGGCGCAGACGAAGTGGTGGCGTCCCGTACGCAGATCAACACGATTATTGCCAACCCCTTTGCTGATATGGTGTTGTCCGACCGGGTTCGCGCCAAGAGTCTGCTGGCTGACGCTTCCTCGTTGATGGCAGCGTGCGGCCTCGCTCTGCGGAGATTTGACGAATGATACGCATCAATCTCCTCCCGCATCGCGAAGAAAAACGCAGGGCAAGACGCCAGCAGTTTTATACGCTACTGGGAATGGTTTCAGTTCTCTCCGGGTTAATCGTGTTTCTGGTTTATTCGTTTATCTCGGGCTACATCGCTGCTCAAGAAGCGAAGAACGAGTTCATAAAAAAAGAGATCGTGGTTCTTGACAAACAGATTGATCAAATCAAGAGCCTCAAGGAACAAACCCAGGCATTGCTGGCTCGCAAGCAAATCATCGAGTCCTTGCAGCGTGATCGGGCAGAGGCCGTGCGTCTGTTAAGCGAGTTGGTCAAGCAAATACCTGAGGGTGTTTATATTCGCTCGATAAAACAGGACGGCTTCAAGGTTTCCTTGATTGGATATGCGCAATCCAACGCGCGGGTTTCAACGCTGATGCGTAATATTGAAGCTTCCCCCTGGCTTGAAAAGCCCCAGTTGATCGAAATCAAGGCAACCTCTGTTGATAAGCGACGACTCAACGAATTCAACATGAACATCTCTCTTAAACGTCCCCCGGTTGAAGATGGAGGCAAGAAATGAAAGCGCCCTCCATTACAAAAATTGACTTCAAGGTGTTTCTTGACGACTTCAGGAACCTGAACCCGAAGGACGTGGGCGCTTGGCCAATCGTGCCGCGCGTAACGGTATTGTTTGGCCTTTTTGCGGCGATCCTGGTTGCGGGTTGGTGGTTTGTATGGGCTGATCAACTGGACGCTCTTGCTGCACGGCAACAGGATGAATTAAAGCTCAGGGAAGAATTTGTTGCCAAGAAGAAGCAGGCGGTCAATCTTGATCTGTATGTACAGCAGTTGAGCGAGATTGACCGTTCATTCGGTGCTCTGTTGAAACAATTGCCCAATAAATCCGAGGTTGAATCCTTGCTGATCGAGATCAACCAGTCTGGAATGGGCCGAGGCTTGCAGTTCGATCTCTTCAAGCCAGGTCAGGAGATCAGCAAGGATTTTTACGCAGAGTTGCCCATCAATGTGCGTCTGACAGGGAACTACCATGACTTTGGTGCCTTTGCCGGTGATATAGGCCGGCTGTCGAGAATCGTTACCTTGAATAACGTTTCGATTACTGCCAATCCACAGACAAAAGATGGAAGTCTGGTCATGGACGCCGTAACAAAGACTTTCCGCTATCTCGATGATGATGAATTGGCCGCCAAGAGGAAGGCGGCTCAGGCCGCCAAGGGTGGAAAGAAATGAGAAAGATAGCTGTTGCGCTAGCTAGCATTGTGTTGGTTGCCTGCTCTGGCGGGGATAATGAAGATCTGCGCCAGTGGATGAATGATGCTGCCAAGGATATTAAAGGCAGTATTCCACCGCTGCCCCAGGTCAAGCCCTATGAACCGGTGCCCTATGATGCAGGGAACCTGATAGATCCTTTCAAGCCGGCCAAGATTGGCACCGAGCAGAAGAAGACTGGCGGTGGTGGTTTGCAACCGGACTTGGATCGGCCGCGAGAGCCTTTGGAGTCTTATCCGCTGGAGTCGTTGAAATATGTCGGTGTGATGACCAAGAAGAAAGTTTCTTATGCCATCATTCAGGTCGACGGTTCCTTGTATCAGGTGAGGGTCGGGAATTATATGGGTCAAAATTTCGGGGTGATCACCATGGTTTCGGAATCTGAAGTGGCGCTAAAAGAACTCATCCAGGATTCGGCAGGGGATTGGGTTGAAAGAGCAAGTACGCTCTTGCTACAGGGTCAGGAGGGGAAAAAGTGAAACAAATCAAATGCTACCTGCTCAGCTTAGTCGGCGGGATCTTCTTGGCGGCGGCTTCAGTTAATGCTCAGGAAACCACGCCAAATTCGATTGAGTCCATGACCGTTGCGCAACAGGGTGGCGTGCTGAATGTCAAGTTGACATTCAAGGAGCCTTTGAAAACACTGCCATCAGGTTTCAGTGTGGCCAAACCTGCGCGTATTGCCCTTGACTTTGCTAATACGACCAACGGTCTCGGCAAGAATAGCCAAACTTACAACGAGGGTGATCTGAAAAGCGCCAATGTTGTTCAGGCCGAAGGGCGTACTCGCTTGGTGTTGAATCTGAACCAGGCGATGACTTACGAGTCGACAATCGACGGAAACAGCCTGCTGCTGGCTTTAGTTCCAATTGCCAAAGAAATTGGGGTACCCGCAGTTGAGCACTTCGCACAGGTGAGTCCCTCACAGGCGTCGAATAGCATTCGGGATATCGCATTTCGCCGTGGCAAAGACGGAGAGGCGAGAATTACGGTGGATCTGAGCGACCCTAATGCGGGTATCGATATTCGCCAACAGGGGCAAAATCTGGTCATCGATTTCGTAAAAGTGAGTGTGCCGGATGCGCTTCGCAAGCGCCTGGATGTCACCGACTTTGCTACGCCAGTCGTTTCACTCAACACAATTCAGCAAGGCGCGAACGCTCGTATGACGATTACGCCCCGCGGTTTGTGGGAACATAACGCATACCAGACTGACAACCAGTTCGTCATCGAAGTAAAACCGATCATCGAGAATCCCAACAAACTGGTGCAGGGGTCACGTGGCGGCTTCCAGGGCGAGAAGTTGTCGCTAAATTTCCAGAACGTTGAAGTGCGACGCCTGCTGCAGGTGATCGGCGAGTTTACCGGAATGAATATGGTGGTTAGTGATTCGGTCGGCGGGTCAATTACGCTGATATTAAAAGATGTTCCCTGGGATCAGGCACTGGATATTATCCTCCAGCAAAAAGGCCTTGACATGCGCAAGAACGGAAATGTCATCCTGATCGCTCCGCGTGAGGAAATTGCCACCAAGGAAAAACTCGAGTTTGAATCGAAGATGCAGATCAGTGATCTGGAGCCACTGCGCACCGAAAGCTTTCAGATGAACTACATAAAGGCTGCAGATGTTCAGAAGCTTTTGGTCGATCCAAAACAGTCATTGCTCTCCAAGCGCGGTAGCGCCTTGCTGGATGATAGATCCAACATGATGTTCGTAAAGGACACGCCAGGCCGGCTGGAAGATGTAAGAGAAATGATCGCCAAGGTGGATGTGCCGGTGCGACAGGTGATGATTGAAGCGCGAATCGTCGAAGCTGGGGATAGTTTTGCCAAGAATCTTGGTATTCGGCTCGGCTGGGGCGGTGCCTTTACAAGCATAGGGCCGGTGATCCCTGCAATAAGTAGTGGAGCGGCGCCAAATCAATTTGGCACAAATACCGTATTGAGTGGAAATGCATCGACCATTTCTTCAGTCAATCTTCCGGCAACACCGCGTACCGGAAGGGCCGGCACGTTTGGCCTCATGCTTTTTAACAGTACAAAAACCCAGATGCTAACTGCTGAAATTTCAGCGCTTGAAGCGGATGGTATGCTCAAGGTGATTTCCAGCCCGCGAGTGTTGACGGCCAATCAGATTGAGGCATTAATCGAGCAGGGGGTAGAGATTCCGTATCAGCAAGCTACATCATCGGGTGCGACAAGCGTGTCGTTCAGGAAAGCCAATCTGTCGCTGAAAGTCAAGCCCCAGATTACTCCGGACGGAAGAGTGACGATGACTTTGGACATCAACAAGGATACTCCCAATGAAACTCTGAACACGGGAGGCAGTGGGGTAGCCATTGATACCAAACACATCAAGACTGAAGTTCTTGTCGAGAATGGCGGTACTGTGGTCATTGGAGGTGTTTACACACAAAAGAAAAATGAGAATACACAGCGAATTCCTTTCTTTGGCGACCTTCCCTATATCGGCTGGCTATTCAAGAACCGGGAATGGATCGATGATAAAACGGAATTGTTGATTTTCATTACGCCAAGAATTGTTGCTGAAAACCTCGCCGTCCGCTGATTCTTCGGCCTACGATTCAAAAAAGCCGGCAGCTGCCGGCTTTTTTGCGCCCTCTCGTTAGCGGGCCGCTGCGGTAGAATGGCGGTGTGGATAAACAATACGGCACAAGAAACGTCTATTTGGTAGGCCTGATGGGCGCTGGCAAGACGACCATTGGGCGATCACTGGCAAAGCGCCTTGGCCTCGATTTTATTGATTCGGACCGCGAAATCGAGGCGCGTACAGGCGTCAGCATCCCGACGGTTTTTGAAATCGAGGGGGAGGAGGGTTTTCGCAAGCGTGAAGCTCAGGTGATCGCGGATCTTTCCCGGCTCAGCGGTCGGGTGGTGGCCACCGGGGGCGGCGTGGTTTTACGCCAGGAGAATCGGGCCAACTTGAGAGCGAGTGGCTTTGTCGTTTATCTCAACGTGCCGCCATGCACCCTGTGGGAACGCACGCGGCATGATCGAAATCGCCCCCTGCTGCAGGTCGACGACCCCCTGCTCAAGCTAAAGGAACTCTACTCGCAACGCGACCCATTCTATCGCGAAGTGGCGGATCTGGTTGTCGATGGCAGCCGGAGCAATGCACAGGGGATTCTGCAATTGTTGATCAAGGAAGTTGGGGAGCGATGGAAACTCTGAATGTGGCCTTGGGCGAACGGGCCTATCCGATCCATGTCGGGCAGGGGGTTTTTGATCGTAGCGCATTGCTACTCCCCCATCTGCGACAAGCAAAGGTTGCTGTTGTTACCAATACGACGGTCGCGCCACTTTATCTGCAGCGCTTTGCAACGCCATTGCGCGCTGCCGGCATCGAGGTTGTTGAGATAATTCTGCCTGATGGCGAGCAGTTCAAGAACTGGCAAACGCTCAATACGATTTTCGATTCCCTGCTCGAGCACCGTTGTGAACGTTCAACCACACTGATTGCCTTGGGTGGCGGCGTTATCGGAGATATGACCGGTTTTGCTGCGGCCTGTTATCAGCGGGGCGCGCCGTTCATTCAGATCCCGACGACCCTGCTTGCGCAAGTCGATTCGTCGGTCGGTGGCAAGACGGCGATCAACCATCCGTCAGGCAAGAACATGATCGGTGCTTTCTATCAGCCAAGGCTGGTGCTGGCCGATACCGATCTCTTGAATACCTTGCCGGACCGCGAGTTAAGAGCGGGGCTGGCAGAGGTCATCAAATACGGATTGATCCGTGACCTGCCTTTTCTCGAATGGCTTGAAACCAATCTGGAACGTTTGCTGGTATTGGAGCCGGAGGCGCTGGAGTACGCCATCTGCCGATCGTGCGAGAACAAGGCCGAAGTGGTTGTTGCCGATGAGCATGAAAACGGGGAAAGGGCGTTGCTCAATCTCGGCCACACCTTTGGCCATGCAATAGAAACCGGGATGGGCTACGGCGAATGGTTGCATGGTGAGGCCGTGGCCGCCGGAACCATGATGGCTGCCGAACTGTCGTGCCAACTTGGCTGGATCAGTGCGGTCGACGTCATCCGTATCGAAAGGCTTTTTGAGCGAGCAGGATTGCCGGTATCCGGCCCGGCAATGGGCGCAGATCGCTACCTTGAACTGATGCAGCACGACAAGAAGGTGCAGGACGGAAAATTGCGCCTCGTCCTGTTCAAGCAGATCGGTCAGGCCGTGGTAAGTGATGCCGCGTCGCAAACCGGGATTGCCATAGTCATTGCTGCGCGTTCTTCTCATGCATGAACTTGCGCCTTACGCCGTTACAACGGCCAATTCAAGGGGGCGCCGCCACAACGACGAGCCACCTTCGCACCGCAGCGAATTCCAGCGTGATCGCGATCGTATCGTGCATTCGACTGCTTTCCGGCGGCTTGAGTACAAGACACAGGTTTTCGTTAATCACGAGGGCGACCTGTTCCGGACACGGTTGACACACACCCTCGAAGTGGCACAGATCGCCAGAGGTATAGCGCGCGCCCTCGGTCTCAACGAAGATCTTGTGGAAGCGATTTCCCTGGCCCATGATCTTGGGCATACCCCGTTCGGTCATGCCGGTCAGGATGCTCTTAATGAGTGCATGCAGGGCCATGGTGGCTTCGAGCACAACCTGCAAAGCCTGCGTATCGTTGATCTGCTTGAGGAGCGCTACGCTGCATTTGACGGGCTCAATCTGACTTTTGAAACACGCGAGGGCATCGTCAAGCATTGCTCTCTGGAAAATGCACGTCAGCTTGGAGAACTTGGCGAGCGCTTCATGAACCGGACACAACCGACGCTTGAAGCGCAAATATGCAATTTCGCCGACGAAATCGCCTACAACAACCACGACGTCGATGATGGACTGCGCTCCGGATTGATTTCGCTTGAGCAACTGCAAGACGTCAACCTGTTTGCACGATATGTGTCTGAGGTTAGAACCGCTTATCCCGGCCTTGGCGGGCGTCGTCTGGTGCATGAAACAATCCGCCGCATGATCAATATTCTGGTGTGCGATCTGGTCGAAACCACGGCCAGCAACATTGACCGACATAAACCGAAAGATCTTGCCGAAGCCAGGCTGGGAGAGCCACTGGTCGGGTTCTCGGAAGAATTACGTGATGCGCAGCGTGAGATGAAGCGTTTTCTGCACAAAAATCTCTATCAGCATTTTCAGGTCTTGCGCATGACCAGCAAAGCGCAACGAATCGTCAGCGAACTTTTTTCGGCTTTCCTCAGTGATCCTCGCCTGTTGCCACCGCAGTATCAGGTGGATAGCGATCAGTCGCGCAGGGTAGCCGACTACATTGCCGGGATGACCGACCGCTATGCGATGAAAGAACACCGCCGATTGTTTGCGGTTGGCGAAATCTGACGAGAGTTGCCTGCAGGCCGCATGGACAGGCGATCTACAAGCAATACGCCTGAAGAGTGGCGTCTTCATTGACTCTCCGGACTGCCGCCTCGTAGAGTGCCTATTGGCGCGGCTTCCAGGTGCGGAGCTATTGCCGTGTTGACTCAGCCAAAAATTACAAACCGTTTTGCCGGATTACTTACTTAGCTGGCCAATCCTTGATATAGGCCTTGAGCAACTTGTTCTCGAAGTTGCGCTCTTCCAGCACGGCTTTGGCGACATCGTGGAGTGAAATGACGCTAATCAGGGTGTCGCCATCCATGACCGGCAAGTAGCGGGTATGCGTGTTGACCATCAGTCGGCGCAATTCGTCAAGATCCATCGATGCTTCGGTGGTCGGCGGGTTGGTGTGCATGGCCTCGCTGACCAGAATTTCGGCAATGGGCGGGGTGGGGCCGACGCGGCCTTCACTTTGACGTTTGGCCAGTATTAACAGGACCTCGCGAAAGGTCAGCATTCCCACCAATTTACCGTCGTCATCAGTGACGACAACCGAGCCAATGTCTTTTTCGGCCATTATGATGACTGCTTCGGAGAGCAGCGAATCCGGGCGTACTGAATACAGTGCAGAACCCTTGACCTTGAGTACTTCCTTAACCTCCATGCTACCCCCTGAATATAGTTGTTTGATCCAGTTTCTTCGCCCTTTCGGGGAAGCTTTGCTGCAGTCCTGAAATTGGGCAGCGCCCGCGTTAACGAGCACTGCCCCAGGCTGTTTAACGAGTATCGTAACCGGGAATCAGGATTTTAAAGCAATCAGGACTTCGTCAAGCATTTTCTTGGCGTCGCCAAAGAGCATGCGGTTGTTTTCCTTGTAGAACAGCGGATTGTCGACGCCCGCATAGCCGGAAGCCATGCTTCGCTTCATCACGATCGAAGTTTTGGCTTTCCAGACTTCGAGTACCGGCATGCCGGCGATCGGGCTGTTCGGATCGTCCTGCGCGCCGGGGTTGACGATGTCGTTGGCGCCGATCACCATCACCACGTCGGTCTGCGGGAAGTCGTCGTTGAGCTCGTCCATCTCCATTACGATGTCGTAAGGCACCTTGGCTTCGGCCAGCAACACATTCATGTGGCCTGGCATGCGCCCGGCGACCGGGTGAATGCCGAAGCGGATATTGACGCCTTTCGCGCGCAGATGCTTGGTGATTTCGTAGACCGTGTGCTGCGCCTGGGCTACAGCCATGCCATAGCCCGGAACGATGATCACACTCTTGGCATCACGTAGCAGTTCAGCCGTTTCATCTGCCAGAATCGGAGAAACTTCACCAGCCGGTTCGCCGTTGGCCGGAGCCACCGTCGTGCCGCCTGCCGTGCCGAATCCTCCAGCGATGACGCTGATGAAATGGCGATTCATTGCAGCACACATGATGTAGGAGAGGATCGCACCGCTCGAACCGACCAGCGCACCGGTAACGATCAGCAGGTCGTTCGAAAGCATGAAGCCGGTTGCTGCCGCTGCCCAGCCTGAGTAGCTGTTAAGCATCGAAACCACCACCGGCATGTCGGCACCACCAATCGCCATCACCATGTGGATGCCGAACAGGAGCGCGATCACCGTCATCACGATCAAGGGCGTCATGCCATCCTGGATGCTGTGGGCATTGAGGAACTCGCGCCCGAACCAGATCACCACCAGCAGGCCAAGCAGATTCAGCCAGTGACGGCCGGGCAGCAGCATCGGGTTGCCGCCGATCTTGCCGGACAGCTTGCCGAAAGCGATCAGCGAACCCGAAAAGGTAATTGCCCCGATCAGGATGCCGATATAGATCTCCATCTCGTGGATGGCCTTGGCTGGGCCGGTGAAGTCGGCCGATGCCGCCGGATCGATATAGGTTGCAAAGCCGACCAGCATGGCGGCAAGGCCGACGAGGCTGTGCATCAGGGCGACCAGTTCCGGCATCTGGGTCATTTTGACGATGCGTGCGGCGTAGAGCCCGATGCTGCAGCCCACGACCATGGCACCGACAATCCAGGGAATGCCGGCAATGGTGACGCGCGGCCCGAAGACCGTGGCCAGCACGGCGATGGTCATGCCGATCATGCCGTAGAGATTGCCGCGCCGCGAGGTTTCCGGATTGGAGAGGCCGCCGAGGCAAAGGATGAAAAGGATAATTGCTCCGATATAGGAGACGGTTGCCAGACTTTCAGACATGTTCATCTTCCTTATTTACGGAACATAGCCAGCATGCGCTGGGTTACGGCGAAACCGCCGAACATATTAATGGTGGCGAGAACGATTGCGACCACGGCGATCCAGCGAATCAAGTCATCAGGTCGGTCGATCGACCCGGCAACCGGCGAGATCTGTACCAGTGCGCCGATGGCGATGATGCTGCTGATGGCATTGGTAACGCTCATCAGTGGTGTGTGCAGCGCCGGTTTGACATTCCAGACCACCATATAGCCGACGAAGCAGGCCAGTACGAAGACGGTGAAGTGCGCCAGGAATTCTTTCGGGGCACTGGCGCCGATGAACCAGAACAGTGCCGCAGCAACGCCAAACATGACGGCCGTGCTGGTGCCGGAAGCTGGTGCGCTGGCGCCGTGACCGTGGCCCTTTTTGGCGGCGGCAACGGGTGCGGCCTTGGCGACTGCCGGCGGTGCGGCCGAAACCTTGGGAGCCGGGGGCGGCCAAGTGACTTCGCCATTCTTGATTACGGTCAGGCCGCGGATGGCTTCGTCTTCCATGTTAACGTCGATGATGCCGTCCTTGGTCTTGCACAACTCCTCGGTTAGGCGAAACAGGTTGGTTCCGTACAGCGTCGACGACTGCTTGGCCAGGCGCGAGGGCAGGTCGGTGTAGCCGACGATGGTCACGCCGTGCTTGACCACGACCTGGCCAGGCTCGGTCAGTTCGCAGTTACCACCGCGCTCGGCCGCCAGGTCAACGATGACGCTGCCCGGCTTCATGCTCTTTACCATCTCGGCGGTGATCAACTTGGGTGCGGGCTTGCCGGGAATCAGCGCGGTGGTGATGATGATGTCCACCTCCTTGGCCTGCTTGGCGTACATCTCGCGCTGTGCGGTCTGGAAGCCCTCGCTCATTACCTTGGCGTAACCGCCGCCGCCGGAGCCTTCTTCCTCATAATCGACCTTGACGAATTCGCCGCCCATCGACACGACCTGGTCGGCCACCTCGGCACGGGTGTCGTTGGCGCGCACGATGGCGCCCAGGCTGACAGCGGTGCCGATCGCCGCCAGGCCGGCCACGCCGGCGCCGGCGATGAAGACCTTGGCTGGCGGAACCTTGCCCGCGGCCGTGATCTGGCCACTGAAGAAGCGGCCGAAGGCGTTGGCGGCCTCAATGACGGCGCGGTAGCCGGTGATGCCGGCCATGGAGGTCAGCGCGTCCATCTTCTGGGCGCGGCTCAGCGTGCGCGGCAGCGAGTCGATGGCCAGCACGGTGACTTTTCTGGCCGCCAGTTGTTTCATCAATTCCGGGTTTTGGGCCGGCCAGATGAAGCTGATCAACGTCTGCCCTGCATGCATCAAGCCGACTTCGTCCGCGCTCGGTTCGCGTACCTTGAATACGAGATCGGATGCGGCCCAAAGTTTGGCGGCCCCTTCAATGATCTCTGCGCCCGCAGTGCGGTAGACGTCGTCACTGAAATTTGCGGCATCGCCGGCGCCTGATTCAACGGCGACCTTGAAACCCAGCTTGATCAGTTTTTCGACGACTTCGGGGACGGTTGCAACGCGCTTTTCGCCCGCAAAGACCTCCCGTGGTACTCCGATAGTCAGTGGCATTCAGTTCTCCATCACTCGTTTCGTAAGTGTTTAAAAATACGGTCCGCAGCCTAACAACCTGCGTAACCATTTCCCCTCAAATGCGAATTCCCAACAGCCTGTCATGAAATGCTGAAAATGCCAGCCGACTGGCGGGTGCGAAAAGTGCTGTTCTCTGTATGGCCTCGGATGTCGGCAACTGACCGGATCCTATTATTATGGAATGAGTCTATAAACCTGGATTGCTACTCTAACATGTGGAGGCCGTTGAAAACAGGGCCGTTGCGTCTTGATTCAGGGTAAATGGACAAACCCATGACTTCAAGACCGGGCTTTGACCGCAAAGGCGACTAAAAGTGCCGCGAAGTAGATTTTCGGTAGCCTGCGCGCATTATTTACGGTGAATTGTTCGCCACTTTTTGTCAGGTTGATTGTCATATTATTTGACGTGGCAATGTCCAGTAGAGTGCATTCAGAGCACTGTTTTGGTGCGGTTCATGGGTTTGAGCGACAGGGGTTTCGCGATATAATCTGCGGTCTTCCACTGAATGCATAAGCTGGCTACATGCCAGCTTTTTTGACGTTTTGTGTATTGACAATCTGTGTTGTGTCATTGTTTTGTGAGGATTTGAGCGTGATGGATTCGGCTGTACCTGAACGGCAAGGGCTATATGACCCGGCCAACGAGCACGATGCCTGCGGTGTCGGTTTTGTGGCGCATATCAAGGGCCGGAAAAGCCATTCGATTGTCCAGCAGGGCTTGCAGATCCTGAAGAATCTGGATCACCGTGGCGCGGTTGGCGCTGATCCGCTGATGGGTGACGGCGCGGGTATCCTGATACAGATTCCTGACGTTTTCTTCCGCGAGGAAATGGCACGGCAGGGAGTGGTTCTGCCGCGTGCTGGTGATTACGGCATCGGCATGGTTTTTCTGCCGAAGGAGTCGGCCTCCCGCATGGCATGTCAGGAGGAAATCGAACGTGCAGTACGCTCCGAAGGGCAGGTAGTTCTGGGCTGGCGTGATGTGCCTGTTGATCACACGATGCCGATGTCGCCGGCGGTTCGCACGCGTGAGCCGATCATTCGCCAGATATTCATTGGCCGAGGCGCCGACATCATGGTGACCGATGCCCTTGAGCGCAAACTCTATGTCATCCGTCGCGGCGCCGCGAATGCGGTCAAGGCGCTCGGACTACAGCACAGCAAGGAGTTCTATCAACCCTCAATGTCGGCGCGGACGATCGTCTACAAGGGCCTGCTGCTGGCCAACCAGGTTGGTGAGTACTATCTCGACCTGAAGGATCCGCGTTGCATCTCGGCACTGGCACTGGTCCACCAGCGTTTTTCGACCAACACCTTCCCGACCTGGCACCTTGCCCATCCGTTCCGGATGATTGCGCATAATGGCGAAATCAATACCCTGCGCGGCAACTATAACTGGATGCGTGCCCGTGAAAAGGGTACGTGGTCGCCGCTGCTGGGTGCCGATCTGGATAAAATCTGGCCGCTGATATATCCCAACCAGTCCGACTCTGCCTCGTTCGACAACGCACTTGAACTGCTGGTGATGGGTGGCTATTCGCTGGCCCACGCGATGATGATGCTGATTCCGGAAGCCTGGGAATCGCACACCCACATGGACGGAAAACGCCGAGCATTTTACGAATACCATGCGGCGATGATGGAGCCGTGGGACGGCCCGGCGGCCGTGGCCTTTACCGATGGCCGTCAGATTGGCGCTACGCTCGACCGTAATGGCCTGCGTCCGGCACGCTACCTGGTTACGGACGACGATCTCGTCGTCATGTCATCGGAATCCGGCGTGTTGCCGATTCCCGACGAGAAGATCGTCAAGAAGTGGCGTTTACAGCCGGGCAAAATGTTCCTGATCGACCTTGATCAGGGGCGCATCATTGACGATCTCGAACTGAAGGAAGGCCTGTCGCGGCAAAAACCCTATCAGGACTGGGTAGCACGCATCAACATCAAGCTCGACGGCCTGAAAGCTCCTGCCAATGTGCTTGCGCCAGAGTGCTCAGCGTCGCTGATTGATCGCCAGCAAGCCTTTGGCTACAGCCAGGAAGACATCAAGTTCATTCTTGAACCGCTGGGGAATACCGGCGAGGAAGCCACTGGTTCGATGGGTAACGACTCTCCGCTGGCGGTGCTGTCGAGCAGGAACAAACCCCTGTTCAACTACTTCCGGCAACTGTTCGCTCAGGTAACCAACCCGCCAATCGACCCGATTCGCGAACAAATGGTCATGTCGCTGATGTCCTTCATCGGCCCCAAGCCGAACCTGCTGGGCATCAACGAAATCAACCCGCCGTATCGTCTTGAAGTGACGCAACCGGTGCTCAGCTTCGCCAACATAGCCAAGTTGCGCAATATCGCCGCCTACACGGAAAACAAATTCCAGTCGGCAGAACTCGATATCTGCTATCCGCTGGCCTGGGGCAATGAAGGGGTTGAAGCGCGTCTGGCTTCGCTGTGCTCCGAAGCCGAGGATGCCGTGGTCAGGGGCTGCAGCATTTTGATCGTTTCCGACCGCAAGATGGATGCGGAGCATGTCGCCATCCCGGCATTGCTTGCCACTTCGGCAGTGCATCAGCATCTTGTAGCGAAGGGCTTGCGCACGCGCGTCGGTCTGGTCGTAGAAACCGGTTCTGCGCGAGAAACCCATCATTTCGCGGTGCTGGCCGGTTATGGCGCCGAAGCGATTCATCCCTACCTGGCTCTTGAAACGCTGCAACAGATGGCTGGTGATGACAATGAGAAACGCGAAAAGGTGGTCAGCCATTTCGTCAAGGGCATTGGCAAGGGGCTACTCAAGGTGATGTCCAAGATGGGCATTTCAACCTACATGTCCTACACCGGTGCGCAGATTTTCGAAGCCATCGGGTTGCAGAAGAAGCTGGTCGACAAGTACTTTACCGGCACCTCGACGCAGGTTGAAGGGATCGGCGTTTTCGAGGTCATGGAAGAGGCGATCCGTCTGCACAAGCAGGCTTTTGGCGATGACCCGGTACTGGCCAATATGCTCGATGCCGGAGGCGAATACGCCTATCGGATACGCGGCGAAGAGCACATGTGGACGCCGGATGCCATCGCCAAGCTGCAACACGCGACGCGCTCCGGCAAGTACGACAGCTACAAGGAATACGCCAGGATCATCAACGACCAGACCGAGCGGCACATGACGCTACGCGGCTTGTTCGAAATCAAGCCGGCTGGTCCGGCAGTGCCGCTTGAAGAGGTGGAAGCGGTTACCGAGATTGTCAAACGTTTCGCCACTGGCGCCATGTCGCTCGGCTCAATCTCGACCGAGGCGCACAGCACCTTGGCGATTGCCATGAACCGCATGGGTGGCAAGTCGAACACCGGTGAAGGTGGCGAAGATCCCGCACGCTTCAAGCCGGTCAAGGCCGGTCAGATGGTTTCCGAGATTGTCGGCAAGACCCGAATCGAGCGCGATTTGCAGCTCAGGGAAGGCGACAGCCTGCGTTCGGCGATCAAGCAGGTGGCCTCCGGTCGTTTTGGTGTGACCATCGAATATCTGGTTAATGCCGATCAGATTCAGATCAAGATGGCGCAAGGTGCCAAGCCTGGCGAGGGCGGGCAGTTGCCGGGGCACAAGGTATCCGAGTACATCGGCTTCCTGCGTCACTCGGTGCCGGGGGTCGGCCTCATTTCGCCGCCGCCGCACCATGACATCTACTCGATCGAAGATCTGGCGCAGCTCATTCACGACCTGAAAAATGCCAATCCGAAGGCTTCGATCAGTGTCAAGCTGGTTTCGGAAGTCGGCGTCGGAACGGTCGCTGCCGGGGTGACCAAGGCCAAGGCCGACCACATCGTGATCGCCGGTCACGACGGTGGAACGGGCGCCAGTCCGCAGTCGTCGATCAAACATGCCGGCTCGCCGTGGGAACTGGGTCTGGCCGAAACACAGCAAACGCTGGTGCTTAACCGCTTGCGTGGTCGCGTTCGGGTGCAGGCGGATGGTCAGATGAAGACTGGCCGCGACGTGCTGATCGGTGCGCTGCTTGGCGCCGACGAGTTCGGTTTTGCCACTGCACCGCTGGTCGTCCAGGGCTGCATCATGATGCGCAAGTGCCATCTCAACACCTGCCCGGTCGGTGTGGCCACGCAGGATCCGGCATTGCGCCGCAAATTTACCGGTCAGCCCGAGCATGTGATCAATTACTTCTTCTTTGTCGCCGAAGAGTTGCGTGAGCTGATGGCGCAGATGGGTATTCGCAAATTCAACGACCTGATCGGGCGTGCCGATCTTCTCGATATGCGCAAGGGCATCGATCACTGGAAGGCGCAAGGTCTCGACTACAGCCGCATCTTTCATTGTCCGGAGAAGCGTCCGGGCGATCCGGTGCTGCACTGCGAAGCGCAGGATCATGGTCTCGCCAAGGCGCTCGACAACCAGCTCATCGAATTGGCCAGACCAGCCATCGAGAAGGGCGAAAAAGTCAGGATCGAGTTGCCCATACGCAACGTCAATCGCACCGTTGGTGCCATGTTGTCTGGCCGTGTTGCCCAAAAATACGGTCATGCCGGATTGCCGGACGACACCATTTTCATCACCCTCAAGGGAACGGCGGGTCAGAGTTTTGGCGCCTTGCTGGCGCGCGGCGTGACCATTGATCTGATCGGCGAAGGCAACGATTACGTAGGCAAGGGGCTTTCCGGCGGCCGTATCATTGTTCGTCCGAATGCCGGTTTTCGGGGTGATTCCTCATCCAACATCATCATCGGCAACACGGTGCTGTATGGTGCGACCGAAGGCGAGGCTTTCTTTGCCGGGGTGGCTGGCGAACGCTTTGCGGTCCGCAACTCCGGCGCCACGGCCGTTGTCGAAGGCGTTGGCGATCACGGCTGCGAATACATGACCGGCGGCACGGTTGTCGTGCTCGGCATCACCGGGCGCAATTTCGCCGCTGGCATGTCGGGTGGGGTAGCCTATGTTCTCGACGAGGATGGCAGCTTCGAATCGCGTTGCAACATGGCGCAAGTTGCTCTGGAACCGGTCGAAGAAGAATTCGCCGCCCGTCAGGGAAGCGATGCCGGCGACGAACTCGAAAGCCACGGCAAAGTTGATATCCGTCATCTGGGTCTGGCCGACGAGGCACTGCTCAAGGGCTTGATCGATAAACACGCCAAGTACACCGGCAGTTTGCAGGCACGCCGTATCCTCGATGACTGGGCTGCTTACCGTACCAGCTTCGTCAAGGTGATGCCGATCGAATATCGTCGCGCGCTCACCGAAATGGCCGCAAAAAATGCCGTGAAACAGCAACTGGAGGCAGCATAAATGGGAAAGCCGACTGGCTTCATGGAGTTTCAGCGTCTGTCGGAGGCCTACGAGCCTATCGATGGACGTCTGAAGAATTACCGTGAGTTTGTTATCACGCTCAGCGATGAACAGGCGAGTCTGCAGGGGGCACGCTGCATGGATTGCGGCATACCTTTCTGCAGTAACGGTTGCCCGGTGAATAACATCATTCCTGACTGGAATGACCTCGTTTATCGCGGCAACTGGGAGCAGGCTTTGGCCGTGCTGCATTCGACCAATAATTTCCCCGATTTCACCGGCCGTATCTGTCCGGCACCTTGCGAGGCGGCCTGCACGCTGAACATCAACAATGACCCGGTGGGTATCAAGTCGATCGAGCATGCGATCATCGACAAGGGTTGGGAGATGGGCTGGGTCGTTCCGCAGCCACCGAAAAAGAAGACCGGCAAGCGAATTGCCATTGTCGGCTCAGGCCCGGCCGGCCTGGCGGCCGCGCAGCAACTGGCGCGTGTTGGTCATGACGTCACGGTGTTCGAGAAGAACGACCGCGTCGGCGGCTTGCTCGGCTACGGTATCCCCGACTTCAAGCTCGATAAATCCCTGATTGAACGTCGCGTAAAGCAGATGGAGGCCGAAGGCGTTATCTTTCGCACGCGCGTTATCGTGGGATGCGAGGATGTGCCGTCAGGCATTGCCAACGATGCAGCCCCATTCGGTGAGGCTGGACAGGACGAGGATTACGAGAACTCATCGACCGGCGTTACCAATGACGCTGTACATTTCATTATGGCTGAACAGATTACAGAGGATTTCGATGCGGTGATTCTGGCCGCCGGCTCCGAAGTGCCGCGCGATCTGCCGATCCCTGGGCGCGAACTTCAAGGCGTTCACGCTGCCCTTGAGTTTCTGATTCCGCAGAACAAGAAGGTCGCCGGGGGCAAGGAAAATCCGATCAGCGCCAAGGGGAAGCACGTTATTGTCATCGGCGGTGGTGATACCGGTTCCGATTGCGTGGGAACGAGTTATCGCCACGGTGCGGCTTCGGTGACGCAGTTTGAACTGATGCCGCAGCCCCCCGAGGAGGAAAACAAGGCGCTGACCTGGCCGTATTGGCCGCTGAAGATGCGTACCTCTTCGTCGCATCTGGAAGGTGAAACGCAGCGCAAGTTTGCCATTGCGACCAAGGCGTTCATTGGCGAACAGGGCGTTCTCAAGGCCTTGACAACCGTCGAACTGGAATGGAAGGACGGCAAGATGAGTGAAATTGCCGACAGCGAAAAAACTTTCCCCGCCGACCTCGCATTCCTGGCCATGGGTTTCTTGAATCCGGTGGGTGGGTTGCTTGATGCATTCGGCGTCGAGAAGGATGCGCGCGGCAACGCCAAGGCCACAACGGACGGAGTCGGCTGCTACGCAACCAGTGCCGCCAAGGTCTTTGCTGCCGGTGATACGCGTCGGGGACAGTCGCTGGTCGTTTGGGCGATCCGCGAGGGCCGGCAATGCGCCAGGGAGGTCGACGCTTTCCTCATGGGATCGAGTACCTTGCCGCGCTGATTTTTGATCGTTTTGATGGCTGCAACCCGCATGAATAGGCGATCTACAGGACGTATGCCTGAACAGTGGCGTATTCATTGGCTGTTGCGGTAGTTGCCTTGTAGATCGCCTATTGGTGAGGGTTGCAGGACAGTGGTTAGCGCGATTCTCAAAAAGCCAAGGCGGTTCCCCGGGCCCTTTGCTCAGATTCGGAGCGAGGCGACAAACCGCTCTGCCATGACTACATCTTTTCCCTGACGCAGAGACAGCTACTTCTCTGGACATCCGAGTAGAACGACAGCCCTTCGGGTCTGTAGACCGAAATAATTCCCTCCGGCAGAGTGCAATCTGGAAGGAGGGTTTTCAGGATATCCTCGGATTCGTCGAAAAAGTCCGGGCGGAACAGGGCCTGCTCCGGGTCTTCAGAAATGGCGCCATAGAATATTTCCGCTTCCACCAGATCCTGGAAAAAGTGGCTGCCAAAGGAGAGTTCCGGTTGATAACCGGCCTCAGAGTAGGCAAGTTCGCACAGCACCTTCATGTTCCGGATTTCTGCAAACGAGACCGGCACTCCCAACTCGGGAGAAGTGGTTCCGATTCGCCCGGGAGCGAGGAGCATCAAGGCTTTCCCTTCTTCACCCAGGATGTTGTTTAGTCTGCCGATAGTCCGTGCAACCGTCGGTTTTTCCTTGTACGGAAGTTCGTAGTAGGCCTTCGGGTGGACCATGATTACCGCCCCCACGCTCAGATGGAGCTGGGGTCCCATGGTTTCCTGGCGAAGGTGAAAAAACACGTTTTCGCTTGGAAATCCCGAGGCCATGGCGTCGTCGATACCGATGTCGCTGCTGTTAGGCAAGCTCGGGGTTTTGAGCGGTCGGCACTGGAGCAGGTTGATCATGAAGTCTCCTCCTGCCGCCCAGTTGACGGTGAATTCGATATCAACCGGGTTTCCATATTCCTGCTGGAGAGCCTGCATGATTTTTCCGAGGGTGGCCAGTAATTTCTGGTCGCTGGCGACGCCCGGACAAGTGCCCAGATAGATGGCTCGATTCACTCCCCGTTCCTCAAGCAGGCGCTCGGCGTCAGCGTCATGCTCGGCCAGGAGCTTGGCGAGCCACGGCGGTAGCAGAGGAATGACCGTTTCCAGGCTGCGCGTGGTCAGAGCCCGTTGTGTCAGGTCAAGACCGTCAACCGAGTGCTGGCAGTAGCGGTTTCGGTTGGTTCCGCCCGAGGCATCGAGGTCTGGTTTGTCGAGGCTTATGAGTCGGGGATAGTCGCTTGACGTGCGATCCACTGCCCGGGTACCCAGCCCGGCGACCACGCGAACCATGCCCGCTGCCGGGTCAATATCCCGGTGCCAGCGCCACGCGCTCCAAGAGTAGCCGACCCCGGCGGCGGCGGGCATGAAAAAGTCACCAAATGGCGATCCTGACACCCGCTGGACCAGGATGGCCATTTGCTCATCCTGTGCTTCCAGGCCACGCTGCAGACGATAAGCAAGGGCGGAAGCGTCCATGGTGCTCGCGTAGACCTGCCGGATTGCGGACTCGAATGCCTGAAGCCGGTCCTCCGGGCTGCCGGTATTCACGCAGAACACTGATTCGTACTTGCCGGCGAAGGCATGGCCAAAGCTGTCTTCGAGAAGGCTGCTGGAGCGGACGATGATGGGCGCCTGACCGTAATATTCCAGCGTGCGAATGAATTGTCCGCGCATGTGTTCAGGAAACACGCCCGTCAGAATGCCTTCGCAAAGCGCCGGTGCCTGTGCAAAATAACCTTCAGTTGTGCATTGCTGCATGCGCAGCTTCCACAGGTGGTTGTGCACCAAGTAGGTATAGAAAACGTCGGAACCCAGGTACCAGGAATCATGAGGTTCCATGTTCTCCACCAGTTCGGGCAGCACCCGGCGCGCTATCCAGCGTGACAGGAGCATTCCTGTAGACTTGCCTCCCGCTTTTCCCGAGCCAATCATGCGCTCCTTGACCGCCAGCAGGTCGGCCACTGTACAGTTTTGTTTAACCAAGGCCAGAATCCGCGGGTCAGTCCCCAGCAGACGTTCAGCCATGGTATTGATCAGATTTTCAACTTCGTCAGCATCGGTGTCCTGTTTTTCACGGGCGGCGATGAAAAAACGCTCCCAACTGTCCAGCTGCTGTGCTCCTCCCGGGCTCGACTCAATACCAACCAGTTGGTAGAAGCGGCTGACCGATACGCCATCGGTAATGCTCTCGATCTGGTCTGGTTTTGAAAGGCACAATCGATGCGGGAAGAACATGGTGGGCGAAAACCGTTGCCAGACCTTGAGCGGGTGCACATACAGGCAGTCCTCGTCGTGGTAGAGGTCGATCAGGAGCTGGGTGGTCTCGCGTATCCTGGCAATGGTATCGAAACTGTGGCGGTTTCTGAGCAGGCAGAACCAGGCAATGGTGTCCAGTTCAAACAGGAACGGGCAGGTCACCACGAAAAAATTTCCCATCATGAGATCTGCCGCCCATGCGGTCTGAAGCTCCGAAAGGCAGTCAAACACATAGAAAGCATCGAGGCCCGCGTCGGCCACAATCCTGTGCACTTCGCCGGTAAAGCTTTCAAAGCCCTGGGACGGGTCAAGCTGATGGATGATCAGGCTGGGTTGTGGTTCCAGGAGTGGTGGGTGCGGTGCAAACCTGATGTAGCGGAGCATCCGGCCATCAGCTATGGCCTGGCGGGCAAAAGGTTCTACGATGCTCCGGTAGTCGTCCACCGAGGAAACCTGCCAAACCACATTGTCCCCAAGGCGTATCCAGTCCAGCGTCCGGTCAAGGCCGTCGAAACCGCTGGCTATCCTGTCGAAAGCTGCCATACACAACCTCTTTTTTTCATCTTGCCAATAGCAAGGTTAGTACCTTGATCGAGACAACAATTCGAACAGTTCAAGTTGTGCCTTTTCTCCACCCCTGCGTCAGCCTGATGTAGAGCAGCAAGCTGACTAATCCCGCGACAGTGCAAGTGGGGCTATTCGGCTTGCAGGGTAAATTTGTTCTAACCAACCACAGTCATTCCGGCGAAAGCCGGAATCCAGATTCGTCCATCTGATCAAGATGTTAAAAAATCTGTTTGATAAACGAACTGGCTCTGCATTTCCTTCGGTCAGATTCCGGGTCAAGCCCGGAATGACGGTAAATCAATGAGTTAGTGGTAGAACAAATTTACCCTGAATCGGCTTGAGTTCGCATTGGTGTTTGCCCGAAAGCAGATCAAAAAAAGGCCGAGGGCAACAGCCCTCGGCTTCAAACGAATGGAACAGGTAGCTTAAATTACGCCCTGTGCCAGCATGGCATCGGCCACCTTCACAAAACCGGCCACATTGGCGCCGTTCACATAGCTGAGCGTGCCGTCGGCAGCGCGTCCATGTTGCAGGCAGGCTTCGTGAATGCTGCGCATGATGCCGTGCAGGCGGGCATCGACTTCTTCGCGTGGCCAAGAGATGCGCATGGCGTTCTGGCTCATTTCCAGGCCCGAAGTGGCGACACCACCGGCGTTGCTGGCCTTGCCGGGTGCGTACAGCACGCCATTGCCCTCGAATACCTTCACGGCTTCCATTGTTGAAGGCATGTTGGCACCTTCAGCGACACAAATGACACCGTTTTTCACCAGCGTCTCGGCATCTTTGCCATCCACTTCGTTTTGCGTCGCACATGGCAGGGCTACATCGACCGGCACATGCCATGGGCTTACACCTTCAAGGAACTTGACGTTAACCCGCTTGGCGTAATCACTGACACGACCATAGAGATGGTTCTTCACTTCCATCAGCTCGGCAAGTTTCTCTGTCGTGAAGCCAGCTTCATCGACGATTGTGCCACTTGAGTCGGACACCGTGACCACCTTGGCACCCATCTCCATTGCCTTTTCGACGGCGTACTGAGCCACGTTGCCTGAACCCGATACGCTGACACGCAGGCCATCGAAACTGCGGCCGGTCAGCTTGAGCATTTCTTCAGCGAAGTAGACCGTGCCGTAGCCGGTGGCTTCAGGCCGGATCAGCGAACCGCCGAAGCTCAGCCCTTTGCCCGTAAACACGCAGTCGGAACTGTTGCTCAGTTTTTTCATCATGCCGACAATGAAGCCGATTTCGCGGCCACCGACACCGATGTCACCGGCCGGAACGTCGGTGTTGCTGCCGATGTGGCGGAACAGTTCGCACACGAAGGCTTGACAGAAGCGCATCACCTCGCCCGGGCTCTTGGCCTTGGGGTCGAAGTCGGAGCCGCCCTTGCCGCCACCCATTGGCAGCGTGGTCAGAGCATTCTTCAGCGTCTGTTCAAACGCCAAAAACTTCAGAATCGACGGGTTGACCGACGGGTGAAGGCGTAGACCGCCTTTGTAAGGGCCAATGGCCGAACTGTGCTGGATGCGATAGCCACGGTTGACCTGCACATCTCCCTTGTCGTCCACCCATGAAACGCGAAAGGTGATCATCCGCTCTGGCTCAACCAGACGCTCGAGCAGACCATGTTCGGCGTATTTATGGTTCTGTTCGATGAAAGGCCACAGGCTTTCCATGACTTCGGTGACGGCCTGCAAAAATTCCGGCTGGCCCGCATTGCGGCCAGCGACATAACCCAGGAAACCTTCGAGCGACTTATGCTTCAATTTGATACCCCCTTAGTTGATTTGTTTGTAGCGGCGAATATTATGCACAAATTCGGGGGCGCTTGCATCAATTACGCACAAATTTGGTGAATAGAAATAATTCATGCACGCTTATTGGGTAATCGTACCTGAAGTACGCACATTTTCAGGGCTGTTCATCTATGCGCACCAAAGTATGTTTATTTTTTAATAATTTGCATGGCATTGTTACAGGTAGTTGTCAGCTTGGCACTGCCCAGGTTTTGTCTTTGTTCTAACGGGCGTGGCTTTGTCAGGCGCCCCAGTTAATGAAAGCCCTGCCCGCTTTCCTCACCCCCGGCCCCTTCCAGAGGGCGAGGGGAGGTTCGAGAGTCGCTCGCGCGACCTTCACGCTAACTTTCCGTTGCTTCAGAACTTGTTGCTACGTTGGAAATTGATGCCTTCCTGATGGGGTCGAGTATCCAGCATTGACTTTTCTTCCTCGAAAATATGAGGGGAACGCTGGTCTTTTCATTATGAACCCCCATCCCGCTGTTTAACGGATTGGGGTTTTCCTTTAGCTAAAGACAAGGCTATGGCATAGTAGCGACTGCTTAGAAGGGGGAAGTGGACAATGAATCCGGAATTGCAAAAATCCTTGCAGGTTTCTGCGCTGCAAAACACGTTGGACAGCTACATGCTGATCATTTTGCTGATCATGGTTGTTGCCGGAATCCTCGGTGGCGTCGCCAACTATTTTCTGAGTGATCGACAAAGCGATCACGGTCGCAGTGATTGGGGAAAATACCTGATTCTCGGTGTGATTGCAGCACTGACAGTGCCTCTCTTCCTCAATATGATTTCCAGTAACTTGCTGGAAGCGGCACGTACCCGCCCTGTCGATTTTTTCGTCTTCGCCGGCTTCTGCCTGATCTATGTAGTGGCTTCACGAAGAGTCTTTGAGAACGTGGCCAACAAGCTTCTGAGTCAGATGGATCAAATGAAGCGAGAGATGCTTCAGCTCAAACAGCAACGACAGGATGTCCCTCTTCCCGCGCTTCGCGATGATCCCTTGTCAGTAGTCGAGGCGCCACCGCCATTGGCTCTCAGGCCGGAGGTGATCAAGGAGTCGATATCCTACAACGACATCGAAATTCTGCGCGCGCTGGCTGAGGAGAGCTACGTTTACGGCAATCTTGTCGGGCTAACCGACAAGACCGGTTTGGCGCGTGATCTGGTCAGCACCCGTCTGACCATCCTCAAGAATCTTGGCGTCATCGAGACACGCATAAATGATAAGAACGTCCTGCACTGGTATGTTTCTCCCAAGGGAAAACAGATGTTGGGCGACATTCTCTCCGGACAGGAAGATCGCTAGATCGCCAGTCCGCTTTACCGGGAACACACTATGAATATCGTTATCCTCGCTGCGGGGCAGGGCAAGCGTATGCACTCCAATCTGCCCAAGGTCTTGCATCCGCTTGCCGGCAAGGCACTTGTTTCGCATGTGATTGAAGCCGCACGCCGTCTGTCTCCGCAAACCCTGTGCCTGGTCTACGGCCATGGCGGCGATGCCGTACGAACCACACTCGATGCGCCTGATCTGGCTTGGGCCTTGCAGGAGCCACAACTGGGCACCGGGCATGCGGTACAACAGGCCTTGCCGCATCTGAAGGGAGATGGAACGACGCTGATACTTTACGCTGACGTGCCGCTGATCCAGGCCGATACCCTGAAGCGACTGGTGCACGCAGCACAGGACGCGCTGGCCATCCTTACTGTTGAGTTGTCCGATCCGGACGGCTACGGGCGTATGGTGCGCAACGCTGCAGGGCAGGTAGTACGCATCGTCGAGCAGAAAGACGCCACGCCAGAAGAGCGCAGTATTCGTGAAATCAACACCGGGATCATGGCCATGCCGAGCGCTCGCCTTGGTGAATGGCTAGGCCGTTTGTCCAACAATAATTCCCAGAAAGAGTATTACCTCACCGACATTGTCGGCATGGCCGTTGCGGAGGGCTTGCCTATCCGTACAGCAAACCCGAAAAACGAATGGGAGGTGCTTGGTGTTAACAGCAAGGTTCAGCTAGCCGAACTTGAGCGCATTGCACAACGCTGCACTGCCGAACAATTGATGGAGCAGGGCGTGCGCCTGGCCGACCCGGCAAGAATAGACGTGCGTGGCGAACTGCTTTGCGGTCGTGACGTGTTCATTGACGTAAACTGTGTATTCGAGGGTAAGGTCAAACTCGATGAAGCGGTCGAGATTGGTCCCAACTGTGTGCTGAAGAATGCCCGTATTGGCGCCGGAACGCGTCTGGCCGCCTTTACCCATATCGAGGATGCCGTAGTCGGGCCCGATGCCAGGATTGGCCCCTTTGCCCGTCTGCGTCCGGGCACTGAATTGGCGGAGGATGTGCACATCGGCAACTTCGTCGAGATCAAGAAATGCCGGATTGCGGCGCACTCAAAGGTCAATCATCTGGCCTACATCGGCGACGCCATCATCGGCAGCCGGGTGAATGTCGGGGCCGGTACGATTACCTGCAACTACGATGGTGCCAACAAGTTCCAGACGATCATCGAGGACGACGCCTTCATCGGTTCTGATACGCAACTGGTAGCGCCGGTCACTGTTGGTCGTGGTGCTACCTTGGGCGCAGGAACAACGCTGACTGAAAATGCTCCGCCTGATACGCTGACCCTGTCGCGTGCCAAGCAGGTATCTATTGCGGGCTGGAAAAGGCCTAAAAAAATTGTGAAGAGTAAGGAGTAAAAAGTGAAGAGAAAAACCGAAAGGCGTTCTCAGAAGAGCTCCCGCGCACTACTCTTCACTCCTCACTCCTCACTCATCCCGGAATCCAACTAACCATGTGTGGCATCGTTGCTGCGGTCGCAGACCGCAATATTGTTTCCGTACTACTCGAAGGATTGCGCAAGCTTGAGTATCGAGGCTATGACTCGGCCGGGCTGGCGCTGATCAATTCTTCTGGCTTGCAGCGTTTGCGCTCCGTCGGCAGGGTGGCTGAACTCACTGCCCAGGTCGAAGAATCGTGCGCTGCCGGCAACACCGGAATCGCCCACACGCGCTGGGCAACTCACGGCGCTCCGTGTGAACGCAACGCACACCCGCACATCTCGCAGGGCCTCGCCGTCGTGCACAACGGCATCATCGAGAACCACGAGTTTTTGCGTGCCCGCCTGAGGGCCGAAGGCTATGAATTCACTTCGGATACCGATACCGAGGTGGTCGCTCATCTCATTGCTTCCGAACTGAAAAAATCCCCGGACTTCTTTGCCGCAACGCGTGCGGCGATTGCCCAACTGCAAGGGGCATATGCCATCGCCGTGCTGCGCGAAGCCGATTCGAGTCGAGTGATCGTCGCCCGTGAAGGCTCCCCGCTGCTGCTGGGTCTGGCCGATGAAGGCAATTATGCTGCCTCCGATGCATCCGCTCTGCTGCAGGTCACACGCCGCATCGTATATCTGGAGAACGGTGATTGCGCCGAGTTGATGCGCGATGGTTATCGTATTACGCGTGTTGACGGTACGCCTGTCGAGCGTGCAGAGACCGAGTCCCACCTTTCCGCCGATGCTGTCGAACTTGGCAAATATACCCACTACATGCAGAAGGAAATCTTCGAGCAACCGGTAGCGCTCTCCAATACCCTTGAAATGCTTGGCGCGACGCGCGGCATTCAGCCCGGACTGTTTGGCGCCAATACCGAAGAGACGCTAAAGGACGTGCGGCAGGTGCTGATCATTGCCTGCGGCACCAGCTATCATGCCGGCCTTGTTGCCCGCTACTGGCTTGAAGCGATTGCCGGAATTCCCTGCAACGTCGAAGTGGCGAGCGAATACCGTTATCGCGAATCCGTTCCCGATCCGCAGACGCTGGTTGTCACCCTTTCGCAGTCGGGCGAAACCGCCGACACGCTGGCTGCACTGCACCACGCCAAGTCGCTCGGCATGAAACATACCCTGTGCATCTGCAATGTGCCCGAATCTTCGCTGGTGCGCGAAAACGCATTGCGCTTCATCACCCGTGCCGGGCCTGAGATTGGTGTCGCTTCGACCAAGGCTTTTACCACGCAGCTTGCCGCCCTTTACCTGTTGACCCTGATTTTCGCCAAGTTGCGCGACCGCCTTTCAGCCCAGGTCGAAGCCGCCGAATTGCAAGCCCTGCGTCACTTGCCAATAGCGGTGGCCAAGGTGCTCGAACTTGAACCACAGATCCGCGAATGGGCTGAACACTTTGCCGTCAAGCAGGATGCGCTTTTCCTAGGACGAGGCCGGCATTACCCGATCGCGCTTGAAGGTGCACTCAAGCTCAAGGAGATTACCTACATCCATGCCGAGGCCTATCCGGCAGGCGAACTAAAACACGGACCGCTGGCATTAGTCGACAAGGACATGCCGGTGATCGCCGTTGCCCCCAATGACGCCTTGCTCGAAAAGCTGAAGTCCAACCTGCAGGAAGTTCGTGCCCGCGGCGGCGAACTTTATGTGTTTGCCGACGCCGACAGCAAAATGGTTACTTCGGATGGGGTGCATGTCATGCAACTGCCCGAACATTACGGCCAGCTTTCCGCGCTACTGCACGTCGTGCCTTTGCAACTGCTGGCCTATCACGTCGCGCTGGTCCGCGGGACGGATGTAGATAAACCACGCAATCTGGCGAAATCAGTCACGGTTGAGTAGGATGGTGTGCCTCTGCGGCGAAGCTGATGCCGACAAATAAAGTCCGTCGAAAAAAATAAAGTCCGTCGGGCTTAGTGCACATTCCACCCAAACCCACCACTCATTCCATTCGAAACCCTGCTAGCGATTCCAGTCCAAAGTCGGCCACCCAACTGACATCCTGATGATAGAGAATTCAACAGGCGCATTAAGTATTTTCGGCTATCTGGATTTTATTGACGAACGCCACAAATGCTGCGTCGCAGCAGATTGCAATTTGATAATCTATGGTGTCCTTCCGGCAAGAGTGCATGATTTTTCTTAACCAGCTTGCTATCGTCGTCC
>NZ_JBMOJE010000035.1:0-41174 GCF_049316945.1 Propionivibrio sp. | reverse complement strand
GCCAAGTACTACCCCGACTTCAACTCTTTCACCACGGCCATCGAACGTTGCTTGCGTGCTTATCCGGTTGTCACAGACACTAGACGAGAAAGCCCACTTGCCAGCTAAAGTCGCGGCGAAAACGGCGTAGCGACTGCCAATTGCCATCTGAAACTGGGCAAATCCCCACTTCTGGCCTGAAAATTGGCATGTATTTCTGATGCCTGTGATAACCGGATAAGCACAGTTGCTCTCCCGCAAGCGGGCGAGGGGAGCGATCTTCTCCCCTCGCCCATTTATGGGAGAGGGGCCGGGGGAGAGGGCGATGAATCTGGCGAGCACCAACAAAATCCAGAACAGATCAAGCTATGTGCCTGAAGATGCCCGTATCTATTGGCTTGTGGCCGCTACTCACTGCACAGGGCCGATTGGCAAGGCTTGCAGCGAAGCTGGTTGTGCGTTACTGGCCTTGAACCGGCGAACGGTCAATCCATGAAAAAAAATATCGCCAGCCGCTTCGCCGTGGCCAACCCTTGGGCAACGCGAGGAGGCCTTGAAGGAAAGCGAATTCCACTACCGCACGGGCGCCGATTACACCACCGACCGGGAATTCCGGATCATGCCGGACGGCCGGGCGCATCGCCGAAAGCGGCGCCACCGTCAGCGTCGGCGACTTGCCGCCGGCCTGCATCGATGCCCCGCGCCTGGCCGATCCGTTCGCGGCGGCGCTGAAAGCAGCACCGGCATCGGGCTGGCCATTGTGCGGCGCATTGCGGAAAGTTGTGGCGGGCGCGCCTGGATCGAAGAAACACCAGGCGGCGGTTGTAATATACTGTCCGGATTACCAGTGGAGGAAGCATCATGAACGTGCACTTGACTGCCGGATTGCAACCCTTCGTCATCCTGCTCGCCGAAGACGAGCCGGCCGACGCCCACCTGGTCAAGGCCGCGCTGACTGAAACCGGCGTCGTGGCCGAACTGCATCATGTGCGCGATGGCCGCGAGGCGTTCGAGTTCCTGCGCCGGCAAGGGCCGCGATTTTCTGATGCGCCACGCCCGGACCTGATTCTGCTCGATCTGAACATGCCGCGTATGGATGGGCGGGAATTTCTCACCGCCATCAAGCAGGAGCCCGACTTCAGCGACATTCCGGTGGTCATTCTGACGACCTCGGAGGCCGAGCGCGACATCGTCGCTTCCTACAACCTGGGCGCCGCCGGGTATGTCACCAAGCCGGCGGATATCCAGCAATTCATCGCCGCCATCCACCAGCTCGGCGACTACTGGATCAAGCTGGTGCGCCTGCCCCATCATAACTAGGTGACAGATGATCACTCCTCATGTTTTTCGCATTTTGCTGGTCGAAGATGAGCCCGGCGATGCCCGGCTGATGCAGATGGCGATCAGGAAAAGCGGCTACCCGCTTGATCTGCAGCGGGTCGAAGATGGCCTCACGGCGCTCGAGTGCCTGTCTCAGCAAGGCGAGCGATTCCGTAGTTCACTGCGCCCCGATCTGATTCTGCTCGATCTGAAGATGCCGGGCAAAGGCGGCATCGAGACGCTGCAGGCGATCAAGCAGAGCGTCAATCTGCGTGCGATTCCCGTGGTGGTGATAACCACCTCGGCGCTGGAGGCCGATGTGAGCGCCGCTTACCGCCATGGCGCGGCAGGCTTTGTGCCGAAGCCGACGGATCTCATTGAATTCGTTGCCGTCGTCAAGACGCTTCTCGACTATTGGCTGATGCTGGTGCGCCTGCCGAACAAGTACAGATGAAGCCTGTGTCGAATACGAACATGGCCAGCATTCTCAAGTCGGCAGGCCATGCCGCCCGGAAACTGCAGCAGCTGCCGGCGATAGCCTGGGCGGTCCTGCTCGCTTCGCTCGCGCTGACCGCCGTTGCCTGGAGTGTCTCGGACAGGTTTGTGCACCAGATCGCGCAGGATCGCTTCATCTCACGAAGCGAGGACGTGAAGGACAGCATCATCCGCCGCATGGCAGATTACGAAGTCATCCTGCGCGGCGGCGTCGCCCTGTTTGCCGCCCCCGAGAGCGTCGAACGCGCCGATTGGCAGGCTTATGCAGACAATCTGCACATCGCGCGCGACTTTCCCGGCGTCCAGGGCTTTGGTTTCAGTCAGGTGGTATTGCCCGCAGAGCGTGCGCGGCACGAACAGCAGATTCGCGGCGAAGGCTTCCCGGAGTACACCATCAGGCCGGCCGGCGAGCGCGAACTGTACACTGCCATCATCTATCTGGAACCCTTCAACGTCATCAACCAGCGTGCCTTTGGCTACGACATGTATTCCGAGGCGACCCGCCGCGCCGCCATGGAGCGCGCTGCTGACAGTGGCCGGCCCGCGCTTTCCGGGCGCGTCAAGCTGATGCAGGAGACGGCGACGAATGTGCAGCACGGGGTGCTCATGTACCTGCCTGTGTATGGCCACCAGTTGCCGCTTGAAACCGTGCAACAACGCCGCGCGGCGCTGCAGGGCTTCGTCTATGCGCCGTTCAGGATGGACGATCTGATGCACGGCATCCTCGGCGCCGAGCAGCGCGACATCGAGTTCGAACTGTATGACGGGGCGCAGCCCTCGGCGCAGAACGTGCTTTACCAGGGCCATGCCTCCGGCTTGAACGCGCTGGAGCGATCGCTGGCCACGACTTTCGACAATCTGAGCCAGATCGAGATCGCCGGACGCAGCTGGTCGATCTACCTGCATGCCAGCCCGGGCTTCCTCTCAGCGGCGGAGAAAAATCAGCCGCTGCTGGTGGCCGTCGGCGGCAGCGTCGTGAGTTTGCTGCTGTTCTTCATCTTCGTCTCGATGGCCAACCAGAAGAAGCGCGCCGAAGCGCTGGCCCGCGAAATGACGGTCGATCTGCGCCGCTCCAACGCCGATCTGGAACAGTTCGCCTATGCCGCCTCGCACGACCTGCGCCAGCCGCTGCGCATGATTTCGAGTTATCTGCAGTTGCTGGAAATGGAACTGGCTCCGCTGCTCAACGAGGAGACGAAGCAGAACCTGTATTTCGCCACCGAGGGCGCGCAACGCATGGACCAGATGCTGACGGCCCTGCTCGAGTATTCCCGCGTCGGCCGCAACAGCGATGCAATGACGCTTGTGGAGAGCCGCCAGATGCTCGATGAAGCCTTGCATTATCTGCAGCCGGCGATTGCCGAAGCGCAGGCCGAGGTGCGCATCCAGGGCGTCTGGCCAGCCATTGTCGGCCGGCGCGATGAAATGGTGCGCCTCTTCCAGAACCTGGTCGGCAACGCGCTGAAGTACCGCATCGCCGGGCGCCGGCCGGAAATCCTGGTGGTCGCCGAGGCGGGCGTGAATGCTGGCAGCGAACATCGGTTTTCCATCCGGGACAACGGTGTCGGGCTGCTCGCCGGGCAGGAGGCGCGCCTGTTCAAGTTGTTCGAGCGGCTGCAGCCGCGCGGGAAATATCCCGGCACCGGCATCGGCCTGGCCTTGTGCCGAAAGATCGTCGAGCTGCACGGCGGACGCATCGGGGTGGAATCACCCGGCGAGAACCGGGGTTGCTCCTTCATTTTTACCCTGCCGGCCGCGACTGACCGCTCGCCGGCGCTGATTACGCAGAATGCTCAGAGGTTGTAAAAAAATGCCTGAACACCCACCGCAGAGGCGCAGAGGCGCAGAGGAAACGCAGAGGAAACGCAGAGGAACCCCATTGTTTTTAAGGATTTTCTCTGCGAAACCTTTGCGGCTCTGCGCCTCTGCGGTGGATTCTTGATATTTTCACAAGCTCTCAGTACACCCAGGAGAAATCGCATGTGTGAAACACCTCAGGAAAGCTTGTCAATCCTGGTCGTCGAGGATGACCCCGGTGACTTTGGCATGGTCAAGGCCTTTTTGCGCCAGGCCGGGCTGGCCGTCAGCGCCGAACCCGTTCGCTGGGCCAAGACCCTGGCCGAAGGCATCGCCAGCGCCCGGCGCAGCGCGCCCGATGTCATCCTGCTCGACCTCTCGCTACCCGACTCGCTGGGGCTGACCACGGTGCACGCCTTTCTCGCCGCCGTTCCCGCTGCGCCGATCGTGGTGCTCACCGGCAATGACGAAAAAACGCTGGCGCTGGCCACGCTCAAATCAGGGGCGCAGGATTATCTGGTCAAGGGCCAGTTCGATCAGGATGCGCTGGGCCGTGCCGTGCGCTACGCGCTGGTGCGCGGCAAGCTGGAGCAGCGCCTGTTGCACCACCAGCAACACCTGGAGGAGATGGTCAAGGAGCGCACCATCGAACTGGCCCGCGCGCTCGATGCCGCGCAGGCCGCCAGTCGCGCCAAGAGCGTCTTTCTGGCCAACATGAGCCACGAAATCCGCACCCCGCTGAACGGCATCATGGGCATGACCTGGCTGCTGATCCATAACGCCAGCGACCGAAAGCAAATCGAGCGTTTGACCAGCATCGATGGCGCCGCCCATCACCTGCTGGATATTCTGAACAACGTTCTGGACATGGCCAAGATCGAGGCCGGAAAAATGATCCTCGAAGAGCGCGCTTTCGCTCCGGCGTCAATTCTGCACGAGGTGTTCGCATTGCTCGACGGCCAGGCCAATGCCAAGGGGCTGTTGCTTGAACTCGAATGCGACATGGCATTGCCCAAGAGCCTGCTCGGCGACCCGCTGCGCCTCAAGCAGGTGCTCATCAACCTGGCCGGCAATGCCCTGGAATTCACCGAGCGCGGCAGCATTACGCTGGGTGCGCGGCTCAAATCCCGCACTGGCGCTGGCGCATTTGTCGAGTTCTCGGTGGCCGATACCGGCATCGGCATCGCCAGCGCAGACATCGAAAGGATTTTTCATACCTTCGAGCAGGCCGACAACAGCAACACGCGGGCCCATGGCGGAACGGGCCTCGGCCTGGCGATCAGCCGCAACCTGGTCAATCTGATGGGCGGCGAGCTGGAAATCAGCAGCGTCCCCGGTCACGGGAGCACATTTTCCTTCGTCGTTGGCCTGAATATCCCGGAGCCGGCGCAGCAACCGGCCCTCGACCAGGCGGTGCACAGGCCTTTTTCGCTGTCCGGCGCACGCATTCTCGTCGCCGAGGACGACCTGCTCAACCAGGAGATCATCCGCGAACTGTTGTCGAACAAGGGAATGCAAGTCGAACTGGCCGCAGACGGCGGGCAAGCCGTCGATCTGGCGATGAGCAACCCTTACGACCTGATCCTGATGGATTTACACATGCCGGTGATGAACGGGACGGACGCCAGCCTGTGCATCCGGCAACTGCCGCAGCACGCCGATACGCCGATCCTGGCGTTGACCGCCGATGTCTTTGCCAACACCCGTGAAAAATGCCTGCTGGCCGGCATGAATGACCATATCGGCAAACCATTCGAAGTTGACCACCTGCTTACCAGCATCGAGTACTGGCTGAACGTCAATCATGCCGCGTCACGGGCGGTCGGCAGCCGGGAGCCATTGCCATGAGCAACGGATCATCGCGGCCGTCCTCGATCCTGGTCGTCGAGGATGATGCCGGTGACTTCAGCCTGGTCCGGGCGCAGGCGCGCCTTGCCGGCTGGGTGCTCAGTGAGAAGGATCCCGTCATCTGGGCGCAGACGCTGGCCGAGGGCATGGCCACGGCCCGGCGTGAAGCACCCGATGTCATTCTGCTCGATTTGTCGCTTCCCGACTCCTCGGGCCTGGCCACGCTGCGGGCGATGCGCGCCGCCGTGCCGGACTTGCCGATTATCGTGCTCACCAGGGTGCAAGGCTTATCGCTGGTCGGCGACGTGTTCGAAGCCGGCGCCCAGGATTATCTGGTCAAGGGACAGTTCAATTTCGATGCGCTCGGCCGCGCCGTGCGCCACGCCGTGGTGCGCAACCGGCTCGAGCAGAAAATCGCAGTCAACGAGCGCATCCTGGCCACCGGCATCGAGGCCATCGACGAGGCCTTTGTCCTTTTCGACAGTGATGACCGGCTGGTTTTCTGCAACGAAAAATACCGCTCGCTGTACGCTGGGTCGGCCGATCTGATGGTGCCCGGCGTCACCTTTGAGCACTTCATTCGGGAGCGCGTCAAGCGCGGCCAGTATTCCGCCGCCAGCGGCCGCGAGGATGAATGGGTGGCCGAACGCCTGGCCGCCCACCGGCAAAGCAATATCCAGTTGCTCCATCAACTCGACAACGGCCGCTGGCTGCGCATTGTCGAGCGCAAGACGGCAGACGGCCATATCGTCGGCTTCCGCGTCGATGTCACCGAACTGCAAACGGCGAAAGAGGCCGCCGAAGCGGCCAGCGCGGCCAAGAGCATGTTCCTGGCGAGCATGAGTCACGAAATGCGCACGCCGATGAACGGCGTGCTCGGGATGCTCGAACTGGTCAGCGCGACTGAGCTGACGTCCGGGCAAAGGGAGTACATCGAACTGGCCCAGAATTCAGCGCGCAGCCTGCTTGTCCTGCTCAACGACATCCTCGACTTATCGAAAATCGAAGCCGGGAAGATGGAGCTGGAGCACGTGAAGTTCGAGCCGCGCAGCGTTCTTTCAGAAACGTTGCGGGCGCTGTCGATGTGCGCGCAGGAGAAAGGCCTGGCGATCGATCTGCAGATCGATGAACGGATCCCCGATTTTTTGCTGGGCGACCCGACGCGCTTGAGCCAGATCATCATCAATCTTCTCGGCAATGCCATCAAGTTCACGCTCAAGGGGCGCGTCACGCTTGCCGCCGCCGTTGAAGAACTCGGCGCCGAGGGCGCCAGGATCGCTTTCAGCGTCAGCGACACCGGGATCGGCATCCCGCGCGAACAGCAGGGCGCGATCTTTGCGGCGTTCACCCAGGCCGATACCACGACGACGCGCAAGTTTGGCGGCACCGGTCTCGGGCTGGCCATCTGCAGCCGCCTGGTGGCGCTGATGCAGGGGCAGATCGAGGTCGACAGCGAAGCCGGTCGTGGCAGCGTTTTCCGCTTTGTTGTCCCCTTTGGCCTGTCCGCCGGGACGGCGGACAGTTTTCAGCCGGCCGTGCCGGCCGACCTTGCCAGCGACGTCAGGCTGCGCATCCTGCTGGCCGAAGACAATCCGACCAACCAGAAATACGCCATGGCCGTCCTGGCCAACGCCGGCCACTCCGTGACGCTGGCGCAGGACGGCGAGGAAGCCGTGGCCCAGGCCCTGGCCGCCACCTTCGACCTGATCTTGATGGACGTTGAGATGCCCCGACTGGATGGCTTTGGTGCGACGCAGGCCATCCGCGCCGGCGGCTTCGCCAGTCCGATCATCGCGCTGACCGCGCACGCCATTCCGGGCTTTCGCGAACGATGCCTGGCCGCCGGGATGACCGACTATCTGTCGAAACCGGTGCGCAGCCGCGATTTGCTGAGCAAGATCGCGCAGATTCATGGCCGCGCGCCGGACCGGGCGCTGGCAACTGAAGCCTTGGTTCCGGTAGCGGGCAGCCAGGCAGAGAGCGTAGCGCCGGTGCTCGACACGGCTTACGCGCTCGAACTGCTCTACGGGGACATCGACATCCTGCTCATGCTGTTGCCCATCATGCCTGACCAGATAGCGGCAGACCGGCTGGAGATAGCCGGCGCCATTGCCGGGAAGGACGCCGTACGGGTAAGAAAGGCCAGCCATCGCCTGAAAGGGAGTGCCGGCCAGATCGGCGCGATAGCCACGCAAAAGACTTGCGAGCTGCTCGAAGCGACAGCGGCCAGCGGCAATTGCGACGCCTTTGTCGAGCTGCAGCAACAGCTCGAAGCCGATCTCGATGCCCTGGTACCGGCGATTGCCAACTACCTTGAAAAGTGCTCTGCAGCTACCCCATAAGGCGACTAGAATTACAAAAGCAATAGATTTGTGGCTAAAGATAAAAAGGGTGCATTGCTAACAGCCTGTCGGACTGTGAAACTGATGGATAGCCGTCATTCCGGCGAAGGCCGGAATCCAGTGGTGCACCTCTGGATTCCGGGTCAAGCGCGGAATGACGAGGTTATCCATGGATTTCATCATGACTGACTACCAGTTTCCCGGTACGATTGGAATTGACAAAAACAGCACCCGGATCAAAGACCATATCCCGCACGTCGGGTTAGCGTAACTTGGAATAATCGAGAAATAGCAGGGAGAGAATCATGGACAGCGAATACACACTTTTCATCGTCGACGATGTGGAAGCCAGCCGGCGCATGGTCGAGTCGGCCTTTGGCCAGCTCTACAACGTTGAGTCGTTCGCGTCCGGTGCGGCCTGCCTCGAACGAATGGCCGCAAAGGTGCCCGACCTTTTCCTGCTCGATGTCGATATGCCCGGCATGGACGGCTACGCCCTGTGCCGCCAGATCAAGAGCCAGCCGGCCAGCAGCGCCGTGCCGGTGATCTTCATTTCGGCGCTCGACGACCTTGAATCACGCCTGGCCGGGTATGACGCAGGCGGCGACGATTTCATCGTCAAGCCGTTCAAGCTGGCTGAACTGAAGCAGAAAGTAGTGGTCCTGCGCCGCACCGGCGAGGGCCAGTCAAGCCTGCAGCAGCGCCTGGAAGACTCGCACATGCTGACCAGCCTGGTCATGTCCAATCTTGACGAATACGCAGTGCTGGTCAATTTCCTGCGTTCGCTGAACACCTGTGACGGCTATCGCGAGGTCGCCGACGCGACCCTGAACATGCTCAAGGCTTTTCAGCTGGACGGTGCCTTGCAGTACCGGCTGCCGGGGCTGGAGATGACGATCAACATCGATGGCGAGGCGCGACCGCTGGAGGCCTCGATCATCAGCCTGGTGCGTTCGCTGGGAACCATCGCCACCTACCGCAACCGCGCGGCGTTCAATTTCGATCGCGTTTCCGTGCTGGTTAACAACATGCCGATGGCCGACCCGGAATTGTGCGGCCGGATCAGGGACCATCTGGCGATCGCCGTCGAAACGGTCGATGCCAAACTGCTGGCGATGCTGGTCCATCAGGAAAGCACGCAGACCAAGGGCGGCATTTCGACCTTGCTGCAGACCCTGGGCCGCACCGTTCGCTCCTTCAGCGACAAATACGAGCAGGCGCGCTTCCAGGGCACGGAAACCACGCGCCTGATGCTGGGCGAACTGGATGTCCAGTTTGCCGGTCTGGGCATGCTCGAATCGCAGGAAGAGATCATCAAGGGGATCATCCAGTCACGGACGGATCAGTTGATCGACATTTTCGATTTCGGTGCCGAAACCGAGAAAACACTCAACGACCTCTCTGTGCGCCTGGGCCAGACGCTGGAGCCCGTCGGCAAATGATCGATCGCACCATCCCGCTGGCGCTCAAGCCACGCCCGGTGGTGCTGGTCATCGAGGACGAGCCCGGCGATGCGCAGCTGATCCGGCTGCTACTGCTGGAAAGCAACGACGAGGCGTTCGAGGTGCATCTGGCCGGTTCGCTGGCCGAAGCACAGCACCTGATCGACGACGATGGATTGCACCCGGATGTGGTACTGCTCGACCTCAACCTGCCCGATTCGACCGGCATCGCCAGCGTCGAACGTTGTCGCAAACTGAGCGATGCCCCGGTGGTCGTGCTTACCGGGCTGGATGACCAGGCGGCAACCAAGACGGCAATTCAGTCGGGCGCCGAGGACTATCTGACCAAGGGCGGCGATGGCCCCGCTTTGCGCAAGGCGATCCGCTACGCCATGCTGCGCCACCAGCGCGACGCCGACGCCCATCTCGCCGCCAGCGTTTTTACCTTTGCCCGCGAAGGCATCATGATCACCGCCGCTGACGGCGCGATCATTGACGTCAATGACGCCTTTACCCGCATCACCAGTTACCGCCGTGACGAAGTCCTCGGCCGTAATCCGCGCCTGCTCAGTTCAGGTCGGCACGACAAGGAATTCTACGCCGCCATGTGGCGCAGTCTGATCGAGGACAAGCACTGGTACGGCGAAATCTGGAACCGGCGCAAGGACGGCGATATGTTCGCCGTGATGCAAACCATCAGCGCCGTGCGCGATGCGCGCGGCAGGGTCCTGCACTACCTGGCGCTGTTTTCCGACATCACCGTGCTCAAGGCGCATGAAAGGCAGCTCGAGCACATCGCCCACTACGATTCGCTGACCAGCCTGCCGAACCGCGTGCTGCTGGCCGACCGCATGCAACAGGCCATGGTCCAGGCGCAGCGCCGCGGGCAGCGGCTGGCCGTGGCCTATCTCGACCTCGATGGCTTCAAGGTGGTCAACGACAACCACGGGCATGAAGTCGGCGATCAGTTGCTGATCGCCCTGGCGGCGCGCATGAAGGACGCCCTGCGCGAAGGCGATACGCTGGCCCGCCTGGGCGGCGACGAGTTCATCGCCGTGCTGCTCGATCTGGCGGACTTGACCGCCAGCGTGCCGATCATTGCCCGCCTGCTCGCCGCGGCGGCGCAGCCGGTGAACATCGACGACCTCCTGCTCCAGGTCTCGGGCAGTCTCGGCGTCACCTTCTACCCGCAGGCCGAAGAAATCGATGCCGACCAACTGCTGCGCCAGGCCGACCAGGCCATGTATCAGGCCAAGCTGGCCGGCAAGAACCGCTACCACGTCTTCGACTCCGAACAGGACAGCAGCGTGCGCGGCCACCACGAGAGCCTGGAACGTATCCGCCGCGCCCTCGCCGCGCGCGAATTCGTTCTCCATTACCAGCCCAAGGTGAACATGCGCACCGGAGCGGTGGTCGGCGCCGAGGCGCTGATCCGCTGGCAACACCCGGAAAAAGGTCTCCTGCCGCCGGCCATGTTCCTGCCGGTGATCGAGGACAACGCGCTGGCCATCGACATCGGCGAGTGGGTGATCGATACCGCCCTCACCCAGGTGGCGTTGTGGCATGCGGCCGGACTGGGCATCCCGGTCAGCGTCAATGTCGGCGCCCGCCAGTTGCAGCAGGCGGACTTCGTCGAGCACCTGCGCGCCCTGCTCGCCGCGCATCCGGACGTGCGCTCGGGCAATCTCGAACTGGAGGTGCTGGAAACCAGCGCCCTGCAAGACCTGGCGCGAGTCTCCCAGGTCATCGAGTCGTGCCGGGAAATCGGGGTGATGTTCGCCCTCGATGATTTCGGCACCGGCTATTCCTCGCTGACCTACCTGAAACGCCTGCCGGTCACCCAGCTCAAGATCGACCAGAGCTTCGTCCGCGACATGCTCGACGACCCGGACGACCTGGCCATTCTGGAGGGCGTCCTCGGTTTGTCGCGCGCCTTCCGCCGCCAGGTCATCGCCGAAGGCGTGGAAACCGTCGAGCACGGCGAGATGCTGCTGCACCTCGGCTGCGAACTGGCGCAGGGCTACGGCATCGCCCGGCCGATGCCGGCGGCCGACCTTCCGGCCTGGGCGGCGACCTGGCGTCCCGATCCGGCCTGGGCCGACCTGCCTGTAGTCAACCGCGACGATTTGCCGCTGCTGTTTGCCAGCGTCGAGCACCGTGCCTGGATCGGCAGCATTGAAAACCTCCTCCAGGCCGAGCGCCAAGACCCGTCACCGCGAGATCGGCACCCGTGCCACTTCGGCGCCTGGCTGAATACCGAGGGGCGGGCACGTCATGGCACAAGGCCGGCCTTCAGGGCCATTGAACCGTTACACCGGCAGCTGCATGCGCTGGCTGAGGAGTTGCTTGATCTTCAGTCACGGGGCCGTCATCCGGAGGCGCTGGCGCGGCTTTCCGAACTCCATGCCCTGCGTGATGCCTTGCTCGAACTGTTGAAGGTGCTGGTGCAGGAAAGTGGCTTGCGCGTCGGCGGCAGGGCCAACAAACGCCCGGCAAAGCCCGTCAAATGGCGATCTGCAAAATGAAGCCGGGCTACGGGATTTCCGAAGATTTGCCCGGCAAGACGATCCAACCTAAAAAGGGCAGTTGACCACAGCGAACACGGCGAACAGCGCGAAGCCTCCCTGAAGAGGGACAACGGAAAAACAAGAGCTTGCAATGTTTTCATGATTCACCCTTTGGGTAAGCCATGAAATCCTGAAAACCTGAGCACCCCACGAGTATTTGCTTCGCAGCAGCTTTTCGCCGTGCCCGCCGTGTTCGCCGTGGTTAAACTGAGGTTTTAAGGTTCAATTAAATTGACTCAAGCATCTATTACCTTTAGGCTAGTTGCAGGAAATATTACCGTGCCAGAAAATAGACAGCATTCAGCCAAGAAAACGGGATTTCGTTGATGGACAGGCAGCACGATTCACCACACGCCACCGATGACCAGGGCCGGCCAAAGCGCGAAAGCGTTAGCGCCGGGCTGCAGCGCTTTACCCACGCCGCCCACGTGCACATCAACCGGCACCCGTTGTTGTCAGGCTTGACCAAGCCGGGTTATGCGCTGGACAAGTACCAGGCTTTGCTGGCGGCGTATTACCATATCTATGCCGTTATCGAGCGGCACATCGACGCTTTCCTGGCCGTCAACGCGTTGCCTTTCAGCTACGGCGAGCGCCGCAAGCTGCCGTGGCTGGTCACTGATCTCAAGTATTTCGGCATTGATCCGGAAACCCCGGACTTGAGTCCATTGCGGCCGATTGCGCTGGCCCCGATCGACAGCGCCGGGGAACTGATCGGTACGCTCTACGCCATCGAAGGCGCAACTCTCGGCTGCCAGGTGCTCTCCCGTCACCTGCACGAAACGCTGGGCCTGACCGCCAGTAGCGGCGCATGCTTCTTCAACGGCTACGGCGACGCGCATGAAACGCAGCGGCGCTGGCGTGAATTCGGCGTTTTTGCCAATTCCATCCGCGCCAACCCGAAACAGCAGGGGGCCGCCGAACTGTCCGCGCTCGGGGTGTTCGAAGTGATCGAGCGACAACTGGATGATTACCATGCCCGACTTGATCGATAACCCGGATGACCAGGGTTTCCTCGATGCGGCCCTGAAAACCTGCGCTGAGGAACGTATCCACGAGATCGGCACGATTCAGCCGGTGGGTGTGCTGATCGCCGTCAGCGAACTGGACATGACCGTTCGCATGGCCAGCGACAACCTTGACGATCTGTTCCGCCTGACGGCCAGGAAGGCCATCGGTCAGCCGCTGGCCACGCTGATTGGAGCCACCCAGGTTGAAATATTTCGCACCCTGTCCGCCCGCGAGAGTTTGCCGGGTGGCCTGATCTGTTCGATCGCCCTGCGGCGCAAAGGCCGCAGCACCACCTTTGATGCCCATGTATTCCGCGCTGACGGGTTGATGGTCATCGAGATCGAAAAGGATGCGCCGGGTCAGGGTGACGTCTTCCGCCACCAGTTCATCCCGATCCGTGATTCGCTGTGGAAGCTCGATGCCGAGCAGGATATGCAACGCTACAGTCAGGCGGTCGCGGATGAAGTGCGCCTGCTCAGCGGTTACGACCGGGTCATGATCTACCGCTTCGACCACCACTGGGACGGCGAAGTGATTGCCGAAAGCCGGGTCGACGCCGCCCTGTCTTACCTCGGCCACCATTTCCCGGCGGCGGACATCCCGCCGCAGGCCCGCGAACTCTATACGCGCAACCTGGTGCGCCTGATTTCCGACGTCGACGGTACCTCCGTACCGATCGTCAAGGCCGCCTCGGCCGCCCCGCTGGACTTGAGCCTGTCGTGGTTGCGCAGCCTGTCGCCGGTGCACATTCAATACCTGCGCAACATGGGCGTGCACGCCAGCCTGGGCATCTCGCTGGTGCAAAACAACCGGCTTTGGGGCTTGATTGCCTGCCATCATCTTTCCCCGAAATACGTTCCCCTGCGCACCCGGGAAATGGATGAATTCATCGGGCACATGGTGTCGCTGAAGCTGAGCAACATGGAAAGCGCCGAGCGCGGAAAACTGCAGGACCAGATAAGAGTCTTCCTCCAGCACCTGTCCGATTCGATCCGCCAGACCAATGACCTGGACGTCGTCGCCAACTCCTGCGAGGCCGACTTGCTCGGCCTGGCACGGGCCAGCGGCGCCGTGATATCCATTGCCGGCATACGCCACCATCTCGGCCAGACGCCCCCGGATGCGACCCTGGACAGATTGCTCGAGGCGCTCAAGTCGCTTCCTCCAGCGCCGATCCATTGCACCGACCACCTGGCGGAACTGCTGCCCGATGAAGCCGGCCTGGGCGATATCGTCTGTGGCCTGATGATCGCTCCAGTGGACCAGACGATGCGGGATTTCGTCATGTGGTTCCGGCCGGGCATCGTGCGTACCCTGCGCTGGGCCGGCCGTCCGGACAAGCGGGTTTTCCTCGATGCAAGCGGACGCGCGCATGTCTCGCCACGCCTGTCCTTTGCGACCTGGATGGAAACCAGTCGCGACAAGTCGCTGGCCTGGTCAAAAGTGGAGATCGATGCGGCGGCCACGCTTTCACTGGCCATGATCGAAGTCATGACCCGGCACGCACTGAAATCGAGCGATGCCAGCTATCGCCTGCTGGCCGAAAATTCCACCGATCTGATCGCCCGCCTCAATCCGGCCGGACGCTTCCTTTTCGTTTCGTCGGCGAGCAAGGAACTGTTCGGCGCCGAACCGGCGGCGATGCGCGGCCGGGCTCTCCTGGACTGGATTCTGGCTGATGACAAAGCAACCTTGGCGCGCTTGCTGGCCGATCTTGCGGCCATCGGCAAGCAGACAACGACGACACTGCACTGCCGCCGGGAAGACGGCCGTGCCATCTGGATCGAAGCCACACTGAAGCGCATACGCGGGCTCGATGACACGGATGAGATTGTCTTCAATGCCCGCGACGTCACGCAGCGACACAACTATCAGATCGCCATCGAGGAAGTGCAGCGGCGCAATACGCGCATCATGGATGCGTCGGGCGATGGCTTGCTCAGTCTGGACGGGTCCGGAAACATTGTTTACGCCAACGAACTGATCGGGCAGATGCTCGGTATCGAAGCGGCTCAGCTTATTGGCAGGCACAGTTGCGATACCCTCTACCGGTGCGAACACCCGGAGGATTACCGGCAATCCTCCCCGTTCATGAAAACGCTGCAGGACGGCGAAACCCGTCAGGGAGTCATCGATCTGCCGCAGCCGCTGGAAGGCTCGTTCACGACCGTCAATTTCATTTGCACCCCCCTGCTTGAAGAGCACGCCATCGTCGGCGCTGTCGTGGTTTTTCGCGCGGCTGTTCAGCCGGCAGCCCCGGACCAACGACCGGCCACCGACATCATCCTCGAACAGACCGACGAGGCCGTCATGGTGACCACCGCCGAGGGCGTCATTACCTCGGTCAACCGTGCGTTTACCGAGATCACCGGCTTCCGTGCCGAGGAAGCCATCGGCAAGACGCCGGGCCTGCTGAAGTCGGGGGTGCATACCCCGAACTTTTACCATGGTTTCTGGGAATGCCTGCGCACCAAGCATCGCTGGGCGGGAGAAATCTGGAATCGGCGCAAGAACGGGGAAGTCTACCCGCAGTGGGGTAGCGTCACGGCGATTATCAACAACACCGGCGAGGCGCAGAACTACGTGGCGGTGTTCTCGGACATTTCCAAGGCCAAGCAGGCCGAGGAAAAACTGTATTTCCTCGCCAATCACGATGCGCTCACCGGCTTGCCGAACCGCATGCGCTTTTCCGACCAGCTGGCCGGTGCCATCAGTCGGACCAAGCGCAATGAAGCCAAGGTCGCCGTGGTTTTCATCAACCTCGATCGCTTCAAGCTGGTTAACGACATTCTCGGGCCAGCCTCGGGCGATACCTATCTGCGCGCCATTTCAGACCGCCTGATGAAAGCCTGTCGCAAACATGATTCTCTGGCGCGCTGGGGTGGCGATGAATTCATCATGGCGCTTGAGGAAATGGCCGATCACAACGCCATCGGCACCTACATTGCCCGCCTGCAAAACGATATCGGCGAGGATTTGATCATCGACGGACACAAGCTGATGCCGACGGTCAGCATTGGCATCAGCATCTTCCCGGCTGACGGTTCATCGCCGAGCGATCTGATCAAGGCCGCCGACGCCGCGATGAACCGGGCCAAGGAATTGGGGCGCAACCGTTTCGCCTTTTTTACCGACGTCATGAGTCGTGAAATAAGCGAAAAATTCAACGCCGATACCGAACTGCGGCGCGCGCTCCAGGAAGGCGAGCTGTGCCTGCATTACCAGCCGCAGATCGATGCTGTCAATGGCCAGCTGATCGGCGTTGAAGCCCTGGTCCGCTGGCAACATCCGACGCGCGGCCTGATCCCGCCACTGCAGTTCATTCCGGCGGCCGAAGAACTGGGATTGATCGAGGAAGTCGGCAAATGGGTGCTCGACGAAGCCTGTCGCCAGATGCGGCACTGGCTGGACAATGGCGTTTCGATCCCGCGCATTGCCGTCAATGTTTCGCCTGCGCAACTGAACGAGTCATTCGTCAAGCACGTCGAACGGGCCATTCTGAGCGCCCGGCTTGACCCGGGTCATCTGGAGCTTGAAATAACCGAGGGCGCGCTGGAGGCGGGCGAGTCGGTCAAGTTGATTCTCATGCGCCTGCGCGCCATGGGCGTGCTCCTGTCGGTGGACGATTTCGGTACCGGCTATTCGTCGCTGTCGCACATCAAGCATTTGCCGATCACCTGTTTCAAGATCGACAAATCATTTGTCGACGGCATTCCCGGCAATGAAGAAGACGTCGCCATCATCAAGGCCATTCTGTCGCTCGGTTCGAGCCTGCACCTGGACATCGTCGCCGAGGGCGTCGAAACCAGGGAACAGTACGAATTTCTCCGGGACGCCGGCGTGACCAGCATCCAGGGCTTTTATTTCGCCAAACCGATGCCCCCGGATGCCCTCTCCGAATTTGTTTTCCGTCGCTGATAAACTGGCTGAAAACCAGAGGTTGTGAACAAATACAGGAACACCCATGGCCCGAGGCCAGGCTACGCGCCCGCAGAGGGGCAAAGGTTCCGCAAAGAAGACTCTTGAACCTGGAAAAAACAGTTCGTCCTCGAAAAACACCAAAAGCAACGCGCAGCCTCACTGAAGAGGGACGAATCTGGCTTCCGGCTCAAGCCCGGAATGACGGTGGATCAATGGGGGGTGGTGTTGGAACCAATTTACCCTGTACCTCATTGACCGGAATGCTGCAGTGCAGCAGCGATTAAGGTAGAATCGCACGGAATTTTCGATGATTGGCGCGTTCATATGCAGACGGCGCCTCAATCAGGCATCGAACACCCCTTCGAACTCGCAGAACCGCAGCCTTGCACTTCTTTTCGCGTCTCTCTTTTTTACCAATTAAGGATCAAACCATGAGTACCCTGGCAGAACAGTTACAGAAAATGGAAGTGCACCATTCGGTTTTTGAATCCGCCGTGCGCCAACTGCCGCTACCGGTCTGCGCCGCCTTCGGCTCCGCCGCGCAGCCGCAAGCGGTCAGCTTCGCCAACAGTTCGCGCGTGCTGAGCACCAAGGACAGCGACAGCGTCGCCAAGAGCTTCCCGAACTCGGTAAAGGCTTCGGGCAACGTCGTTCTTTCTTCTTCCGGGATCAATGCCAGTACGGCGCAGGGCAAGCGCGTTGCCGTGCTGTTCTCCGGCGGTCCGGCTTCCGGCGGTCACAATGTGGTGTGCGGCATCAAGCGCGTGCTCGGCCAGGGCAACACCCTGTTCGGCGTCAAGCCCGGCCCCAAAGGCCTGCTGCTCGGCAATCTGTTCGAGATCACCGACGCTGACGTCGATACCATCATCAACACCGGCGGCTTCGACTTCCTTGGCACCGACCGCACCAAGATCAAGAGCGACGAGCAGTTTGCCGACGTCAAGGCCACCTGCATCAAGCACAATCTGGATGCCATCGTCGTCATCGGCGGCGACGATTCCAACACCAACGCCGCCGTGCTCGCCGAATTCCTGTTTACCGGCGTCAAGGCCGACGGTTCCGGCGTGCAGGTGATCGGCGTGCCGAAAACCATCGACGGCGACTTGCAGATCGGCGACCTGCTGCCGATTTCCTTCGGCTTCGATACGGCCACCCGGATCTACAGCGAAATGGTCGGCAACATCCTGCAGGACACCCGCTCCTCGCTCAAATACTGGCACTTCATCAAGCTGATGGGGCGCTCCGCCTCGCACGTGACCATTGAAGTGGCGCTGCAAACCAAGCCGGCCGTCACCATCATTTCGGAAGAAGTGGCCGAGAACAAGCAGTCGCTGGCTTCCATCGTCGAGCAGATCGCCCAGGTCGTGGTGCTGCGCTCGAAAAAGGGCATGAATTACGGCGTGGTGCTGATCCCCGAAGGCCTGATCGAGTTCATTCCCGAGATGAATACCCTGATCGCCGAACTCAATGACGCGCTGGCGCACAACGGCGCCGAGTTTGCCGCGCAGGCCGACGACGCCAAGGCGGCCTTCATCCAGGGCAAGCTTTCCGCCGACAACGGCAAGTTGCTGGCTTCGCTGCCAGGTTATGTGGTCAAGATGCTGCTCGCCGACCGCGACTCGCACGGCAACCTGCAGGTTTCGCTGATCCCGACCGAGCAGTTGCTGGTCGATATGGTCAAGGCGCGTGTCAAGCAGATCGACGCCAAGGTGCCGTTCGGCGCGCACTGCCACTTCCTCGGCTACGAAGGCCGCTGTGGCGCGCCGACCCTGTTCGACGCTGCCTACACCTACAATCTCGGCCTGACCGCCGGCTCGCTGATCCTCGATGGCCGCTCCGGCTACATGGCGACGGTGACCGGCCTCACTGTCGGTGGTTTGCCGCAGGCCATCCCGCTCACCGGCCTGCTCAACATCGAGCGCCGCCATGGTCAGGACGAGTTCGTGATCGAGAAGGCGCTGGTCAAGATGGATTCCCCGGCGATGAAGTTTTTCGTCTCGCGTCGCGCGCAATGGTCGGCCGACGATCTCTTCGCCTCGCCCGGCCCGCGCCAGTTATGGGGGCCGTCCGCTTACCAGCAGCCGATCAGTGTTGCGCTGAACTCCGCTTCCGATTCGCTGGCGTTCAAGATCGGTTGATCCGGTTGATTTGTCGCAACAAAAAGGCCATCCTTCGGGATGGCCTTTTTTCGAGCCTCAATTTTTCATTCAGGAGATAAACAGATGTCCGGTCACGGTTTTCATGTCCATGGTCCGCACGACCACCAGGTCGAACACGTTGCCACGCATGGCGGCGACAGCTTCACCTCGCGGCTGGCGGTGCTGACGGCGATCCTGTCGACGATTGGCGCAATCTTCGGTTACCTGGGCGGCCACTCGCAGAACCTGGCGTTGCTGTACAAGAACGAAGCGGCCATCCAGAAGACCTCGGCGTCGAACCAGTGGAACTACTATCAGGCCAAAAGCAACAAGCAGAACCTGGCCGAACTTTCAATGGTGCTGACCAAAGGCGATGCCCAGGAAAAGTACCGGCAGGATGTGGTGCGCTACAAAAGCGAGAAGGAGGAGATCAAGGCCGATGCTGACAAGCTCGAAGCCTTGTCCAAAGAAGCCGACAAGAAGAGCGAAGCCGAAATGCACGTGCACGGACGCTGGGCAATGGCCACCACGCTGCTGCAGATCGCCATCGCCCTGTCGGCCATCACCCTGCTGACGCGCAAGCGCTGGATGCTGGTCGGGGTTTTTGGCGCAACCGGGCTCGGCTTGCTGGTGGGTGTCTTGGGCTTTCTGCACATTTGAGATGAGGATTGGTGCAAGGCCGCTGCTACAGGGCAAATTTGTTCTAATGCTAACCCATTGATTTACCGTCATTCCGGGCTTGACCCGGAATCTGACCGAAGGAAATGCAGAGCCAGTTCGTTTATCAAACTGGTGTTTAAAATCTTGATCAGATGAACGAATCTGGATTCCGGCTTTCGCCGGAATGACGGTGGATGGTTAGAACAAATTTACCCTGGCCGCTGCCTTTCCGTTACTTCCCAGGCTCAATGAGGAAACCGATTATTATCGCTGCCATCGGCAGTTCTTTTCGTTAGCCAGCAAGGGAAACATTATGGCCAAGAAAATAAACCCCGAGCTTCTGCAAAAGCTCGACAAGCGCATTACCAACCGTGAATTCAAGTTGCTGCTTAAGCCGGATGGACTCGACCGGCATACCAGGATCGGCCAGTTGCAGAAGGCTATCCACGACTTGTGCGATGAATCCGGGATTGCGTTCAACTCGCCGGAAACCATGGTCAGCGGGCTGCGCAACATCTTCTTCGTTGATACCAGCGATGCGGCCTTGCACCGGAACAAATTGATCCTGCGCGTTCGTGAGTCGAGGAGCAACATCTGGGTCGATGACTGGTGTGAAGTCACCTTCAAATGCCGCTCGGAAAATATCGATCGCGCCTGGGCCTACAACCCGATTCCGCTCAGCGAGATAGCGCACCGAATCCGCTTCAAGGAAGAGATTCTCAAGGATGGCCCGGTCGGCTCGATTCGCCGCATCTATTCGCACAATTCAGTGATGGACACGGTGCCGATGGACCTGATATCCAGCCGGAAACTCAGCCAACTGGTTTCTGTTTTTCCTGGCCTGTCTGCCGTCAACCTGCCCATGGAAAAAAATACGCAAATGGTCGGTGGTCGCCGCAACAAGATTCTTGAGGCCTGCGTGACGCTCGGCCATATCGCCTTTTCGGAAACGGTGCTGGCGCATTGTGAAATCGGCATCTGGTTCCACTCCATAGGCAAGCCCATGGTCGGTGAATTGGCCTTTGCCTACCGGGTGCACAAAGCCAATCGCAAGGATATTGCTGCCCACCAAGCGGCTGAGGCCTTCTTCAGGAAGCTGCAATCGTTCTTTGCCGATCAACTGGCGACGGGCACCACCAAAACTGCCATGGTTTATGGCAGCCATGAATAATCCGCTTTCCACCGCGCCCGCCACGATCAGCCTGGACCAGATTTTTCGGCAATTCCTGTATGTTGGCGCGATCAGTTTCGGGGGCGGCATTGTGGCTTACCTGCGCGATCTGCTGGTGAGCAAACGCCAGTGGGTCAGCAGTGACGAGTTCATGGTGATGCTTTCAATCAGCCAGACGATGCCGGGTCTGAATGCCGTCAATCTGTCCATCCTCATGGGTGATCGTCTGCGCGGCGGCAAGGGGGCGCTGGTTGCTGCCCTCGGAATCCTGCTGCCAGGGGCGCTGATTGTTTTGACCATCGGCACGCTCTACGGCATCCACAGCGATCACCCCAAAGCCAACCATGTGCTAGGCGGAGTGACGGCGGCGGCCATCGCACTGCTGGCCACCGTGACCTGGAAACTCGGGCGGCGAGCGCTTACAGAGAAAGTGTCCCTGGGCCTGGTGATTCTTACCTTTGTCTGCATGAGCATTCTGAAGTTGCCGCTCTATCTGGTACTGGCGACCGTATTGCCGCTGGCGCTGTTCCTCTATCGGCCCTCCCGAAACGGGGATGATTAAGCCGTGGTCACCACACTGCTTCAACTGGCCGGCGTCTTTTCCATGCTCTCCCTGCTCGCCGTGGGCGGCGGGTCGGCCGTGTTGCCCGAAATGCAGACGCTCCTCGAGCAGTATTTCCAGATCACTCAAGGCGAATTCGTCAAAGCCTATGGCATTGGCCAGTTGGCGCCGGGTCCGAATATGCTGGTTGTGCTGATCATGGGCGATATGGTTGCCGGTCTGGCGGGTGCGCTGGTGGTGGCGGTGGCCTTTTTCCTGCCGTCCAGCCTGCTCTGCCTTTTCATTGGCCGACTGTGGCAGCGAATCGGCGAGCGACCCTGGCGCAAAGCCGTCCAGTCCGCGCTGGAGCCGATCTCGATCGGCTTGATGTGCTCGGGGGTTTATACGATTGCCAACGAGGCGCTGGTTGGCTGGAAGAGCGGCCTTATCGCCCTGGTCGTCGGCGTGCTGCTTTTGCGTACCGGGATCAACCCGGTGCTGCTGATTCTTGCTTCGGCGGTCGTTGGACTGGCCTTGTCCTGACGAGGCTTGCATCGAATCATTGGCAGCGCACCGCTTCAGATCGCCCCTGGCTGTTTCTGAGAGCCTGTGAAAAAATCAAAAATCCACCGCAAAGGCGCAAAGGAGCAAAGAAAACGCAGAGGAACCCCATTGTTTACAAATGTTTTCTTTGCGAAGCCTTTGCTCCTTTGCGCCTTTGCGGTGGGGGGTAGGCATTTTGTCACAGCCTCTGAGGCACTCATGGCAAAGGCTGCTTGGCAGCGCAGGCAATCTTCCACAGCTTTTCTTCCATTGACGCCACCGAGATCGAGTACCACCCTTCCACTTCGTCTTCATCCGAGAGGACTTCGGCACCGTTGCCCATCGTTCCGGCGTAGGACGTCGAAGCCAGATACTTTTCCCGCTTGCCGATGCAGTCGTAGGAAGTGCTGACGATGGTCGACAGATAAGGCGGCAAGCCTTCCTCGACCTGTGGCTCGGCCCAGCGCACGAGGTGCAGAACCTTCGCCGTATCGCCATTTCTGCTGACCGTTGCCTTATCGACAAACACCCGCATGCCGTCTTCGAACTTCTGGATCTCGACCCATTCGGCTGAGGCTCCGCCGCTGAATACCGCAAGTGCCAGCAAGTGAGCAATTTGTCTATTCATTTTCATGGGATGGGATTTTACCGCCCCACGGCGCGAAGGTCGAAAGGAAAGCGCGCCCCATTCCCTGATCCGTTTGACCGCGCTGCCAGCGTCGGGGATACTTCAGGCTAGCGTTTTTACCCGACTGTCCTCAGGATAAAGCCCTCATGAATATTACCGTTCTTGGTGAAGCCCGTTTCCCGTCACCGCTTCCTTTCCATATCAGCGACAAGGCGCGCGTCCTGTTCAACGTCATCGTCGATCCCGACAAGCCGCCGAAAGAGGAACTCCTGTTTGAAGTCGCCGGCCCCAGGGAACTCCTGTACTTCGACCCCAGGCACACGCGTGCCGGCATCGTCACCTGCGGCGGCCTGTGCCCCGGTCTCAACAACGTCATCCGCTCGCTCGTTCTCGAACTGCATCACGGCTATGGCGTGCGCGAAATCCTCGGCTTCGTGAACGGCTACCAGGGCCTCGATCCCTGGCGTGGCGGCGAGCCGATCCCGCTCACCCCGCAGTTCGTCGAGGATATCCACAAGGAAGGCGGCACCGAACTCAACACCTCGCGCGGCCCGGTCGATGTGAGCGTCGCGGTCGATAACCTGATCCGGCGCAAGATCAACATCCTCTTCGTCGTCGGCGGCGACGGCACCCAGCGCGGCGGCGAAGCGATCTACCAGGAAGCCAAGAGCCGCGGCCATGCGCTGGCCGTGGTCGGCGTCCCGAAGACCATCGACAACGATGTCGCTTTCGTCTCGCGCACCTTTGGCTACGTCACCGCCGTCGAGGAAGCGGCCAAGGCGCTCAGTTGTGCGCATACCGAGGCGCACAGCGTGCACAACGGCATTTCGCTGGTCAAGATCATGGGCCGCCACGCCGGATTCATCGCGGCCGGCGCCACGATTGCCAGCCAGGATGTCAATTTCACGCTGGTCCCGGAAGTACCCTTCGTGCTCGACGGCGAGGATGGATTCCTGGCCGCCCTCAAGAAACGCGTAGTTAGCCGTGCACACGCCGTCATTCTCGTTGCCGAAGGCGCCGGCCAGCATCTGCTGCAAGCCGGTGGCGAGGAGCACGACGCCTCGGGCAATCTCAAGTCCAAGGACATCGGAAACTTCCTGCGCGAGCGCATCGAGGCTTATTTCAACGCCGAGAACATCCCGTTCGCCCTGCGCTACTTTGATCCGAGCTACATGATCCGCAGTGTGCCGGCCAGCGCCGAGGACGCGATACTCTGCGATTTCTTTGCGCGCAACGCGGTGCATGCGGCGATGGCCGGCAAGACCGGCCTGGTCATCGGCTTCCAGCACGACACCTTCACGCACGTACCGGTCGAACTGATCACCCAGCACAAGAAGCAACTCGACCTGAACAGCCCGGCCTGGCTCGGCGTCCTGGCCGCCACCGGCCAGAAGTTCGCGCAATTCGCGCTCTGACCGTTATTGAGGAGTCGGCCTGCAAGGCAAGCAGGACGGGCATCTTCAAGCATCATGCCGTGGGAGCCAATGTTTATAAGGCTCCCACGGCATGCGTCGCCAAGATCTCCTATTGACGGGCGCTGCGGGGCGGCTATTCTAAAGCGATTCCTTTCAACCCAGAAAAAGCAGTTCGTCCACGAAAAGCACCAAAAGCACGAAAAGAATCAAGGAGATAACAAGCTGAAGATCACCACCCAAAGAGCGAATAGAGAAAATACATCAAGCCATTGATTTTGTTCGTGTCTTTCGTGATTTTCGTGGATAGACTGAAGTTTTTGGGTTCAATCGCCTGCTTGAGCCGCTTTCACAAGCCACCCTGTTAAAATGCGCCTTTTTCCTGGAAGCCCCCCGTGGATCTCCTTATCCTGCTCAAAGCCCTGATTCTCGGCCTCGTCGAGGGCGTTACCGAATTCCTGCCGGTGTCTTCCACCGGCCACCTGATTCTGGCTGGCGACCTGCTCGATTTCAATGACGAGCGCGGCAAGCTGTTCGAGATCGTCATCCAGTCCGGCGCCATGCTGGCGGTCGTCTGGGAATATCGGGCGAAGATCGCCGAAGTCATACGCGGTCTGCCGCGCGAGCCTGCCGCGCAACGTTTCGCGCTCAACATTGCCATCGCTTTCATGCCGCTGGCCATTCTTGGCCTGCTTTTCGGCAAGGCCATCAAGGCCAATCTGTTCAACGCGCCAACGGTGGCGGCCACCTTTATCCTCGGCGGCGTATTCATCCTGTGGGCCGAGCGCCGCCAGCATCGCATCCGCTTCGAGTCGGTCGACGAGCTGAAGCCGCTCGACGCCCTCAAGCTGGGGTTGGCGCAGGCGCTGGCACTGATTCCGGGAACTTCGCGTTCCGGGGCGACGATCATTGGTGGCTTGTTCTTTGGCCTGTCGCGCCGTGCGGCGACCGAGTTTTCGTTTTTCCTGGCCATGCCGACGCTATTTGCGGCGACCCTTTACCAGCTCTACAAGGAGCGCGCTCTGCTCTCTTTCGATGATGTGGGGATGTGGGCGGTCGGTTTCATGGCGGCCTTCATATCCGCCTTCTGGGCGGTACGCGGCCTGCTGCGCTACATCAGCACGCACGACTTCACGGTATTTGCCTGGTATCGCATCGCTTTTGGCATTGTGGTGTTGATTACCTGGAAACTTGAGCTGATCGCCTGGGCCAGTTCGTGAGCGCCGGAATCCTGTATCTGCACGGCTTCTGCTCGTCGCCGGCGTCATGGAAAGCGCGGATTCTGGCGGACCAGATGAGCGCGCGCGGGCAGGGCGATCGTTTCTTCTGCCCGGCGCTTTCAACGGTTCCGCATGAAGCCATCAGTCAGGCCGAAGCCATCATCGAGGCGCAACCAGAGCAACTGACGCTGGTCGGCAGTTCGCTCGGCGGCTTTTACGCCACCTGCCTGGCCGAGAAATTCGACCTGCGGGCGGTGCTGATCAACCCCGCCGTCGTCGCGCCGATCTCGCTCAACGAGTTCATCGGCACGCAGACCAACCTGTACACCAACGAATCCTTCGAATTCACCGCCGAACACGTCGAGCAGTTGCGTGCGCTTGAATTGCCGCGCGTCACCCCCGAACGTTACCTGCTGCTGGTCGAGACCGGCGACGAGGTGCTCGACTACCGGCAAGCCGTTTCCCGCTACGCCGGTTGCCAGCAAATGGTGCTGGAGGGCGGCGACCACAGTTGCACCCGTTTTCCTGATTTGTTGCCTCAACTGCTTGAATTTTGCGGGTTATAATCTTGTCGATGCATGTTCTGTTCGAAGAAGACGGCGCCTTCAAAACCGCCACTATCCTGACCGACAACGACGCTTCCTTGCAGGTTGAAACGGCCTCCGGCAAGCGCGCCAAGATCAAGTCGTCCAGTGTGCTGTTACGCTATCTGACCCCGGCGCCAGGCGAATTGTTGAGTCTTGCCGAGGCCTTGGCCGAGGGCATCGAAACCGAGTTTCTCTGGGAGTGTGCAAGCGATGGCGAATTTTCTTTTGCTGATTTTGCCGACGACTATTTCGGACACAAGGCCACCACGGCCGAAGCGGCGGCGCTGTTGCTGGCCCTGCATTCAGCACCCGTCTACTTCCATCGCAAGGGCAAGGGGCGCTTCCGCAAAGCCCCTCCGGACATTCTCGCCGCCGCTCTGGGCGGCCTTGAAAAGAAGCGTCAACAAGCGCTAGCCGTCGAGCGCATGGTCGGTGAGCTGAAGGCCTTCACGCTGCCGCCCGAGTTCGCTCCGCTGCTCAATCAACTGCTCTACAAGCCTGACCGCAACCGTTTCGAAACCAAGGCGCTGGAAGCCGCTTGCGCCGAAACCGGGCTTTCGGCGCTGCACCTGCTGGAAAAATGCGGCGCCATCCGTTCGCCGCAGGATTACCACTTCCAGCGTTTTCTGCTCGAATACTTCCCGCGTGGCACTGACTTTCCGGCCACTGAGCTGCCGTTGCCACCGACCGGTTTGCCGCGTGCCGAGGTGCAGGCTTTTTCGATCGACGATGCGGCGACCACCGAGATCGACGACGCCTTTTCGCTGCAGACGCTGCCAGGTCTTGGCTGGCGCGTCGGCATCCACATTGCGGCACCGTGCCTGGGCATCACCCCCGCTTCGCCGCTCGGCGAAATGGCGCGCGAACGGCTATCCACCGTCTACATGCCGGGCAACAAGATCACCATGCTCCCCGAAGCCGCCGTCGAGAGCTTCACGCTGGCCGCCGGCCGCGATTGTCCGGCGCTCTCGCTGTACCTGACGGTGACGCCCGAATTCGAGATTTCGGCACACGAATCGCGTATCGAAATGGTACCGATTGCCGCCAACCTGCGTCACCACGACATCGAACCGCTGTTCAACGAGCAGACGCTGGCTGCCGGCCTGCCCGAATTTGCTTTCCGCGATGAGTTGAAAACGCTGTGGCACCTGGCCAACGCCTGCGAAGGCCGGCGCGGCAAGCCGTCGGCGATGCAGGGCAACAACGACTACAACTTCGCCATTGCAGGCGATCTGGCCGACGCGGAGAGTTGCCGTGTCGAAATCAGCGAACGCAAGCGCGGCAGCCCGCTCGACAAGCTGGTCGCCGAACTGATGATCGTCGCCAACAGCACCTGGGGCGGTCTGCTTGCCGAAAAGGGCATCCCGGCCATCTACCGCGCGCAGACCGGCGGCAAGGTGCGCATGACGACCTCGCCGCAACCGCACGAGGGACTTGGCGTTGCCCAGTACGCCTGGTCGTCTTCGCCGCTGCGGCGCTACGTCGACCTGCTCAACCAGTGGCAACTGATCGCCTGCCTGAGCGGCGACACGCCGCACTTCAAGGCCAAATCCGACGCCCTGTTCGCCGCCATGCGCGACTTCGACCTGACCTACAGCGCCTACGCCGAGTTCCAGCGCGGCATGGAACGTTACTGGTGCCTGCGCTGGCTGCGCCAGGAAGGAGTGCTGACCATCGATGCCACCATCCGGCGCGAGAACCTGGTCAAGCTCGACCACCTGCCGCTGATCCAGCGCGTGCCTTCGGTCCCCGAGTTGAGGTCGGGCCAGCGCGTCCGTCTAAGCATCGAATCGATCGATTTCCTGACGCTCGAACTGGGCTGCCGTTATGTCGAAACGCTTGATCTCGTTGCAGCGGTTGCTGAAGTAACCGACGATCCCGTGGAGGCAGTCGACTGACGTGAGCAGCACTTTCCGCCAATCGTGGGCAGCATCGACCAGCGAGCGCAACCTGTGGTTGGCGATCGCTGTCTCGGTCTTTCTGCACGCGCTGGTACTGTCGCTTCAGTTCAAATTCCCCGATGCATCGCGTGCCTTTCAGGACAGGGCGATGGACATCATCCTGGTCAACAGCAAGTCGGCCCGCAAGCCCACCAATGCGCAGGCTCTGGCGCAAGCCAATCTGGATGGCGGCGGCAACACCGACGAGAACCGGCGGGCGAAGACCCCACTGCCCCCTTCGGACAAACAGCAGAGCGGCAGCGAACTGGAGCAGGCGGAAAAGCGCGTGCAGGCACTTGAAGCGCAGCAGCAGCGGATGCTGGCGCAGACGCGCAGCAAGAGTACGGCAGCGCCCAATGCCGACAAGGAGGCCCAGCCGCAGCCGGTTCTCGGCGTGAGTGGCCGCGATCTGGCCCAGAGTGCGCTGCAGATGGCGCGTCTTGAAGGCGAGATCGCCAGGGACACCGATGAATACAACAAGCGGCCACGCAAGAAATTCATCGGCACGCGCACCGACGAATACCGCTTTGCCCAATACATAGAAGACTGGCGCCTGAAGGTTGAACGCGTCGGCACACTCAATTATCCGGAAGCCGCCAAAGGCAAGCTTTACGGTTCGCTGGTCCTGTCGGTGACGGTCAACAGTGACGGGTCGGTCGACAAGGTCGAAATCAACCGCTCTTCAGGTCACCGGATTCTCGACGACGCCGCTCGCCGTATCGTTGCCATGGCTGGCCCCTACGCCACCTTTCCGCCCGATATCCGGAAAGATTATGAAATACTCGTCATCACCCGCAGCTGGAACTTCACCAGCAGCAATCAGGTGGAAACCAAGTCGCGCTGAGAGCTTGTGAAAATATCAAGAATCCACCGCAGAGGCGCAGAGGCGCAAAGAAAACGCAGAGGAAACCCACTGTTTTTACAGATTTTCTCTGCGAAACCTCTGCGCCTTTGCGCCTCTGCGGTGGGTGTTCAGGTATTTTTTCACAGCCGCTGAGCCTGGGATGGCATGACCCCATGACTGATCGCTACTGCGTCTTCGGCAACCCCATCGGGCACAGCAAATCACCGCTCATCCACGCCGCCTTTGCCGCCCGGACCGGCGAGGATATCAGTTACACGGCCATCCTGGCGCCACGCGACGGATTTGCCGCAGCGGTACACGCCTTCGTCGCCAACGGCGGGCGCGGCGCCAATGTCACGGTGCCGTTCAAGGAAGAAGCCTTCCGCTTGTGCACCCGCCGCACAGCGCGCGCCGAAATCGCCGGCGCGGTCAATACGCTGGTTTTTTCCAGTGACGGCATCCTGGGCGACAACACCGACGGCGCCGGACTGGTGCGCGACATCACGCTCAATCTGCAGTGCCCGGTCGCCGGCAAGCGCGTTCTGCTGCTCGGTGCGGGAGGTGCCGCACGCGGTGCGATCGGGCCCTTGCTCGATGAACGGCCCGGCGCATTGATTATTGCCAACCGCACGGCATCCAGGGCGCAGGCGCTGGCCGAACACTTCGCCCGGCTCGGTGCCATTTCGGGTAGCGGTTACGCCGAACTGGCCGGCCACTCCTTCGACATCGTCATCAACGCCACATCTGCCAGCCTTGGTGGCGAGTCGCCGCCGTTGCCCAGCGGCATCCTTGCTGCCGGCAGCCTGGCCTACGAGATGATGTATGGCCGGGGTGACACGCCCTTCCTGGCACTGGCCAGAAGCCAGGGTGCACAGCAACTTGCCGATGGGTTGGGCATGCTCGTCGAGCAGGCGGCAGAAGCCTTTTACCTGTGGCGCGGGGTACGTCCGGACGTGGCGCCGGTGCTGGCCATGCTGCGCAACGCAGGCGCATGAAGCCGGTCTTGCCCTTTGCTGTTCTCTGGCTGAAACGGCTGCTCCTCGGCCTCGTCGGCCTGGTCTTGCTCTACCAGTTCTGGTTGTTTGGCTGGGTGCTGTGGTGGAGTTGGGCAAATCCTGACAGCACGCGCTTCATGGAGATCCGGCTGGCCGAGTTGCAGGCCACAGATCCCAAGGCGCAACTGAAAAAGCAGTGGGTCAGCTATGGCAAGATATCGAACCACCTGAAGCGCGCCCTCATCGTCTCGGAAGACGGCCTGTTCATCCATCACGAAGGTTTCGACTGGGACGGTATCCAGAAAGCCTTGGAGAAGAACCAGCGTCGCGGCAAGATTGTTGCCGGCGGCTCGACGATTACACAACAATTGGCCAAGAATCTCTTTCTGACGCCTTCGAAAACCCCCTGGCGCAAAGCTGAGGAAGCCATCGTCACCCTGATGATCGAGGCCGTGTGGAGCAAGCAGCGCATTTTCGAGGTCTACCTCAATGTCATTGAATGGGGTAATGGCGTGTTCGGCGCCGAGGCCGCCGCGCGGCACTATTACGGCATCAGCGCCGCACAACTCTCGGCGGAACAGGCCGCGCGACTGGCCGGCATGGTGCCAAGCCCACGCTATTACGACCGCAACCGCAGCGCTCCGGGTCTGGCCAGGAAAGCCGACGTTATTCTTGGCCGAATGCCGTCTGCCCAGATTCCCTGAGCAGAAAAAAGACGTTTTCGCTTTTCTTCGTGCGCTTCGTGTCCTTCGTGGTTAAACGATATTTGCGCTTCAGCCACCCCGCTTCAGCGTGCTAGAATCGCCGCCTGTTTGATGCGCCACAGCACAGGGGAACCTGCCCGATGACTGAAGAAATAAATAGCCTGGATCACTTGGCCAACGTCAAGGACCTGCTCGCCAAGCACAAGCTGGTAGAAGACCTTGTTCACCGCCAGGACATGCCGCGCCATGATCTCGTCGAGGACGTGCTGCATAAACAGCATCTGGCCGGGTTACGCTCCCTGCTCGAACGTATTCCCCTGGCCGATATTGCCCAGATCATCGAAGCGCTGGAGCCGGAAGATCGCCTTCTGGTCTGGTACGAGGTGCGCGAGGAACGCGGCGAGTCGATCCTCGAAATTCTCTCCGACGAAGTGCGCCAGGATCTGATCGGTGACAGTCACCACCGGAATGAAAAAACCAGCGTCAACGCCTTCGAGTTGCGCAACGGGCGGTTAAGCCAGATCAGCGTCAACACGCCCTACGACCTGAAATGCCTGAAGCCGATCTGGATCGATCTGGTGGCGCCGACGCCAGAAATCCGGGCGTGGGTCGGTCGTTTCTTCGATGTTCAGATACCGAATCCGAGCAACCTGACCGACCTCGAGGCGAGTGCGCGCTTCTATCTTGAGGACAACGGCGAAATTCACCTGCACTCCGACTTCCTGCTCGATCTTCAGACCGAGTCACGCAACGTCGCCGTCGCTTTCATCCTGCACAAGGACATTCTTTTTTCGGTGCGTACCGAAGAGCTCCCCACCTTCCGCCTGCAACGACTGCGCGCACGCACCCAGCCCGGCTACGTGACCGATGGCAAGGATGTGTTGCTGGACCTCTACGCGGCCGATGCCGAATATTCAGCCGACGCCCTGGAAGATGTCTATGCCGATCTGGAAGTGGCCGGCAAGAAGGTGCTCAACCAGAATCTGCCAGATGACGAAGCGGCACTGATACTCTCGGAAATCGCCCGTGTCGAGGATCTGAACGGTCGTATTCGCCGCAATGTACTTGATACCCGTCGCGCCTTGTCGTTCCTCATGCGCGGAAAATTCCTGAGCGGCGACCAGCAGGAAGATTCCCGGCAGATTCTGCGCGACATTGAATCGCTCGATAGCCACACCTCTTTCCTGTTCGGAAAGATCAACTTCCTGATGAGTGCGACGGTTGGCTTCATCAACATCAACCAGAATAATCGTGTCTCGAAACTGACCACGATCAGTTTGGTTTTTTTGCCGATCAATATTCTGGCCGGGATTGGCGGGATGTCAGAATTTTCGATGATGACCCAAGGCATCCCCTGGCCTGCTGCCTACGGCCTGTTCACTGCAGGAATGGCGGTGGTTGGCTGGACCACCTACCTGGCCCTGCGACAATTCGAGCAGAAGGCCGCCAGAAAACGGATCAAGGAGCGGGGGCTGTCAAAATAAGCCTGTTGCGCAGGAGTTTACCAGTCGGGACGATTTCGCCGAACTGGTGCTTTTGCTGCGCAGCTTCAAGGTCATGGCGAATAAACGCGCCGAAAAGTTGACCCTGCTGCAACCCGCATGAACAGGCGATCTGCAAGCCTTATGCCTGAAGAGTGGCGTGCCTGTTGGCTGTCCAACCATTGGCTGTGTAGAACGCCTATTGGCGCCCTACGCCGGGCTACCAGGCTTTGAAGGCGACCTCCGCAGCCGACACCGTTTCGGCAATATCCGCCGCGCTGTGCGCCGCTGAAACAAATCCCGCCTCGAAAGCCGACGGCGCAAAGTAGTGTCCGGCGTCGAGCATGGCGTGGAAGAAGCGGTTGAACGCTTCCTTGTCGCACTCCATGACCTCGGCGTAGCTTTGCGGACATTCGCTCCGGAAATAGAGGCCGAACATGCCGCCGACCGATTGCGCTGAAAAGGCCACGCCGTGCCTTGCTGCAGCGGCAACCAGTCCGTCGCACAGTTGCCGGGTACGCATAGTCAGCATCTCGTATAAGCCCGGTGCCTGGATCAGCCTTAACGTCGCCAGGCCCGCAGCGACAGCCACCGGATTGCCCGACAGCGTCCCGGCCTGATAAACCGGGCCGAGCGGCGCGATCTTTTCCATGATTTCGCGTTTGCCGCCAAAGGCGCCGACCGGCATGCCGCCGCCGATCACCTTGCCGAGCGTGGTCAGATCCGGCGTGATGCCGTAGTAGCCTTGGGCGCACTTTGCTCCGACGCGAAAGCCGGTCATCACTTCGTCAAAAATCAGCACCGCACCGTGCTCGGAGCACAGCCTGCGCATGGCATCAAGGAACGCCTGCTGCGGCACGACCAGGTTCATGTTGCCGACCACCGGCTCGACAATGACTGCCGCAATGCGCGCGCCGTGCTCGGCAAAGGCGCTTTCAAGCTGGGCAACATTGTTGTAGTCGAGCACCAGGGTCAATTGCGCCAGTTCAGCCGGGACGCCGCCCGAACTGGGATTGCCGAAAGTCAGCATGCCCGAGCCGGCCTTCACCAGCAGGCTGTCGCTGTGCCCGTGGTAACAGCCCTCGAACTTGATCAGCAGGTCGCGACCGGTAAATCCACGCGCCAGACGGATGGCGCTCATCGTCGCCTCGGTGCCCGAACTGACCAGACGCACCATGTCGAGCGACGGCAGCAGGTCGCACAGCAGGTCGGCCATATCGACTTCACGTTCGGTCGGCGCGCCGAAGGACAGCCCATCAATTGCAGCCTCCTGAACGGCGGCCACCACCTCCGGATGGGCGTGACCGAGAATCAGCGGCCCCCACGAGCCGACGTAATCGAGGTAGACATTGCCATTGGCGTCGGTCACCCGCGAACCACTGCCCCTGGTGAAGAAGCACGGTGTACCCCCGACCGAACGGAAAGCTCGCACCGGAGAATTGACGCCGCCGGGGATGTGTCGTTGTGCGCGTTCGAAAAGCTGCTGATTACGGTTACTCAAGCCGGTTCTCCCTGGAAAAAATTCTGATAGGCCCTGGCGCGCGACTCAATGTCGGGCGCTTCAAACAAATCGGTGATGACGGCGAGCAGGTCGGCACCGGCGGCAACCAGCGCGGGGGCGTTGGTCAGCGTGATGCCACCGATGGCACAGGCCGGAATGCCCAGTTCGTCGCGGCAGCGACCGAGCAGCGACACAGGCGCCCGCTCTGCATGCGGCTTGGTCGGCGACGGGTAAACCGCGCCGAAGGCGACGTAATCAGCGCCGGCCTTGAGCGCAGCACGCGCCAGATCGAAATCCGCGTAGCACGAGACGCCGAGCAGCTTGCCCGGACCAAGCGCCAGCCTGGCGGCCACCAGATCGCCATCGTCTGCGCCCAGATGCACGCCATCGGCATCGACGCTCAGTGCCAGCGCCAGGTCATCATTGACGATGAAGCAGGCGCCGAAGCGCCGGCACAGGGCGCATAGGGCACTGGCGATTTCAGCCTGTTGTGCTGCGCCGCGCTTCTTGTCGCGATACTGGACAAGCTTTACGCCACCCCGCAGTGCGGCTTCCACCTGTGCCAGCAGCACGTTCTGGTCGAGGCCATCTGGAGTGATGGCATAGAGTCCGCGTAAAAATTTCTTCTGGAGTTCAGGCATTGCGGCTTCCTTCCGTCCGGCGCGCCCGGAAAAAGCGGTCCGGAATGAATTGCCCCATTCCCGGCCGGAAACCCGACGCCAGCGTCTGCCAGGTGTAATCCTGCGCTTCACGCACGGCCTCGCTGATGGGCATCTTGTGCGCCAGGCGGGCAGCAAGCGCTGACGCCAGCGTACAGCCGGATCCGTGATAACTGCCGGGCAGCCGCTCCCAGGTATCGCGGCGAATCAGACCGCTTTCCCCGTATAAATCATTGCAGACCTGTGGCGTATTTTCATGCGTTCCGGTGAGCAGGACATGTTCGCACCCGAAGGCGATCAGTCGGCGCGCGCATTCGTCGAGCGACAGTTCTTCCGCCCTCTCATCCTCATTCGTTTCGCCGGCCAGGCGGCGTGCCTCAAGTGAATTCGGGGTCAGGATGGTCGTTTGCGGCAGCAACAAATCCTGCAAAGCAGAAATCATGTCTTCGTCGGCCAATTCGTCGCCACGTCCGGAAGCCAGCACCGGGTCAAAAACCAGCGGGACATCCGGGTAGTCGGACAGGATTTCGGCAATCACCGCAATGTTTTCGATGCTGCCGAGCAAACCGATCTTGAAAACATCCACCTGCATGTCTTCCAGGAGCGTGCGCGCCTGATCTTCGACCCAGTTGGCGTCGATGGCCAGTATGCTGTCGATGCCGGCGGTGTCCTGGACGGTCAGCGCCGTAATCACCGACAGCGCGTGGCATCCCAGCGCGGAAATGGTCATCAGGTCGGCCTGAATACCGGCACCGCCCGAGGGATCGCTGGCGGCAAAAGTCAGGACAATGGGCGGCGACAGTTGTTTCGAAAATGAATCCATGGGAGCAAACTGGCGCTAATAAATAAAAACTTGGCAGATGGAGGAGCGGATGGCTAGAATCAATGACGTTCTGCCCCCTAATTTTACCCGAAATCCGACGCTTGCCATGAACACTGCAACTGAAGCGGGATACGGTGCCTGGAGGTGTCTGACCTGCGGTTTCATTCTTTACGAGGCAGAAGGCAGCCCCGAAGAGGGTATTCCAGCCAGGACTCTTACCGTGAAAGTCGCGCTAGCGACTCTCGAACCTCCCCTCGCCCTCTGGGAGAGGGGGCGGGGGTGAGGGAAACGGGCAGGACTTTCATAATTTGGGGTGCCTTACAAAGTACTGCCCGTTTGGCGGGATGTGACGATGAAATTGGTTTGCCCGGAATGCGGTGCACGCAAGGATGATTTTGATATGGTTTGGATTTAAGCCTTTGATGTATAGTACTGGTTAGACGGTATATTCTGACGTGATCAGGAGCCCGTTCAAGATCCCGGATCGAAGGGTACACTGGAGATAGGAATTGGTCGACGCTGCGAACTTGAGTGGCATCAAGGTGATGATCATCGATGACAGCAACACAATACGGCGGAGCGCGGAGATTTTTCTCGTGCAGGCCGGGTGTCAGGTGGTGCTTGCCGAGGATGGTTTTGACGCCCTCGCGAAAATCGCTGACCATCAGCCCGAAGTCATTTTTTGCGACATCATGATGCCGCGGCTTGATGGCTATCAAACCTGCGCCCTGATCAAGAAAAACCAGCGCTTTCGCAGTACGCCGCTGATCATGCTCTCCTCCAAGGATGGCCTGTTTGATCGTGCACGAGGACGCATGGTCGGTTCCGACCAGTATCTGACCAAGCCGTTTACCAAAGATAGCCTGCTTCAGGCAGTTGCAACTTTTGCCCATCCGCAGGCTTGAAAAAATCCGCACAATATAAGACACCCCTGGGAGTTATTGCCATGCCGGTCAAAAAAATCCTCGTCGTCGACGATTCGCCGACTGAACGTCATGTTCTGCTTGAGCTTCTGACCAGGCACGGCTACCAGGTCATCACGGCCGAGAGTGGCGAAGAGGGTATCGTGAAAGCCAAAGCCGAATTGCCGGATCTGATCCTGATGGATGTCGTGATGCCTGGACTGAATGGTTATCAGGCGACCCGAACGCTGACCCGCGACGACCTGACCAAGCACATTCCAATTATCGTGTGCACCTCGAAGGGGCAGGAAACAGACAAGATATGGGGTTTGCGCCAAGGTGCGCAGGACTACCTGGTCAAGCCGGTCAACGGCGAAGAATTGCTGGCCAAGATCTCAGCCCTGTAAGCGTCAACACAGCGCATGGCCAAAAAAGGCAGTCTCCGCGAGTTTCAGGCACACTTGGCAAGGCGGCTTGCCGGTGCCAGCGATCAGAGCGCCGCTGGTCTGCTCGGCATCCAGTCTGGTGCCGACTACTGGCTGCTCAATCTGTCTGATACCGGCGAAATCATTCCGCTGACGCCGCTGACCAGTGTGCCCCTGACCAAGCACTGGTTTGTCGGCATTGCCAATATTCGGGGAAATCTTTACTCGGTCTCCGACTTTTCTGCTTTCCAGGGCAAGGATGCGACCCCGCAAAACACCAGTTCGCGATTGCTGCTGATTGGTACTCGCCACGGCAATAACGCCGCTCTGCTGGTGCCGCGAGTGCTCGGCCTGCGCAACGTGGATGACCTGACCCCCGTGGCAGCGGACCCGGATGCGCCGCTCTGGGCAAGTGAGGCCTTTACCGACAAAGAAGGACGCCGCTGGAAAATGCTGAACGTTCGCCAACTCCTGGCGGATGAGGATTTCATGGATATCGGCGTTTGAGCCAGTTTTGTATCAGAACCGTACTTGACAACCCGTACCCTCCAGACGGCGTTACCGGAGAAGCAACATGGCGTTCAAGCTGAAATTGCCCAAGTTTTTATCGGGCAGAAAAGACCCCGCAGATTTAACCGTATCTGCGGCTACGCTAATGGATGATGTCCATCCGGTCGCCCTGAAGAAAAGCGGATCCACACCGGGTTTTCTGGACCAATACACCCTCACCAAGCAATTGCAGATTCTCGGTGGCATTCTCCTCGTGGTGATGTTGATCATCTCCACGGTCATCTATCACGATAACCGGGAGTCAACTTACGGCAGTGTCTACATCGCTACTGCGGGGGAAATGCGTATGCTCTCGCAGCGTCTGGCCAAGTCAGCCAGCCTTGCGTTGCAGGGGAACACGGCGGCATTCAAACAGTTGCGTGATTCGCACAACCAGTTTTCCACCAACCTGGAACGTCTGACCAACGGCGGCGAACTGGCCGATTCCACCGTTCCGCCATCGCCCGATAGTGTGCAGCCGCAGTTGCAAAAGCTGACAAAGACCTGGAGTACGACCAATAAAGACACTGTTCAGTTGCTTGAACTGGAAAAGAACCTGCTCGAACTCAACAAGGATGTGACTACGATCACGGACAAAGACGCCCACCTGCTCGAGCTTTCAGAGCAGGTGGCCGCGCTCAAGCTGCAGACCGGTGCGAGCGTCCGGGAAATTGTTGTAGCCAACCAGATGGTGATGTTGACGCAGCGTATTGCCAAGAACGCCAGTTCATTGCTGCTGGGAGACGAAATCAGCCCTGAAATTGCTTTCCTGCTGGGCAAGGATACCAATACCTTCAGTGACTTGTTCAACGCCCTGAGCAAGGGCAGCGAGGCACTACGCATCCCGGCCACAAGCGATGCGGAAACCAGACGCAAACTTGGCGAACTCGAAACCAGCTTCAAGGAATCCCAGGCCGCGGTCAACGGCATTCTTGGCGGCATGCAGCGACTGATCACCGCCAAGCGTGCCGGCTCCTCAATCGTCCGCAACAGTGAAGACTTGCTCGATGCGACCGACCAGCTGGCACAAGCCTACCAGCGCGGCATAGCCGAGCGTGCGGTTTACGGCTTCACTTTCGCAGGCTTGGTTCTTTTTGCGCTCGCAGCACTTTTCGCGATGGCCAAGGTTTACCTCCTCGATACTCGCCGCCAAGCGGAATTGGCCGACCAGAGCCGGCAGGCAAGTGAATCGGTCAACCGCCAGAACCAGGACGCCATTTTGCGGCTGATGAACGAGTTGGGCGACTTGGCTGACGGCGACCTGACGGTTACCGCAACCGTGTCCGAAGACATCACGGGCGCCATTGCCGACTCGATCAACTACACCATTGAAGAGCTTCGCGTGCTGGTCCGACGGATCAATGATGCGGCGGGTCGGGTAACCACCGCCACCGGAATCGCTCAGCAAACTTCGTTTGAATTGCTTGATGCGGCGAAACGGCAATCCATAGAAATTCAGGACGCCGGTCATTCCGTTCTCGCCATGGCCAGTTCGATGACCCAGGTGTCATCAGATGCCAACCAGTCGGCACAGGTGGCGCGCCAGTCACTGGCGGCGGCCGGCAAGGGTACGCAGGCGGTGCAGGATTCGATCAAGGGCATGAACGAAATCCGCGAGCAGATCCAGGAAACCTCGAAGCGGATCAAGCGTCTTGGCGAATCGTCTCAGGAAATCGGCGAAATCGTCGAGCTGATTTCCGACATTACCGAACAGACCAACGTGCTGGCGCTTAACGCCGCCATCCAGGCGGCTTCCGCTGGCGATGCCGGGCGCGGGTTCACCGTGGTTGCCGAAGAAGTGCAACGACTTGCTGAGCGTTCAGGTGAAGCGACGAAGCAGATCGCGGCGATTGTGAAGACCATTCAGACCGACACGCAAGATGCTGTTTCCGCGATGGAAGAATCAACACGCGGCGTCGTCGAAGGCGCGAAACTTTCCGATGCGGCGGGGCAAGCACTGGCCGAGATCGGAAAAGTTTCGCAAAATCTCGCCGAACTGATCGAAAACATTTCCGACGCAACCCGCCAACAGGCCGATTCGGCAACGGGCGTGGCGGGCAAGATGCAGGACATACTGCGCGTTACCGAGCAGACCACCGCCGGTACGCAAAAAACAGCCACTGCGGTCGGCGAACTGGCAGGCCTGGCAACGGAACTCAAGGGTTCAGTTGCCGGCTTCAAGGTGGGCTGAACGCCCTGCGCAGAGATCGGAGATACTGCCCCCCATGAATGCCGTGACGGAATTCGATGTCGGCCCCCTGACCTGGGTCAAGAGCGAGATTGACCTGGCGCTGGATCGTGCTGATCAGGCGCTGCAGCAATTCAATACCAGCGTTGCCGCCGGCACCGGCGACCTGACGCAACTCAAGTTCTGCCGAACGCACTTGCACCAGGTTCAGGGTGCGCTGACCATCGTCGGCCTTGACGGAGTAACGCAGTTTGCCGAGGCGGTTGAGGCCATGCTCGAGGCCATCGAGCAATGCAGGCTTCCGGCAGAAGAAGCCTCCATCGCGCTTGCACACCGCGCACTGGCGGTGATCGGCCACTACCTTGCCGACTTGACCAGCGGCCAGCCGAACCAGCCGCTTCGTCTCTTGTCGATCTACCGCGAGGTACAAGCGGCACGCGGTTTGCAGCGCATCTCGGCAACGGATCTTTTCTTTCCCGACCTGAGCGCCCGTCCGCCGCGGCGCGAGTCCCCGGCGCCAAAGATTACGCACAGCGAGTTTCAGCGCCTGGTCCGGCAAGAACGCGCCCGCTTTCAGCGCGGCTTCCTGTCGTGGCTACGTTCCCCGCAGGATCGGCGAGGCATCGGCGAGATGTTGAGCGCGGTAAAGCGCATCGAAGACACGCAGGATGCGGCATCGGCTCGTTCCTTCTGGTGGGTTGCTACCGGCTTTCTCTCCGCACTGGCCGAGGGTACCTTGCCGGAAGAAACAAATGTCAAGCAGTTGTGCGCGCGCATCGATCTGCAGATTCGCCGGCTGTTTGAAGGGTCGAAGAACGTCGCCGAGCGCCTGATGCGCGATGTGCTCTATTTCGTCGCCAGCGCGAACAGCAGCAACGATGCGGTACAACTGGTCAAGAATACCTATCAGTTGCAAGCGGTTATCCCGACCACCGAGACCAGCGCGCCTGCACCGGAAGAAAATATTCGCCGCAAACTGCGCGACGTGATTTCGGCGACCGAAGAAGCCTGGAACAAGTATTGCACCGGTACCATGCAGTCGCTCCCCTTGTTCAGGGAGAATGCCAACGCCTTGTCTGTCGTCGTCGAACAACTTGGCCACACCGATTATCGTCGTCTGGCGCAAGCGATTGCCGCGGCCGCCAACTGGCTGTCAGGCGACAGCACCCGCCATTCGGAAGCGCTGGCGATGGAGATCGCGACGGCGATCCTGCTGACCCAGAATGCACAGGAAAATTACCAGCGTCTTGGCAGCGATTTCGCGCACCAGGTCGACGTAACGGTGGCGCGGATTCATGGCTGCCTTGCCGGAACCCCTCCGCAACCTGGTTCGGAAGTTCCCCTGCTTGACGAAATGTCGCGTCAAGCACAGGAAAAACTTCTGATCGGACAGGTGGCCAAGGAGATTCAAAGCAATTTTGCACAGATTGAGCAGGTGCTCGATGGCTTCTTCCGCGATGCCGAAAAGCGTGCCGATCTGGTCAGCCTTGAGGTTCCATTCCGCCAGGTCGCTGGGGCCTTGACCATCATGCGCCACGACGCGGCGGCTGCCGCCGTGCACGAATGTTCGGCAGAAATAAAGCGCTTTGCCGATGCGGGATACGATCCACAGGAATCCGATTTCGAGCGCATCGCCAATCAGTTGTCGATGATCGGCTTTTTCATTGATTCGTTGCAACATGGCGCCGCCGACTTTGACAGTTTTGTCAGGCAGATGCAGTCTGGTCCGGCGCAAGATAGCCTGGAGCCGGATGAATTCGAGGTGTCCGGGGAGTTCTGCGAAGACTTACCCGGCATCTCGTTTGAGCAGGAGGTCGAGCGGCAGAAGCTTGAAACACATGCCCTGCTTGATGCCCTCAAGGAACAGCCCGGCGACGCAGGACTGCGCGAGGAAATCAAGCTCAATCTGGTAGCGCTTAAAAATGACGCCGATCTTCTCGCCGACACCGCTCTCGGCGAGCAAACCAAGGCCATGCTGTCGGCGCTTGAAACGGGTAAGGATGCGTCACCGCAATTTGACCAGGTGATGGCATCGCTGAAGCCACAACTCCCGGAATTGCTTAGCCCGTCTGCAGAAACAATCCAGCTCGCGCAAGCCAGCAGTGAAGAAATCGACGCCGAACTGATCGGCATTTTCCTGGAAGAAGCCAACGAAGTCCTTGCTACCATCGATGAGAGCCTGCAAGCTCTTAAGGATCAGCCGCACAATATTGAATTATTGACGACCATCCGGCGCTCTTTCCATACGCTCAAGGGCAGTGGCCGCATGGTCGGCCTCAAGGACGTTGGTGAAGTCGCGTGGTCAGTCGAGCAGACCCTTAACCATTGGCTGCAGCAGGAACTGGAAGTCGGCGCTTCGATCTTCGATCTGCTCGGGCAGTCGCATAGCGTTTTTTCAGCATGGGTCCAGCATCTGGAAACCCATACCGGAAGTGCGCCCGATGCGCGTAGCCTGGTGGCCTTTGCCGATTCCCTGAGACGTGCCAAGGAAGAGGTACAGGAAGAGGTACAGGAAGAGGTACAGGAAGAGGTACAGGAAGA
>NZ_JBMOJE010000034.1:0-41513 GCF_049316945.1 Propionivibrio sp. | reverse complement strand
CCTTCCCGATTCGAATGTTGGAAAAGGGGAAGTTATTTCGTAGGCGTTCCTTACCCGTTTACTCCGAGCCGCCACAGCGAAGTCACTTCCGCCGCGCGCGCGGCGTACAGCGGGTCGGTCGGGTCGGACGAACGCGGATGAGTCGGGCGCACATCCACTCGGCCCAGCACCTGCAAACCGGCCTGATCGACAAGCGCCAGCAACTCGCTGCGCGAGCGCAAATCGAGATGCTCGGCCAGATCGGAGAGGATCAGCCAGCCTTCGCCACCCGGTTCCAGATGCTCGGCCAGACCAGCGAGAAAGCCACGCAGCATGCGGCTATCCGTGTCATAGATGGCGTTTTCGAGCGGCGAACTCGGCCGCGCCGGCACCCAGGGCGGGTTGCAGACGACAAGCGGAGCGCGTCCGGGCGGGAAGAGATCGGCGTGCACCACCTCAACCTGCCCGCTCAAGCCGAGCCGTGCGATATTCTCGCGGGCACAATCCAGCGCACGGCCATCCTGGTCGGTGGCCACGACTCGCGCCACGCCGCGCCTGGCCAGTACCGCAGCGAGAACCCCGGTTCCGGTGCCGATATCGAACGCCAGGCTGCTGGATGAAAGCAGTTCGGGCAACGGGGCATCAGCCGCCAGTGCGACGTACTCCCCGCGCACCGGCGAAAACACGCCGTAATGTGGATGAATCCGCGCTTTGAGCGCGGGAATTTCGACGCCCTTCTTGCGCCACTCATGCGCGCCGATCAGGCCGAGCAGTTCGCGCAACGAGGCCACATACGGCGCGTCGGCCGGGCCATAGGCTTCAGTACAGGCGTCTTGCACGTCGGGCGCGCGGCGCAGGGGGATGAGGTGATCGGCTTCAAAAGGAATCAGCAGCATGCCGAGCGTTCGGGCGCGCTGCGCCTGCACCATGCGATGATGATTAAAGGCTTCGGAGGGCGCATGCACGACCGTATGCGGCTTGTGCAGCTTGCGGTCGAAGCGCCGCGCCATGGCCTGCAACAACTGCCGTCCATTCTGGAAATCACTTCGCCAGAGCAGGGCCGTGCCCTCGCAGGCCAGACGGTAGGCCACATCGGCGGTCAGCGTGTCGTCGGCCACCTGCACCCGCCCGGGTGGCTGGACACCGGCCTCGGAGCGCCAGCGGGCAGCACGGGATTCGTCAGTTTCAACCCAGTGAATGAGCGGAGAGTTGTTACCGGAGCTACCCGGGCTACCCTCGACGCCCGATGCCAGATTATCCGTGTTCATTCGCTTAGTTGGTCGAATCCGGCGGGACGTGATTCAGCACTTTTTCTCAAGAGCGGGAAAAACTTGACGTCCTCTTCAAGCATGTGTTTGACCACCACGTCCTGCACCAGGAAAGACACCAGGTTGCCCAATGTCAATTCCCCGGCGACGGCCTGGTCGCGCAGTTCCAGGACGCGCCCGACCAGCCTTTGGTGCTTCAAGACATGATCGTCAAGACCGGTGTAGTGGAAGCGCGCCAGAACGGCTTCCTCGTTGGCGAAATGATTGGCCACACAGTTGATCAGATCATCAAACGCCATGAGAAATTCCGCCTGGGTCTCCTTGCCGTCAATGGCGGAATTGATCAGTGTATTGGCTCGATCAAAAAGCTCGAGGTGCTCCTGATCAATCGACGCCTCGCCGCACTTGTAGGCCTTGCGCCAGATCAGGCGTGCAATTGGCGACTCGCCTGAACCTGTCGCATTCCTGGTTCCGCTAGCCATGACACCAGTGAACAGTTGCACCCGGTTGCGGCCAAGTTCCTTCGCGGCATACATCGCATCATCGGCGATCTTCAACAAGCGCTTTTCGTCTCTGCCGTGGTCGGGATACAGGGCAATGCCAATGCTGCACGCAATGGACAACTTGTAGCCTCCCTCAAGCTCAAAAGGCTCGTTGAGCGCAAGGCGGATTTTTTCCGCAACGCCGAGGGCATCCTGTTGCGTTTCGATACCGGGCAAGAGCACGACGAACTCGTCACCGCCAATACGCGCCAGGGTATCCGACTCGCGCAAACACGCCTGCATACGTTCGGCAACCGCTCGCAGCAAGAGATCACCGACTGCATGGCCGAGGTTATCGTTGACCGGTTTGAATTTGTCGAGGTCAATCAACATCAGCGCCAGGCGAGTGGTCTCGCGCCGCGCCTGCGCAATCGCCACCTGCATCCGGTCGTGCAAAAGCCGACGATTGGGAAGCCGGGTAAGCTGGTCGTGGTACGCCATGCGCGTAATTTCGGCCTCGGCAATTTTTCGCCCGGTAATGTCCGTTGCCACGCCTAGGTAGCCGTCGATTTCGCCAAGGTCGTTGCGCAGAGTGGTGGTCACCAGCAGCACGTCAAGGCGGCTGCCGTCCTTGCAGAGATAGGTCCATTCGCGCTCATCGGGCAGGCCACTCAGCTTTGTCCTGAGGGTGAACACATCGAAATCCGGTTCGATGACAAAGCCCTTTTCCCTGGCCAGTTCCTGAGAACGGGAACGAACTTCCTCGCTATCGTGAATCAGCAAGAGCGTCTGTTTTCCGACCATTTCTTCAGCCGCATAGCCGAGCATGTTTTCGGCGCCCGGGCTGAATACCGTGATCAGTCCATTGATGTCTGTTGCAATAATCGAATGCGGAAGGCAGACCAGAATCGCCGCATTGATGCGCTCGCTATCATTGAGCACGGCCTTGTCGAGCAGTTGATCCACCAGCGCTGTAGCGGGCTGTTCTGCGGCCCGGGCAACCCTGCCGGGTTGGTCACCTCCGCTCACGGGCAATTCGCCGGAAGAGACTACCGCCTTCATGCCGGGCCGCTTGTAGATTAGTGCGACTAGCGAATTGAACGGCCGCACAAAGCAGCGCAAAGACATCACGGACAAGGATTTATTCACTAGAACAATCAATCAAGCCTACGGAGGGTGTGGGCAAGTATCCTCGCGGCTTGCTCCGAAGTCAAAGGCAAGATTTCAGAACGAAGAGAAAAAAGCAGTACCAGTTTTCAAACAGCCCTGCAGGGCAGGCAGGACGGTCATCTTCAGACTGGCTGCCATGCAGGTCAATATCCATGCGGGTCACCGAGCATACATCGCCAGGATAGCCTATTCACAAGCCTTGCAGCCAATGCCTCGCGACGAAAGCAAAGAAATGGCTTGCTCACCTGGAAACGACAACAGTTCAATCCGCAAGAAAGAAATCACGCACAATGCCGATCTGCACATCATCCATGAACATCGGCGCATGGCCGACCCCCGGCACTTCTACGATGCGCGGACACGGACCGCGTACAGCCATTGCCTGTATCGTTTCCACCGTGAGCAAGTCGGATTCGGCGCCGCGCACGACCAGCGTCGGGCAGGAGATGCGCTCATAGATCGGCCACAGGTCGATTTCACCAGCCGCCATGGTCCGGCGGAAAGACTCGGCGATGCCCGGGTCGTAGCTCATTTCAAGACGCCCGTCGGCGGTCTGGCGCAGGCTGGATTCGGTGAGATGGCGCCACTGCGCATCGGTCAGCGGACCAAAGGGCGCGCTGACCAGACGGATGTATCTTTCGGCGTCAGCCAGGTTGGCGAACTTCGGCGCACGACCGATGTAGTCGCCAATGCGCTTGATCGACTCGGGGGAAACCACCGGCCCGACATCGTTCAGCAACAGCCGCTTGATCGGTGTGCCTTCGAGACTGGCCAGCACCATGCCGATCAGCCCGCCCATCGAGGTGCCAAGCCAATGCACGGATTCCACGTCAAGACGGGCGATCAACACCATCATGTCGGCCACGTCCTGCCGGATTCCGTAAGCGAGCGGATCGCGCAGCCAGTCGCTGCGTCCGCGCCCGACCACGTCGGGGCAGATCACTCGGTAGTCGCTGGCCAAAACACGCGCCAGATCGTCAAAGTCGCGCCCATTGCGCGACAGCCCATGCACGCAGATGAGCACCTTCGGATTGTCGCGCTCGCCCCATTCGTAATAAGCCATGCGATGCAAACCGGACGGCGAGGTGCAGCGAACGTTGCTCTGGCGTTGGGCGGGGGCGGTCTTGTCAGTCATGAATATTTCCTCCTCGGTGCGATTTAATTTTCAACCAGAACATCCACCGCAAAGACGCAAAGGTGCAAAGATTACGCAAAGGAAGCCCAGGATTCGCTGGGGTTTGTTCTTCTTTGCGAAACCTTTTTTGTTTCTTTGCGCCTTTGCGGTGGATTCTTGAACCCTGTGCCAGCTTAGCATCACTGGCCATGCCAGTAGCGCTGCCGCTCCCGCCGCCAGGCCGAGACATCTGTCGTCCTGGCCAGGACAATGCGCATGGCACCGTCGCGGTCGGTGCGCCATTGACGGCTGGCGGCGTAGCGTTCGAGGACATCGGGGCGCGGATGGTTGAAAATATTCCGGTAGCCGGCTGAAAAGACCACCTCGCGCGCGCCGACGGCAGCGATGAATTCCGCTGTCGATGAGCGGCTGCCGCCATGGTGCGGCACCAGCAGCACATCGTTGCTCAGCAACAAGGGCGCACGGACGATCAACGCCTGCTCGTCGTCGGCCTCGATATCGGCCGTAAGCAGGACGCTGCCGGCGTCATTGGTAATGCGCAGCACGCAGCTCATGTTGTTCGATTTCTTTGACTTCGTCTGGTAATCGCCGGCATCCGGGTGCAGGATCGAAAAGTGCACGCCGTCCCATTCCCAACGCTGCCCGGCGATACACGCCTCGCCACCGAGATCGGGAATCGACGACAGGAGGCGGGCAATCGGCAATGACTCCTGAATCGCCGTCACGCCCCCGGAGTGATCCTTGTCGCGATGCGAGACCACCAGCGTATCGAGTTGTACGACACCGGCGGCACGCAGATACGGCACCACGACGCGCTGCCCGGCGTTCGCATCGGCACTGTAGAGCGGGCCGCTATCGTAAAGCAGGGCGTGCCCGGCGGTGCGTACGACCACCGCCATGCCCTGCCCGACATCGAGCACATCGACCCACGCCTCGCCGAGCGCCGGACGCGGCGGCGGCCAGAAGAGCGCCGGCAGGAGCAGGCACAGCCCGAGCCAGCGCGCCGGAAAGCCGCGCGGCAAGAGCAGCCAGAGCACGCCGGCAATGGCCACCAGCGAGGCCCACAGCGGCGGCGAGGCTTGCTGCCACATCGGCCAATCGGCCAGCCATTCGAGCAACCACATCAACTGCGCCATCAGCCAGTGATCGAAAAACAGCAGCGGCGGCCACGGCAGCACGGCGAAAAGCAGAGCCAGCGGGGTGATGATGAAACTGACGTAAGGAATCGCCAGCGCATTGGCCAGCGGCGAGACCAGCGAGAATTGCTGGAAGAAGAGCAGCAGCAGCGGCAGGCTGCCGACCGTCACCGCCCATTGCGTCGCGCCCCACTGGGCCAGGGTCGATTGCCACCCGGGCCTCCCGCTTTTCTCACCGCTTTTCTCACCGCTTTTCTCACCGCTTTTCTCACCGCTTTTCTCACCACTCCGCTCACCGATACGCGAGGTGCCAACAAAAAGGAGAAGCCCCACGGCACCGAAGGAAAGCCAGAAACCGGTCGCCAGCACCGCCCACGGATCAAGCACCAGCACCACCAGCAAGGCGAGCAAGAGCGTGCGGCTGACGCCAAGGTTGCGCCCCGACCACAGCGCCAGCGCCACCACGCTCAGCATGTACAGCGTGCGCTGGGCCGGCACCTCGAAACCGGCCAGCAGCGCGTAGCTGAAGGCCGCCAGCCAGCCAGCCAGCACCGCCGCCTTCTGTGCCGGCAGACGCAGCATCAGCCGCTCGCTGCGCCGCCACAGCCAGTTGAGCAACGCCGCGAACATGGCGGCAACCATCGTCACGTGGAGCCCTGAAATACTGACGAGATGCGTAATCCCAGTACGATTGAAGACTTTCCACTGGGCATTGGGAATCGATCGCTGATCACCGACCGTCAGCGCAATCAGCACCCCGAGATAGGGCGCATCGGGCAGCGCCGCCAGAAAGCGGCTGCGGATGACATCGCGCAGACGCTCCACTGCGTAAGCGGGACGCGGCACGAAGGCATCAAGGCGTTGCGTTTCGGAACGTGAACGGATGGTGCCGGTGGCCCGGATGTTGCGCTCAAGCAGCCAGGCTTCGTAATCAAAAGCGAACTCGTTGGCGTTGCCGTGCGGCCGTTTGAGGCGAACCGTAAAGCGCCAGCGCTCGCCCGGACGAACCGCTTTGGCTTCTACCGCCTCATCCGTGTCGGCCAGATCATCCCAACTGTGATACCAGGACAACATGATCCGGCCGGGAACGGTGGCGCCCGTTGTGTGCACCGATTCGACGTCGAACTCGAAACGCTCCCCTCGCTCGAAGCGCTGCGGCAGCGAAGCGATGATGCCGGTGACCTGGATTTCCTTGACCTCCCACGCCTCGGGCAGTTGCTCGGCCAGCCGCAACTGCGCCATCCATCCCGCCCAGACAAAGCCAAACAGCGCACAGCAGGCGAGCGAAAGCAGGCGGAACGCCCAGTGCTTGTACCTTGTAGCCAGGAGAAGACCGGCAAGCGCCAGCGCACACAGCGCGCCCATGGCATGAACGCCGGGCAACGCGCCCTGCACTTGCAGGAGGGCGATGCCGCAGGCGAAAGCGAGAATTAATAGGCTCATAGGAAACCAAATCCACCGCCCCTGAAAACCTCACGGATTCCAGGTCGTAGTTAAACCTAAAAACCTCAGTTCATACCACGGCGACACGGCGAGCACAGCGAAAAGCCACAGTTTTTCAGGATTTAACCGCTCACCCAAAGGGTGAAGCATGAAAACAGTGTAAGTCATTGTTTTTTCGCCGTGTTCGCCGTGTTCGCCGTGTTCGCCGTGTTCGCCGTGTTCGCTGTGTTCGCTGTGGTCAACTGCCTTTTCTAGGTTAAATCAGATCCGTCGAAGCCGCCTCGATCCAGACGGCTAATCAAGCACTTTTGGCGTCGCCAGCACAGTCAAGGCCGATTGCGCGTCGAGCAGGGCCACCGCGCCGCCAAGATAGCGCTGGGAGGCGATCACCCTGATTCCCTCCAGGCGCTTGATGTCTTTAGGATAAAGCACGACATTGCCTTCCGGGTGTTCGCTCAGCCAGGTTTTGAGCGCTTCATTGTCGTCAATGAGAATTAGCGGTGCCTGCAAACGCCCGGCGAAATGGTATTGGTCGTGATATTCCCCATGGTGGGCCACAAGGTGACCGCTGTCCTGAGCCTGTTTGATAGCCATGGCCATCGGGTGGACATCGTAGGCCGGATAGACCGGGCCAATCAGTGCCAGTTGCAGAAGCGCAGAGACGGCAGCACCCAACGCGGCGAGTTGGGCAAGGGGCTTGGCAAGACGCCGGCCCAGCAGATAAAACCCCACAGCCGCCAACATCAGCAGCAACCCCGGCCACGCCTCGGGCAACTCGACACCACCCAGCGGAGAGCCTATCCAGCCCCTAGCCATCGCCAGCAGCACAATTCCCAGCGCCAGCACGCCCAGAGACGGTAGCCAAAGCCCCTTCATCTGCTGCTCTTTGGCCATGGCCCGAGCGGCAAGCAGGGCAAACGCCGGGAACAGGGGAATCAGATAATGTGGCTGCTTGCCGCTGATGAAGGAAAACGCGACCAGGACTGGCAGCATCCAGGCCAGGCAGAAACGTCCGCCGCGATCGAGTTCCCGACGGACGTAATGGCTCAGGGCGCGCCACAGACCCGGCCACAAGAGCCAGGGGAAAAACAGCAGCGGCAGCAGCGGCAAATACCACCACAGCGGTCGGCGGTGGGCAAAGGATTCGACCATGCGGTTGACCGTTTGCCCGAAGAAAATGGCCTGGCGGTACTCTTCACCGCCCGCCAGGCCCGCCGGAATGGCCCAGGACAAGGCTATGGCGGCACCCAGCAGGATCGCGACAAGGATTCCACCGAACCAGTGCGACCAGCGCAACCCGGGATTCCACCACGGCGCAAGCAGCGCGGCCGGCAAGACATGCAGCAGAATGACCGGCCCCTTGGTCAGGACGCCGAGGCCGATGGCCAGTCCGAGCAGAGCAAACCCGCGTTTGCCATTCCCCTCTGCAGCGATCAGCGTGCCGTGCATGCCGATCAGCGTGAACAAGGCGAGGAGGATGTCGAACATGGCCGCGGTGGAAAAGAAGGTCCACAACAGGCAACTGGCCAGCACCAGAACCGCCGGACCACCGACCTTGACCCGGCCTGGCCAGAGCCGCCTGGCAAGGGCCAGGGTGAGCAGCAGGTTAGCGGCAGAAACCAGGGGGGAAACCAGGCGCGGCCACCATTCGTTGACACCGAAAACGGCCCAGCCGGCCTGGAACATCCAGATCATCAGCGGTGGCTTGTGGCTGTAGGGCGCACCATTTTTGAACGGCACCAGGAAGTCGCCGCGCAGCCACATTTCCCAGGCCACGCCGACATAGCGCGTCTCATCGATCGGCGTCATCGGCCGCAAGAAGATGGCCACCAGGGTCAGTAGCACCAGCATGGACAAAGCCAGCAGCAACATGCCGCGTTCGGACTGAGACGAAGCCGATTCCCGAACATTCATGATTTTTCTCTCTATTGCCAGGTCACAAAGTTCAGAGGGTGTGAAAAAATGCCTGAACACCCACCGCAGAGCCGCAAAGGCGCAGAGGTTTCGCAGAGAAAACCTTTAAAAACAATGGGGTTACTCTGCGTTTTCTCTGCGTCTTTGCGGCTCTGCGGTGGATTATTGATATTTTCACAACCTCTCAGGCGCCGTCCCCGGAAGATCAACCTCGGCAGCATGGGCCAGCAGACGAGTCGGCCTGGCCGCCATCGATACCGAAAACAGAAACCAGCGAACTGGAGGAGGCGAAAATGCAATGGCGCATAGTAAACAAAATCGACAGCAAAGGCGATCAAGCCAAGTATCGGTCCCGGGAGAAGCAATACTTCACCGAAAGACTGAAAGGTACGTGATGTAGAATGGCACCTTATTTGACTTGTGTATGCATTCCTTGACCGAAGGCTAAGCATCAGTCGGGAATTTCCGGATTGGAGAAGTAAATGCTGGCCGAAAACTCTAGTGCGCTTGCCGAAGCACTCAAGCGCTGCGAGAGCGAACCGATTCAATTCATCGGCGCGATACAGAACCACGGGGTATTGCTTGCCACAGACAAGCATTCCACTATTCGGGTGGCCAGCGGCAATCTGCAAGAAATTCTCGGCATTTCGGCAACTGAGGCACTTAACCAGCCAGCCGCGCGGATTTTTGGGGAGGAGGCGTGGGCCGCTATCCTCGCGCTGCAAATCACCGGGAAGCAGCCGCTGTCGCTGGCGCTCAGGTTAAAGCACGGTGAAGCACTGGTTGAGCACCAGGCGCAGGCGCACTACGCGAGCGACATGCTGATCGTCGAAATCGAGGCCGGCAACGCAATCCCCGAACTCGCTCGCCCGATTGACTTCGACTCGACGAACACCCTGCTGAACGCCTTGCTCGCCGACGTAACCGGGATCGAAGCCTACGCTGCCGTTATCTCCGACCAGGTGCAGAAGCTGACCGGCTACGACCGGGTGATGGTTTATCAGTTCGACAACCAGTGGAACGGCCAGATCATTGCCGAGAGCCTGAAGGGCGGGATGACGTCGTTCATGGGCAATCATTTCCCGGCCTCCGACATTCCGCCTCCGGCACGGGAGCTTTATACAAAGAATCTGGTGCGGATTCTTGTCGATCGGGATGCGCCGGTCATTCCCCTGTTCCAGCCGCCTGATCTGTCGCTCGACCTGTCGTTCTCGGTGCTGCGCAGCATGTCGCCCATCCATCTGGAGTATCTCCGCAACCTTGGCGTTCGCGCCACCCTGACGGTATCGCTGTTGCAGAACGGGCGGCTGTGGGGGCTCATCGCCTGCCACCATGAACAGCCCAGGCAATTACCGCCCAATTTGCGGCAAAGCATGGAACTTGTGGCAAAAACGGTGGCTACCCGGCTTGCCGCCATCGCCTTCGTCGAGAGCAGTCGCTACTACGCCATGGTGCGCGACCTCCTTCCCCGGCTGGTCGGCCTGGTCCAGGACGCACCCGGCGCATCGATTCTGGCGCAGGATTTGCAGCAGGAAGTCCTCGGCCTGGTTCACGCCAGCGGAGCCGTCATCGCCACCGGCAAGCTTGCAGTACCTATCGGCACCATCCCGAACGTCACGCAGATCGAGTCGCTGCTCGCTTGGTTACGTCCCCGCCTGGCCGGCAGCATGATTTTTGCAACCCACGCTCTGGCCGTCGAGTATCCGCCGGCCGCGAGTTTTTCGGGAATTGCCTCGGGCCTCCTGGCGATCAGTCTCGACGACAGCGCGGAGCAGTTCCTGCTGTGGTTCCGCGAGGAGGTTGTTCGTTCCATTCCCTGGGCAGGAGAGGCGGCGAAGTATCTGGTCGAGGACGAGCGCGGGCCCAAACTGGAGCCGCGTCGCTCCTTTGAACTCTGGGTACAAACGCAGCGCGGCGAATCTGCGCCCTGGTCCGAACCGGAAGTCGATGCCGCGCGAATGCTGTCGGTCACCCTGGCCGAACTGTTCGCGCGTCAGCAACTCAAGATGGCCGAGGAGTCGAAGCGATTGGCCGCCTCGGTCTATGAAAACAGCAGCGAAGCGATGGTCGTCACCGATGCCAACAACGTGATTCTTGACGTCAATCCGGCCTTCACCTTGCTCACCGGGTACAGCGCAAGCGAAGCCATTGGCCAGACTCCGGGGATCCTTAATTCCGGGCGGCATGACGAGGCGTTCTATCAATCCATGTGGCAGTCGCTCAAGGACACCGGTGTCTGGTGCGGAGAAATCTGGAACCGCCGCAAGAACGGCGAGATTTATCCTGAGCGGTTGACGATCAATACCATTTTTGACGAAAGCGGCACGGTTCACCGGCGGGTAGCGCTGTTCAACGACATCACTGAACGCAAGCAGATCGAAACAGACCTGCGTGTCGCCGCCACGGCCTTCGAATCCCAGGAGGGCATGACCATCACCGACACCAACGGTGCAATCCTGCGCGTCAACAAGGCCTTTACCCGAATTACCGGCTACAGCGCAGAAGAGGTGGTTGGCCAGAATCCGCGACTGCGCAACTCCGGCCGCCAGGACACGGCATTTTACGCGGCGATGTGGGAGAGCATCGTGAATACGGGGTCCTGGCAGGGCGAAATCTGGAACCGGCGCAAGAACGGCGAAGCCTATCCGGAGTGGCTTTCTGTCACCGCCGTCAAAGGGGAGGACGGAAGGGTCACGCATTTTGTCGGCACCTTCACCGACATTACCGAGCGCAAGGCGGCCGCCGACAAAATCGAGCATCTGGCCTTCTACGACCATCTGACCCAGTTGCCCAACCGCAGATTGATGCTTGACCGCCTGGAACAGGCGCTGATTGGCTGCGCTCGGCGCAATCGGCAGGGCGCCTTGATGCTGATCGACCTGGACAACTTCAAGACGCTCAATGACACGCTGGGCCACGCGGTCGGCGATCGGCTTCTGGTCGAGGCGGCATGTCGCCTGGAATCCTGCATCCGCGCCGACGATACGGTCGCCCGTCTGGGCGGCGATGAATTCGTGGTCATCCTCGAAGGCCTCGAAGAAGGCAAACAGGCGGCGGTACAGGCCGAAGGCGTAGCCGCCAAAATCCTCACCAGTCTCGGTCAGCCTTACCTGCTCGATGTCACCCTGAACGGGGAGGAGCCGCGCAAGTGCAGCCACCAGTGCACGTCGAGCATCGGCATCACCCTGTTTCGCGATCACACCATCTCGGTCGATGAACTGGTCAAGCGTGCCGACACCGCCATGTACCAGGCCAAGTCGGCCGGGCGCAACACCCTGCGCTTTTTTGACCCGGAGATGCAGGCCGCCGTCAAGGCACGGGCCGCCCTTGAGCTTGATTTGCGCAAGGCCCTTGAAGAAGTCCAGTTCCTTCTCTACTACCAGGCACAGGTCGATGCCTCCGGCCGGGTGACCGGTGCCGAGGCGCTGGTGCGCTGGCAGCACCCCGAACGTGGCCTGGTCTATCCAGGCGAGTTCATCCCCTTGACCGAAGACACCGGGCTGATCCTGCCTTTGGGTTACTGGGTACTGGAAACCGCCTGCGCCCAACTCGCTGCCTGGGCGAGCCAGCCGGACAAGGCGCACCTCACCCTGGCGGTGAATGTCAGCGCCCGGCAGTTCAGCTTGCCGAACTTTGTCGAACTGGTGCTGGCCGCCATTGAGCACACCGGAGCCCGGCCGGACAAGCTCAAGCTGGAGCTGACCGAGAGTCTGCTGCTGGAGAATGCAGAAGACATCATCCTCAAAATGAATGCCCTGAAAGCCCGAGGCGTGGGTTTCTCGCTTGACGATTTCGGTACCGGCTATTCATCGCTCTCCTACCTTAAGCGCTTGCCGCTCGATCAACTGAAGATCGACCAGTCCTTTGTCAGTGACCTGCTCACTGATCCGAAGGATGCGGCGATTGCCCGCACCGTTGTCACTTTGGGGCACAGCCTCGGACTGACAGTCATCGCCGAGGGGGTGGAAACTGCCGCGCAGAAGGATTTTCTGGCCAGCCTGGGCTGCCTTGCCTACCAGGGATATTTTTTCAGCCGGCCCTTGCCGCTCGATGGCTTCGAGGCGTTTCTGAAGTTGGGGTGAGATCAGCCTAGAAAAAGCAGTTCGTCCACGAAAAACACCAAAAGCACAAAAAGAATCAAGGAGATAATAAGCTTAAGATGGCCGCCCAAAAGGTGAATAAAGAAAAAACATCAAGCTATTGATTTTGTTCGTGTCTTTCGTGATTTTCGTGGATGGACTGAGGTTTTAAGGATCAGTCGAGGAAGGTCATTTCACGGTTGCCCTTGGCAACGCCGACGAAAAAACCGGCCGATTCCGTAACTGCCGGGCAAATGAGCTTACACTCATCAGCAAATGATAAATCGCGAAGAACGCATGCCCATCAAAGTCATTCCCGTCATCCTGATCGTCGACGACTCGTCCGAAAACCTGCATGTACTGAGTGAACTGCTGCGGCCGCTGTATCGGGTATTGGCGGCGACTTCCGGTGAAGGCTGCTTGCGCGTGGCAAACGGCCAGACCAAGCCCGACCTGATCCTGCTCGACGTGATGATGCCCGGCATCGATGGCTACGGGGTACTGGACCGGCTGCGCGATAACCTCGCCACGTTCGACATCCCGGTTGTTTTTCTCACCGCCCTGGCCGATGCCGGCGACGAGGAGCGCGGCCTGAAACTCGGCGCAGCCGATTATATTACCAAGCCGATCGCCCCCGCCGTGGTGCTGGCACGCGTGCGTACCCAGCTCGAAGCCAAGCAGGCGCGTGACGGATTGAGAAGCCAGAACGTCGCGCTAGAAGCCGAAGTTGCCCGGCGCATGACCGAAAACGATCTCACCCAGCGCGTCAGCATCCGGGCGCTGGCGCATCTGGCCGAAACACGCGACCCGGAAACCGGCAACCACATCATGCGCACCCAGGGCTATGTACAGCGACTGGCGTTCGGGCTGCGCCAGCATCCGCGCTTCGCCGCTACCTTGAGTGAGCGCTACATCGACCTGCTGGCTCGTTCGGCGCCGCTGCACGACATCGGCAAGGTCGGCATTCCCGATCACGTCCTGCTCAAACCCGGCAAACTCACGCCGGACGAAATGGCCATCATGAAGACTCATGCCAAACTGGGCAGCGACGCCATCGAGCAGGCCGAGTGGGACATCGAGATGCCGCTGCCGTTTCTCTCTGCGGCCAAGGAAATCGCCCATTGGCACCACGAAAAATGGGATGGCAGCGGCTATCCGGACGGCCTGGCCGGCGACGCCATTCCCGTTTCCGCGCGCCTGATGGCCCTGGCCGATGTGTTCGACGCGCTGATCTCGGCACGCGTGTACAAGCAAGCGCTGTCCAGCGCCGAAGCCCGCGTCATCATTGCCGCCGGGCGCGGCAAGCACTTCGACCCCGACGCCACCGATGCATTCCTTGCCGGCTTTGGCGATTTCGTTGCCATCGCCGAGCGCTACTTCGACGCCGGCGGATTGCCAGCGACCAGACAGCTGATGAAAAACCAGCCGTGACCCCAGTAAAAACCAGTCCGCCAGCAGTGGCCAGCGACAACCGGACGACCGGCTCCGCACTGGGGCTGGTTGTTGTCTATGCCGCCTTTGCCAGCCTCTGGATACTGCTTTCCGACAATGTCGTGGCGTGGCTATTCAGCGATCCGGCGCGGATCACCCTGGCCAGCACGATCAAGGGCTGGCTGTTTGTCGCCGTCACCTCCTTGCTGCTCTATGGCCTGATGCGGCGCCTGCTTGACCAGGCACGGACCGTCTCGCTGCGCGAACTTGAAGCGCAGAAGGAAAAAACGCGCACCAAACAACTGCTCGACGTCATTGCCGACAGTTCCACTGACGCCATTTTCGCCAAGGATATGGAGGGCCGCTACCTGCTGTTCAATCGTGAAACAGCCCGGATCATCGGCAAGACGGCCGAACAGGCGCTGGGCTGCGATGACACGGCACTTTTCCCGCCGGCGCAGGCCGCCATGATCCGCGCCAACGACCGCCGCGCGATCGCCGAGAACCGGATCAATACCTACGAGGAAACGCTCTCCACCAGCGATGGAGAACGCACCTTCCTCGCCACCAAGGGGCCGCTGCGCGATGAGGACGGTCGTGACATCGGGATCTTCGGCATCTCGCGCGACATCACCGAGCGTAAAAAAGCCGAAGCCAAAGTCCAGCGCGTCAGTCAGTTTTACGCGGCTCTCAGCCAGTGCAACGAAGCAGTCGTGCGCTGCGCCAACAAGGACGAACTGTTTCAGAGCGTATGCCGTATCACCGTACAATCCGGCGGCCTCAGGATGGCCTGGATCGGGCTGGTCGATGCGGAAAGCCTGCCCGTTACGCCGGTCGCCAGCTTTGGCGATGACGACGGATATCTGGAAGACATCCGGATTTCAATGGATGCCAATGATCCGCTTGGCCAGGGCCCCACCTCCACCGCCATTCGCAAAAACCAGCCATTCTGGTGCCAGGATTTCCTCAACGACCCGCTCACCGCACCGTGGCATGAACGCGGCGCTCGCGCCGGCTGGGCCGCATCGGCAGCGCTGCCGGTGCAGCAGAATGGCGTGGCGGTGGGCGCTTTCACCCTTTACGCGACCGAGGTGAATGCCTTCGATGAAGACATCCGCAAACTGCTGATTGAACTGGCAGCGAAAGTAAGCTTTGCGATTGACAACATTGCCCGCGAGGCCGAGCGAAATACCAACGAAAAGCAGTTGCGCAAGCTTTCGCAAGCGCTTGAGCAAAGCCCGGAAAGCATCATCATCACCAGCGTCGATCGGCGCATCGAGTACGTCAACCAGGCCTTCATGAAGACTACCGGCTACAGCCGGGACGAAACGATCGGCAAGAACCCGCGCATTCTGCATTCGGGCAAGACGCCGCCTGAAACCTACGCCGCCATGTGGAAGACCTTGTCCCTAGGCCTGCCCTGGAAGGGTGAATTCACCAACCGCAAGAAAGACGGCAGCGAATACGTTGAATTCGCCATCATCGCGCCGCTACGCCAGCCCGACGGGGCGATCAGCCATTTCGTAGCGGTCAAGGAAGACATCACCGAAAAGAAGCGCACCGGCCAGGAACTCGATCTCTATCGGCACCATCTGGAAGAACTGGTGCACAGCCGAACGGCTGAACTTGACACGGCACGGCAGCAGGCCGACGCCGCCAACGCGGCGAAGACCGCCTTCCTTGCCAACATGAGCCACGAGATCCGCACGCCGATGAACGCCATCATCGGTTTGACCCACCTGTTGCGGCGCGCCGGGCCAACGCCGGATCAGGCCGGGCGGCTGGACAAGATCGACAGCGCCGGCCGGCACCTGCTGTCGATCATCAACGACATCCTCGACCTGTCCAAGATCGACGCCGGCCGCTTGCAACTGGAAAGCGCCGACTTTCACCTCTCCGCGATTCTCGATAATGTCGCTTCGATCATCGGCGAATCGGCGCGCGACAAAGGGCTCTCCATCGAGCTCGACAGCGATCCGGCGCCCCTGTGGCTGCGCGGCGACCCGACTCGATTGCGCCAGGCGCTGCTCAACTATGCCGGCAACGCCATCAAATTCACCGAAACAGGCTCCATCACCCTGAGCGCCAGGGTTCTGGAAGACAGCGGTGACGATTTGCTGGTGCGTTTCGCTGTCATGGATACTGGCATCGGCATCGAACCCGAGCACATGATCCGGCTGTTTCAGGACTTCGAGCAGGCCGACACTTCAACCACGCGCCGGTACGGCGGCACCGGCCTCGGGCTGGCGATCACCCGGCGACTGGCGCAACTGATGGGTGGCGAAGCCGGCGCTCTCAGCACGCCGCGAACAGGCAGCACCTTCTGGTTCACCGTTCGCCTGCAACGCGGCCAGCGCGCCAGTCTCCCGTTGGCTGGCGGCATCCTGCCAACGCTGTCGCGGACCTTGGAGACCACCCATGCCGAGAGCCAATTGCGCCTGCACCATGGCGACGCCCGGATTCTGCTGGCCGAAGACAACCCGATTAACCGCGAAGTAGCCCTCGAAATGCTGCATGGCGTGGGCCTGACGGTAGACACCGCGGCCGATGGCCGCGAAGCGCTGGATAAAGTGCAAATCCGAGCCTACGATCTGATCCTGATGGACATGCAGATGCCCAATATGGACGGACTGGAAGCCACGCGCGCCATCCGCGCCCTGCCCGGGTGGGAGAGCAAACCGATCCTGGCGATGACGGCCAATGCTTTCACCGAAAGCCGCCGTGCTTGCGCAGCCGCGGGCATGAACGACTTTGTCGCCAAGCCGGTGGAACCAGGCCTGCTCTATGCCGCCCTGTTCAAATGGCTGCCGGCGAGATTGGCCTTTGACCCGGCGAATGCGCCGGCGAGTATGCCAGATAGCGCAGGCGAGAAGCCCGGCCACGCCCTCCCTGTGAAGCTCCCGGATGCGGTTGATACCGCCCTGGAACGACTTGCCAGTGTGCCGGGACTGAATGTGGCGCGCGGCCTGGCCGTTTTGCTCGGAAATGCCGCCAAGTACCTGGTTCTCCTCGGTCATTTTGTCGAGTCGCACGCCGATGACATGACCCGGATCGCCGCCAGCCTGTCCGCTGGCGATCAAGCCACAGCCCTGCGCCTGGCGCACACCCTCAAGGGCACGGCCGCCATGCTGGGGGCCGATCACTTGTCAGCATTGGCAAGCAGCCTGGAAAGCATGTTGCGAACCAGCCAAAAAGGGAGCCTTGGTGACCACGATATCCGCCATGAAATGGATACCATCAGCGCCGAACTGCTGGCCCTGGCCGCCGCCCTGCCCCACCCGTCAGCCGCGCTCCCGCCGACAAGCATCAAGCCAGTTGATCAGGAAACGCTGAGTGCGGTGCTTGATGAACTCGACTCGCTGCTGGTGAACAGCGACACCGCCGCCATCCAGTTGTTCGCTGATCATGCCGCAGCGCTGGGGCTTCCCGGCGAGGAACTCGGGCGGCAGATCAAGCTGTTTGAATTTGAAACAGCCCGGGAGACATTGCACAGCCTGCGCCAGGTGGGTGTATAGACACACCAACCTCTGGAAGCCGCACCAAATGGCGTTCTACAACGCCATAGCCATGAGAGCCAATAAGCACGGGCCTCTTCAGGCACATGGCCTGTAGATCGCCTATCCATGCGGGTTACAGCACAGTCATCGTAGCCAAAGCAAGGGGACCGAGAAACGCAGCTTCTCGGGTGTCCCCTGGATCGGGGGTTAGCGGTCGAGGTCACTGTGCGACCTCCAGCTTGGCAATTGAGTTACCAACATAGCTAACCCGGACCGGCAAGCCTTCTCGGATCGGGCCGCCGTGGGAGGAAGTATTGTTGAAGCCCCCCGTAACAACAAAGTCGGAGTATTCAAAGCACGTTTGCTGAACGCAGAAGCGCTCCATCGTGTGGCCAGAAACCGGCATTGGTTTGAAATCTGTCACTGGCCCTTCAACCACCTTGGCGGAGCCTTCTTCAACAGCAGTAGCGATACACCTGTAGTCGGCATACGTGGAACCGAACGACACGAGTGTCCACAGTACGGCGAAGCCAAGAAAAAAATAGGCAAATGCACTGCTGGCTCGAGGACGAGTACGCCACCAGCCGGGAAGAGCCTTTCTGTGCAGAAAGAGAACGACACCGGCGGCGATAAAAATGAGCCCAAAGGCGGGGAAAGACCAGCTCTTGTAGCCGGCAGATGTGATATCGAAGACCGTTTGGTAAGCCATCTCGGCACCAGAGCGCCAACGTCTGAATTCAGGGGCGCGCCGCGCTTTATCGCGGCGCGTCCCCTCGGCAGTAGGGTTATGCCACACCGGACACCAGTGTGCAGGATTGTGGCTTCATCGATGAGAGTGCTCGCTCAAGCGCTGGCAGTTTGCCGTTGTTTACCCCAGACCAGCCCATCTCGACGACCGTTCGGACGTCGTGATTCGGCAACGCGCGGCGAAACTTGACCGGTACCGACTCGTCAAGCAGCAGGCGCATCGGCGGAAAGGCGCTCTCTTGCCGCCTCGAGTACGGCTACAGCCTTTTCCCGCGATACCGAGGGAAAATCTTCGAGAAACTCTTCGAGGGAGGATGCACCCTCAAGGTAGTCGAACAGGTTCTTGACGAGTACGCGGGTGCCCGTGAAGCAAAGCGCCCCGTTCATTATTTCCGGGTTACGGCTGACGAGATAGGTGTCCATGATTACCTCCATGCGATCAGTTTACTCGCTACGGACTGACTCGTGCTACTGCTCTTCACGTGGGGCATAACGTTCAAGGTGAGGGGCGCGAAGCGGCTTTATCGCGGCGCGTCCCCTCGACAGCAGGGTTGGGCATCGCATTATCGACTGACAAGCAACTCATGAGCGGACGGGAGAAGCGGAGAGCTTTACACCGAGCGCATGAAGAAGTTTGAGCATTGTGTCGTAGCGGGGCTTTGCGCCGGGCGTAAGCGCTTTGTAGAGGCTTTCGCGCCCAAGACCGGCATCTTTGGCGAGTTGTGCCATGCCACGAGCGCGAGCCACATCTCGCACAGCGGTTAAAAACACATCGGGGTTGGAATCTTCAAGCGCAGCAGTGATGTATTCCGATATGGTTTCTTCGTCGTCGAGATAGTCGGCAGCATCGAATGGGGGAAATTTGGCCATGGTTCACTCCTTATCCAAAGCCCGCGCCATCTCAATGGCGCGTTTTATGTCGCGCTTCTGCGAGGACTTGTCGCCGCCCAACAGAAGCAGATAGAGCACCTCACCGCGACGGGTGAAATAGACGCGATAGCCAGGACCGAAATGAATACGCATTTCAGAAACGCCCTCGCCGACTGGTTCGCAGTCTCCGAAGTTGCCATGCTCGGCAGATCGGATGCGAAGAGCTATGCGAGCACGGCCTATCTTGTCCTTCAGTGCCGCAAGCCAAGCGTCAAATTCATCTGAGCGGTGAAAGGTGTTCATGCAGTTAATTGTATCCGTACAGATACCCGGTTGCAACCTCGACTGAAATGTCAGTACGCTGCCCGTGATGCCCAACGTTTGAGTTCAGGCCGCGGCCCGTCAGGGCCGTCGCGCCTGCAACGAATTGTTGGCATTCTTCTCACGCTCATCGACCGCTAGCAACAGGCTGGTTCGATGGCGCCTGGAAACTTCCTGCCACGGCTCACCGGAGAGCGCGGACTCAAGCGCCCAGAGCAGATTAAGGCTTATCCCGGGGACCGCTCGCTTGGTACGCACGAACGCCTCGACAGACCCAAGATCTCTCAATTGAGCGATGGTTGTGATGCCGGCGCAGGCGAGCATTTCTTGGGATTTTTGCCCAAGACTTTTCAGCTCACTGATGGTCTTTGCGTCTTCCATGCGCCCAAATTTCTAGAATGCCCAACGTTTGAGTTCACCGGCGATGCGCGGCTTTATCGCGCAGCGTCCGGTGGAATGATGGGTTCGACCCCATTCTCACGCGCTACGGGAATGACGTGCTACGTACTGACGAAGAACTCCATCCATTCGTGATTGCCAGCCTTCACCGGTGGATTTGAAGAACTCCACGACCTCTTGGCTGTAGCGCACTGACACTAGCAATTTCTTGTGTTCGGATTTTGGTCGGCCACGCAATGCCTGAATTGGTACCATGGACTTTAGTTGCAATGGCGTAAGTGGTTGTGCATCAGGATCACTTCTGGCGGCCGCCGTAATGGCTTTGTCCTCTTCTGCGGTCGGCATAAGAATAGTGGGACGCTTAAACATTTTCGACATAGTGCTTTACCTCACGACGATTGGCACGGCGCAGACTGATGACTCTTCGCGCTTCACCACGGTCTACAAACGCCACGTAGTACAGGATTTCGGTTTTCGGAGCGAGCGCGATCATTCGCGTCTCACCATACTCGAACCGGTCATCAATCCATACCAGCGCAGCTTCCCAGTCGAGTTCACCTGCCACTGACAGCGATACACCGTGTTTCGTTTGGTTTGCCACGTCCTTGGCCGGATCGAACTCGATATGCATGCTTTACTGTAGCTACCATAAATGAGTCTGTCAACGGACAGTCCCAAGCAACTTCATGGGGTCGAACTTTGTTATCGGGAGCAATTTTGCTGCATAACGATGGCGCCTGCTCCCTGGCCTGGAGTCATTTGGCGAATGGAAAGCCTCTCTATCACTGGCTTTGCGTCGTTTGTTGATGTTTTTATACAGTATTAACTGACCGCGCAAACCGGCACTCTGCAATATAGCGCAATAGCATACAACAAGAAGGCATGAACGTCTGCTTCATGGCAATTTCGCCTCCGTCCGCATAATGGCCGAATCGAGACGATCAGTTTTTCCGAAAGCTCCACGCCTGAGGCATTGTGCGCTGCAATGCAAATCATCAATCACAAAATCCTGATACCGCATTTTCCTTTCGATAAGTCTGTGCTGAAAGCGTTTCGTTTCAGTTTCCCTGACCCAAGAACGATCCATCGCGCAACGTCAGAATCCGGTCCGCGCGCCCGGCCAGCGCCGGGTCGTGGGTAACGATCACGAAACTGGTCTGCCGCGAACGATTGAGCGCCAGCATCAGTTCGAACACGCCTTCGGCCGTTTGCCGGTCGAGATTGCCGGTCGGTTCGTCAGCCAGCACGCAGGCCGGTTCGGTGACCAGCGCACGGGCAATCGCTGCCCGTTGTCGCTCGCCGCCGGAAAGCTCCGACGGCCGGTGATCGAGCCGGTGTGACAGGCCGACATCGGCGAGCACAGCCGCCGCCCGCTCCTCGGCCTCGGCTTTCGGCATGCGCCTTATGTACAGCGGCATGGCGACGTTTTCCAGCGCGGTAAATTCAGGCAGCAGATGGTGGAACTGATAGACGAATCCGAGATGGCGGTTGCGCATGACGCCGCGCTCGGCGTCGCTGATCTCGGAAAGATCGTGCCCCATCAACTGGATTTTTCCGGCGCTAGCCGAATCCAGCCCGCCCAGCAGATGCAGCAGCGTGCTCTTGCCGGAACCGGAAGCGCCGACCACGGCGACCCGCTCTCCGGCGACAATTTCCATCTCGACACCGATCAGCACCCGCACTTCGCCGGCTTCGCCGGTGCCTTGACGGTAAATCTTGCTCAGTCCCTGGCAGGCCAGCACGATTTTCCTGGCGTCAATCAAATCATTCATAGCGCAGGGCCTCCGCCGGATTGACGCGCGAGGCGCGCCAGCTCGGGTAAATCGTCGCCACCAGCGACAGCACGAAGGACACGCTGGTGATGGTCGTCACATCCTTCCACTGCAATTCGGACGGCAGGTTGGAGATGTAATAGACCTCCTTGGACATGAACTGGGTGCCGAGCAGGCGTTCGATGAACGGCACCACCACATCGATATTGAGCGCCAGCGCCACGCCGCCGGCAATGCCCAGACCGAGCCCGATAAAGCCGATCAGCGCGCCTTGCACCATAAAGATGGCCATGACGCTGCCGGGGCTGGCGCCCAGCGTGCGCAGGATGGCAATGTCGGCCTGCTTGTCGGTCACCGCCATGACCAGCGTTGAAACGATGTTGAAGGCGGCCACGGCGACGATCAGCGAAAGGATGATGAACATCATGTTCTTCTCGATCTGCACGGCGCGGAAGAAGTTGGCATGGCTCTTGGTCCAGTCGCTGATGTAGGCGGCAGTATCCAGCCGGTTGGCCAGTTGCCGGGCAATGAGCGGTGCCTTGAACAGATCGTCGAGCTTCAGGCGCACGCCGGAAACACGGTCTTCCATGCGATAGAGGCGTTGCGCGTCCTCCATGCGGATCAACGCCAGCCCGCTGTCGTACTCGAACATGCCGACCTCGAACAGGCCGGTAACGGTGAAGGTTTTCAGGCGCGGCACGACACCAGCCGGCGTCACCACGCCCTGCGGAGCGATGACCGTCACCTTGTCGCCGACGAAAACGCCAAGTGCACGCGCCAGTTCGCTACCGAGCACGATGTTGAAGGACTCCGGCACCAGTGAATCAAGGCTGCCTTCCTTCATGTGCGTCCGGAAGTCGACCACCTTGTCTTCGAAATCGGGAAGGATGCCGCGCACCATCGCACCACGCACCGACTGCCCGTAGGACAGCATCCCTTGCGCCTGCACGAAAGGGGCCGTCGCCAGCACCCCCGGCTGTCTGGACGACTGTTCAGCGACATGCTGCCAGTCGGCCATCTCGCCGCTGGCTCCGGTGATCTGCACATGCGAGACAACGGCCAGAATGCGCCCGCGCAGCTCGGTCTGAAATCCGTTCATTACAGAAAGCACGACGATCAACGCCGCGACGCCCAGCGCAATGCCGAGCATCGAGATCATCGAAATGAAGGAAACAAATTGATTGCGCCGTTTGGCCCGCGTATAGCGAAGGCCGATCAGCAGTTCGTAAGGTAGGGCCATCAGGGGCTAGTGCTCATATCGTCATATCGTTATTGTTTGCAGGCAGGGCCGGAGCGGGAAAGCGGCTATGGTACACTTTTTCCCGAAACTTCTCTGTTGCCCACCACACCAAGGCCACATGCAGCTAACCCTCCTCGTCCCTGAACTCATCTGGCCGGAACCTGACGACAGCGATACCTTTGGTGGCCTGGCCTGCCCGGCGCTGAACACCCTGCTCGCCCGCAGCCGGCTTACCCGGCGCCCGCCGCAGTCACTGGAAGCCACGCTGAGCGACGCATTCGGTCTGCCGGAAGGCGCGCCCTATGCCGCCTTCCGCCTCTTGGGCGAAGCGAATACACCGGTTGAGGTCGGTGCTTCCTGCTGGTTATGCAGCGACCCGGTGCATCTGCGTTTCCATCAGGAGCGCCTGATTCTTGCTGACAGCGGCAGTTTCGGCATTGCGCTGGACGAAGCGCAAGCGCTGGCCGAGGCACTGAACACCCATCTTGCCGATCTTGGCCGCTTTCATGTGGCGACTGCCGAGCGCTGGTATCTGCAAGTTGCCGTTAACGGAGCGCTGGATGCCTCATCGCTGGCCAATTTCGATGTGCCACCACTTTCCGCTGTCGCCGGGCGCAGTATCGAACGACTGTTGCCCGAAACCGCAAAAACAAAGGAACTGCGCAAGCTGCTCAACGAAGCACAGATGCTGCTGCACGCGCACGCCATCAACCAGAAGCGCCAGAACACAGGCCGCCTACCGATCAACAGTCTGTGGCTGTGGGGCGCCGGCACCTTGCCAGAGCGCAGCGAATCCGGCTTTGACGGGGTGTGGAGCACCAATCCGCTGGCGCTCGGGCTGGCCCGCGCAGCCGGTGTGCCGACGCATCCGCTGCCGCTTGATTTATCTGTGCTGCTCGAACATGCGGCGCCAGAGACCAGCCATCTGATTGTGCTCGAAGACCTGCTCGGAGCAGTGCAGTACGAAAACGGCGACGCCTATCGAACCACGTTGACCTCACTGGAAAGCCGCTGGTTCGCCCCGCTACGCTCGGCGCTGGCAACGGGCAAGATCAGGCAATTGCGTCTCGAAGCGTCGACCGCCTACGCTGCGCTGGCCTGGGAAAGCCGACGCAGCGACCAATGGAAGCTGTGGCGCCGCCCGCAAACGCTGGTCACCGTCGCGCAGAATTTGGCAAAAGGCAACATATGACTCAGTTGAAAGCTCGTCGCGTACCACCGCGCATTCAATGGCAACTCGAACAGCAGGGGCTTCATCCGCTGCTCGCCCGCATCTACGCTTCGCGCGGCATCCAGACGCGTAGCGAACTCGACTACGAACTCAAATCGCTGCTGCCACCGGCGCTGCTGACCAACGCCGCCGAGGCCGCCATCCTGCTCGCCGACGCCATCGAAGCGCAGGCGAAAATCCTCATCGTCGCCGATTACGACTGCGACGGCGCCACCGCCTGTGCTGTCGGCATCCGCGCACTGCGCGCGCTGGCCGGTGACTCGGGAGCGGTGATCGACTATCTGGTACCCAACCGCTTCACCTACGGCTACGGACTGACGCCGGAAATCGTCGATCTCGCCGCCACATTGACGCCCGACCTCATCGTCACCGTGGACAACGGCATCGCCAGCCTGGAAGGCGTGGCGCGCGCCAACGAACTGGGCATCGCCACGCTGATCACCGACCACCACCTGCCGGCCGATGAACTGCCGGCGGCCGACTGCATCGTCAATCCCAACCAGCCGGGCTGCGCGTTCCCGAGCAAGTGCATCGCCGGCGTTGGCGTCATGTTCTACGTGATGCTCGCCCTGCGCGCCGAACTGCGCTTGCGCGGCTGGTTTGCCCAAGAAGTGGAAGGAAATGCGGGCCACAAGGAACCGAACCTCGGCGCGCTGCTCGACCTGGTGGCGCTCGGCTCGGTGGCCGACGTCGTCAAGCTCGACAACAACAACCGCATTCTCGTCAATCAGGGTTTGAAACGCATGCGCGAGGGCAAGCTGACGCCTGGTCTGCGCGCCATTTTCCGCGCCGCCGGACGCGACCCGGCCAAGGCCACGAGTGTCGACCTCGGTTTCATCGTTGGTCCGCGCCTGAATGCCGCCGGACGACTGGCCGACATGTCGCTCGGCATCGAATGTTTGATTACCGATGACGAAGCCCGCGCCCTGAACATCGCGCAGCAACTCGACGCGCTGAACCGCGAACGCAAGGATATCGAATCGGGCATGCAGGAGCAGGCGCTGATCCACCTCGAAACGCTGGAGACCAGCGATGGCGCGGGCATTGCGCTGTTCGACCCGGATTGGCATCAGGGCGTTGTCGGCATCGTCGCCTCGCGCATCAAGGAAAGGCGGCACCGTCCGGTGTTCGCCTTCGCGCGTGGCGAGACGAAAGCCAACGGCACCGAAATCAAGGGCTCCGGCCGCTCGATCCCCGGCCTGCATCTGAAGGATGCGCTCGATCTCGTTTCCCGACGCGCACCCGGCCTGCTGTTGCGCTTTGGCGGCCACGCCATGGCCGCCGGCGTAACGATCCTGGAGGCCGACTTCACGCGGTTCCGCGAATTGTTCGTGCAGATCGCCGATGAACTGCTGTCGCCGGCCGACCTCACGCGCACGCTGGAAACCGATGGCCGACTTGAATCCGGTTATTTTTCGATCGACACGGTTCGCCTGCTGGAAAGAGAAGTCTGGGGGCAAGGCTTCCCGGCCCCGCTGTTCGAGGATGAATTCATCGTCGAAAGCCAGCGCATACTCAAGGAAAAGCACCTCAAGATGCGCCTGCGCAAAGGCGAGTTGCGGATCGACGCGATCCAGTTCAATTTCAGCGTAAGCCCCGGCAACACCATCCGCGCCGCCTACCGGCTGGCGATCAACGACTACAACGGCGTGCAGACGCCGCAGTTGATGATCGAGCACATTGAGAATGTCGTGAAATAGGATGGTCGCCCTGCAAGGCGCGTGAATAGGCGATCTGCAGGTGGCATGCCGCAAGAGGTCGATAAACACGGGCTTGCACGGCATGCTGTCTCAAGACGCCCGTATTCATTGCCTCTCAGAGTCTGTGAATTAATTGGCGCAATCATCCATGACCGTGGCCCGAGGCCAGGCTTTGCGCTCATTCCGGCGAAAGCCGGAATCCAGTTCGTTCATCTGATATCCATGAAAACAATTAGATAGACGAGCTGGACCCCGGCCTTCGCCGGGGTGACGAGCGAGAAAATCAGGCTGAAATGAATTTTTCACAACCTCTCAGGGCTATTCCGAACTGCGCAACTGAGCAGCCGCCGCAATCCCGCGCAGCGCCTCCAGCCCGCCGCAGGCCATCGACACACCCTCGGCGAGCCCCAGATCCGGCTCAGTCGGGTTGATACGGATCAGCCGGCCCGGCACCGATTCGCCCATCAAGCGCACGGTCGGAATATTGGTGCCGGCGCCGACCTCGATCACCAGCAGCCGCTCGACCCTGCGCAGCCACGCCTGCATGCGCTGATTCTGTGCGGCAGAACGCTGTTCCAGCCAGCCCCAGTCGCCGAACATCAGGATATTCGGGCGGGCAATGCCCTTGCAGTGCGGACACTCGGGGAACTCCGAAGTCAGCAGGCAATTCTCCTGGTCGATCTCGGGAAAAAACGCATCGGCCGGCCAGATAGCGTTCGTACACCCCGCCAGACACTGCAGGTGATGAATCGAACCGTGACACTCGTTGATGCGCTGCGTGTCGAAACCGGCCTTATGGAACTGGCCGTCCACATTGCTGGTAAACACGAAGCAGCCTTCCGCCATCAGTTTGCCGATCCGGCGCAGAATCTGGAAACCCGCGTGCGGTACCGTCGCCCGGTAAAGATTCAGGCGGTGCCCGTAAAAGCCCCAGGCCAGCCTCGGGTTGGCCGTAAAAGCCGAAGGACTGGCGATTCGCTCGAAGGGAATCCGCGCCCGGCCAAGCGCCGGATAAGCGCCCCAGAACCCCTGCGGCCCGCGAAAATCCGGCAGCCCGGAATCGACGCCGATGCCGGCGCCCGCCGTAATCAGCAGCCCGTCGGCCTGGTCGATCAGTTCAGCACAGCGCTGGAAATCGTCAGGCAAAATTCACTCCCCACAACGCGCCGATCAGAATTTCCCCTGTTTCAAGCGGTCGTCGAACAGCGCTTCGATCCATTCATTGACACCACGACAGCCCGCCACCACCTCGGCCGCCCAGGCAAAGTACTCGCGCTGCCGAGTCAACGACCAGTCGCGCGGCGGAGTTTCCAGAATCGAATTGAGGTTAGCCGCCTTGTCGGCGATCTTGAGAATCCTCGCGCGCCGCGACAGATGCGGCGCATGCTCCACCTGCAGACGCTTGCGCTCGGCTTTCTCCAATGACTTGTCGTCGGTGACTTCCAGGACGATCTTCGCTATCCGCTTGCCGAAATTCTCAACCAGCATCGCGTAAGTCACGCGCATCGACTGATCTTCCAGCACATCGTGCAGCAGCGCGGCGATGATCAACTTTTCGTCCTTGCCACCGGTCGCCTGCGCTACCAGATGCGCCACCTCGGTCAGGTGATTGACGTAGGGCTCACGTTCACCGCCCTTGCGCCGCTGCGCCGAATGCGCCCAGGCGGCGAAGTCGAGGGCGCGTACGATCTGTAGTACTTTTTTGGATTTCATATGAGGCGCTTTCCATTTTTCTGCTACTGATCTTAGCCGGCCTAGTGTGATGAGGAAGATCCATCCGGCGTATCCATTGACCCGCTTGCCTGGCGATCGTTCATGTTCGCCGGCTTATGACAGGTAACGAACACGTCAAAATCGGCCGAAAATGCTACCTGCTTCCACGTATACCACTTAAATACAACGAGGTATATCAAGCGCCAATCAGCTTGGCTACCGGGTTTATCGCTTTTGCCCGCCAGAATCGTAGCTGTCGATGTCCCGAAACACACTGGCAACCCCTGCTGTGCCTACTGGCTTGCGCTATAATCAATCAGTTTCATTGGGAACATTCGATCAGGCAATCTCGGCCACTGTGGGACTACCGCCCCGCCCTCGAAGCGGACCAGCACAGGAAATACGGATGACGCCACGTTTCATATTTTCAATAGTCGCTTATGCAGTTTTCCTGCTGTCAGGCTGCGCCACCGTGTCGCAGGAACCGCAACCCGAGCCGCTTAAACCTTACTCGAACCTCCGGGCGCCCGGATCAAGAACGGGTTCGGTGCGTGCCGACCGCAGCCTTCCGTCCGTGGAAATCCCCGTTTCGCCGCAGGGTCTGCAGACCATCGATCTGACTTCTGAAACAGACGATCTTTTCCAGCGCATGCGCAACGGTTTTTCAATGCCCGACATCAACAACGATCTCGTGCTTTACCACCAGCAGTGGTACATGAACCGTCCCGAGTCCCTGCGCCGGATGGTCCAGCGCAGCAGCCTCTACCTGCACTACATCGTCGAGGAACTCGACAAGCGTGGCATGCCCATGGAAATTGCCTTGCTGCCGATGGTCGAGAGCTCCTTCAACCCGATGGCCTACTCACGCGCCAAGGCTTCCGGCCTGTGGCAGTTCATTCCATCGACCGGCAAACGCTACAACCTCGACCAGAACTGGTGGAAGGATGACCGGCGCGACGTCGTCGCCTCGACCAACGCGGCGCTCGACTACCTGCAATCGATCTACGAAATGCACGGCGACTGGCATCTGGCGCTGGCCTCCTACAACTGGGGCGAAGGCGCCGTTGGCCGGGCAGTCAACAAGAACCGGGCGCTGGGCATGCCTACCGATTACCTGAGCCTGACCATGCCGGGCGAAACAAAAAACTACGTTCCCAAGCTGCAGGCGTTGAAGAATATTTTCAGCAATCCGGCGCTGGTGGCCGAATTCAATCTGCTGAAGATCGCCAACCGCCCCTACTTCGGTACCGTCACCAAAACCTCCAATATCGACGTCAAGGTTGCTGCCAGGCTGGCCGGAATGCAGGTCAAGGAATTTGTTGCGCTCAACCCGGCGCACAACCGGCCGGTCATCAAATCCGAGTCGACGATGGTCATCCCGGCGGACAAGATGGATACCTTCGTGAGCAATCTCGAAGCCCATGAAGGCAGCAACCAGCCGCTTTCCTCCTGGCAGTCCTACACCGTTCGCCCAGGCGACAAACTGGAAAAGATCGCTCCGCGCTTCGGCATGACGGTCGCCAATCTGAAGGAAGCAAACAGCATTACCGGTCGCATCAAGGTCAGTCCGGGATTAACCTTGCTGGTCGCCGGGCAGGAGGGCGGAGAACCGCTCGACATGGACGCGCTAGCCGAACAGCCCCGCCTGCCGGCCGCCGACCCGGTGCCTGAGAAAGCCAGTCAAACACATACCGTGCGCAAGGGTGAAACACTGCCGGTGATCGCCAGGCGCTACGGCATGACCGTGACCGAATTGAAGCGAATCAACCATCTGCGCAATGACAAGATCGCCGCCGGCACCCGTCTGACAGTAGCTGGCGCGAACGAGACTGCGGCAAAGAGCGAAAGCAAGCACGGCAAGGCGGAGATCAAGTCAATACAGCGTCCCAGCCCCCAGAAAGCGCCAAAGATCACCCACTACACCGTTCGTCGCGGCGACACGCTGGCCTCGATTGCCAAACGCTTCAAGGTCAGCAAGGACGATCTGCTGCGCTGGAACCGCCTCTCGCCCAATGCGCTGACGGCGGGCAAGACGCTGACCATTCAGAACCCCTGATTCTTGATGCAGGTGGCAGCGCAGCGTCGGTCGGTCGCGCACGACGCTGCGGCCAAGGGTCGAAATTGATTCCGTGCCTGGCGCCTTCGATGGCAGGCGCTTACCTTTTGGACAAGGCTTTTCTTTGACAACAGGTAAATCGTGCGCACATAATATGTGTAACAACATTCAATGGAGACAGCCATGAACATCACTCTTTCCGTAGACGAACAAGTTGCTCAGCGTGCACGTGAAGCGGCCAAGAAAATGGGTAAAAGCCTGAATCAAGTTGTACGCGACTACCTTGAACAACTGGCAGGCGGTGCCAACCGTGGTCAAAAATGGGCACAGTTTGAAGCACGCTGCTTGCAGTCGCAGGCGCAGTTGGGTACTTGGCACTTTAATCGCGACGAAGCCAACGAGCGTTGAGCGTATGGCGACCCGCAGTTTCATCGACACCAACATCCTTATTTACGCCGAGGCAAGCGACGTACCCGCGAAGCAGAAAGCGGCACTTGCACTTCTCAGGCAGCTTTACGAAGACGCGAGTGGTGTGCTATCCACCCAGGTGCTCCAGGAGTATTGCAACGTCGCGCTTAAAAAGCTCAAACTTTCGCCCCAGTACATTCGTGCACAACAGGATTTGTACGAACAGTTTGAAGTCATTCAAGTGACCCCGGCCATCATCCGGGCCGGGCTGGACTTGCACCAGATTCGCAGTGTCGCGTTTTACGATGCGATCGTGCTCGCCAGCGCACAGACCGCAGGCTGTTGCGTGCTCTATAGCGAAGACATGAATACGGGAGAGTTAGTCGGTGATGTTCGAATACTCAACCCATTCGCCAGCCAGTGATCCCGGCTTTCAGAGCCGAAAAAAACAGAAACCGTGGTACGTCCCCTGTTTTCCTGGTTCACAGGATGGTAACGTTGCAGAGCGCCAATTCGAGGGGCTTTCAGCGGAAAAACAATGGGAGTCCGTCCCCTATTCTTGCAAGGAAGCGCCCAGAGGAAAAACAATGGGAGTTTGCCCCCTATTCTTGTCCCATATTTTTCCGGCGCATTGATCGGCCCGAAAGGAAAGCAGGACAGGCGTCTTGAATAACTGTGTCGTGAGCGCCAACAAATCAAAGGGGTCAGACTCCATCGATCCGCCTAGTTGCAGGCGCAATGGGAGTCCGCCCCCTATTCTTTCTCAAAACAAATATCCCTAGACCTTGAAACCGGCGACCATCCCCTTTAGGGAAACTGCCAACTGCTCCAGCCTGGCCGAGGCAGCGGAACTGTCCAGACTAGCCAGATGATTAGTTTCGGCCATCTGCGCTATTTCTTCGACATTTCGTGCAATGCTGGCGCTTGCCGTCTTCTGTTCCTGAACCGAGGCTGTCACCTCATCAACGCCCGAATTCGTGTTCTGCACCGATTGGGTGGAGCGTGAGAGAACTTGCGCGAGATTGTTCACGACTACGTGAATCAAAGGGGTCAGACTCCATCGATCCGCCTAGTTGCAGGCGCAATGGGAGTCCGCCCCCTATTCTTTCTCAAAACAAATATCCCTAGACCTTGAAACCGGCGACCATCCCCTTTAGGGAAACTGCCAACTGCTCCAGCCTGGCCGAGGCAGCGGAACTGTCCAGACTAGCCAGATGATTAGTTTCGGCCATCTGCGCTATTTCTTCGACATTTCGTGCAATGCTGGCGCTTGCCGTCTTCTGTTCCTGAACCGAGGCTGTCACCTCATCAACGCCCGAATTCGTGTTCTGCACCGATTGGGTGGAGCGTGAGAGAACTTGCGCGAGATTGTTCACGACTACGATGCTAGCCGCGAGGGACTTCAGACCACCTTCGACGGACCGATCGACCATCGATGATTTGCCATTCAAGTTTTCAGTTACTGCCGCGATCTCCCCCGCCGACCTGGAAGAATGTTCTGCCAGCTTGCGCACTTCGTCTGCCACGACAGCAAAGCCACGGCCTTGTTCTCCAGCGCGAGCAGCCTCAATGGCAGCATTCAGCGCCAGCAGGTTGGTTTGGTCGGCAATTCCCCGGATCTGCTTGGTCATACCGGCGATTGCGTTGGTATCGCTGACGAATTCCCTCACTTGCACCGCTATCGCGTCAACATCAATCTGGACTTTGGCGAGTTCTTGCTGCAATTCCGAGATACTCTGGTTACCTCTAAGTGAGTCCTCCAGACTGGCATTGGAAAGCTGGCGTACTTCGCCGGTCGTTTCTGCGATAGATGCCACACAGACGCTCATCTGCTCAATGGCAGCTGCAGTCGATGCTGCCGAGTCCGACTGGCTCGCAGAGTTGCTGGCGACTTGGCGAGCGGTACTCGTAAGTTCGGATGCAGCTTCGGAAACCTCACTCGCACTGCCGCGCAGATTACGCAAAATGTTTTGCATCTCGCTTACGAAATCATTGACCCCAGAGGCAATCTGGCTCAGTTCATCGTTTCCCTCGACAGGCAGCCGTTCGGTCAGATCGCCCTGTCTCAAGCGGGCAATCTTCTGCTGGATGCCAGACAGGCTCTTCTGCAATCCTGCGGAGATACTGAATACCAGCGCGATGTTGATAACTGCAACGAGTATGATCAACGAGATATTGGTCCAATAAACACGGACGGAAATTCTTTCCGCTACTTCACGTGCGGCCTTGGCCTCGGCCAGCCGCTCCAACACGAATTTATCCAGGCCCTTCTGAAATGGTTTGAACTGGTTGTTGTAAAGCGGCACAAGCCTGTCGTTGGCCGATTTGATATCGGTGGCGGCCAGCGCGATCAGTTGCTGGGAGTCCTTGGCATATTGTGACCACTTGACGACAAATGTCTTGAACTCGTCGCGAATCTCTGGCCGTTTAATGATGTTGATTACCTTGCCCTGAATTTCGCGGATGTTCTTTTCAGCATCAGCGAACACTTCCTGCGTTTCCTTGAGCGTTGGGTCCAACATGATTGTCGAAACGGCGCTGGCTTTCATTTCGCCGAGCATCAGCGAATAACCTTCGCGCCGCTGCGCTGTATTTTCAGCATCTCGCATGGAATTTAGGCCAGTAATCGTAGCTAACTGAATCAAGCTCAGGCCGACGATCGTAACCAGGGCCAGAGCCTGCAACTTTCTTTTGATCATCATGAATTTACTACCTCAACGGATCTTCGTGCATATTGGGTTCCTGGCTTTTTTCAGGTTTGAATAAATAACCATGAACAAGCGTTGGAGTGACTTTCCTCAGTCGGATAGTTCTTTGGGGAAGAAACCAGCCAATCAAATGGATGTAAAACAAAAGACACGAGACCGAAAATGCTTGTCAACCGGCTTCCCGAACAGTCGTCACGCTTGCGATGGAATTTGCTTCGAACCTTAGCACTTACGATTGATTTGTTCTATAGCCATAAAGGCATAGGGCTTGCGTGATAGGGCACCGGAAACCGGGGGGACGGAAACCGGGGTCAGACCACGGTTCTAATTCCCGCTCCAGCCGAAATCCTTCAATCGACGTTTCGATACAAGCGTCCCCATGAAATTGCAGTCTCGACACTTGCCAGTTGCACCGTTTCGCCGGGAGCGAAATCGTGCAAGACCCAAAGTCCGTCCGAGCCTTTGCGGAAAAGCTCAACCTGCTGCTGGTCGGGGTCGATCAGCAGGTATTCCTTCAGGGACGGCAGGCTTCGGTAGGCAATGAACTTGTCGCCACGGTCATAGGCGGCGGTAGATGGGGAAAGTACTTCGGCAACCAGAACGGGATGGTGCATGACCAGTTCTTCGCGATGGTCGTCCGGATGGCAGGTGACGAAGACATCAGGATAGAAAAAACGGTTTTTGGTGACGACCTCAATTTTCATGTCAGCCATATAGACGCGGCATGATGAGCCGGACAGGGCATCGTCGAGGGCTGCCAACAGGTTCCCTGAAACGGTGACGTGTCGCCTGGAAGCACCGCCCATGGCAAAGACTTCTCCGGTGACATATTCGTGTTTTCCCGGCTGACTGGCTTCCCAGCGCAGGTATTCCTCGGTACTGAGAATTTTAACTTCAGCCGGCAGCGACATGGTTTATCTCCGATTCATGCATTCGGGTTGATTTTAAACTACCCGCCATTCGGTGCTCAGGGTAAACAGAAATCAAAGTAGAAATCAAAGGTGTCAGCTTCGCATTGTTTTTTTAAACGTAACCTCAGGGACGGACCACAGTTTTGCCCGGTTTTTCGATTTTTCCGGTGTTTATGCGAGAACCTTAAAAAGGAATTATCAAGCCGCCAATCGATGCTCAATCGCGGCTCGCGCCAAGTCAGGCACAAAAGCACCTTCATCAATCGACGGAAAATAAAGATCGAAACCACCGCCTTCCAGCCGAACATCCGACAGGTCGGCTGTTGCCGGTAAACCAAGTGCGCCGGCAGGAATAGCCAATTCGACATCCCCTTCGAATTCCAGGACAAGCCGATTACGGACAGTGTCAAAGCGGACGCTGACAGCGCGAGGCTCGACGACTGCTGCTTCTTCGCCACGCTTCATTGCGCGGGCGATCATTTCGTCAACAGGTTCCATGTATTAACCTCCAATCTTCGCAGAGTGTAGAAAGCGCCTGCTCAATTTGAGTTAGAGCGCGCCTTGGCGTTCCCTCATCAATGCTTCCTCTTGCCTCAACCAGTACAACTGGACCACCAGGGCAGTTCAGCGCAATTTTAGCCCGACCATCGGGCCCCACTAAGTGCACATGAGCAGGTGCATGGTCATGAGTGTAGATCATCACTCGCCAAGCCCCGATTCTTATCAGCGTTCCCATCCTGTTTTCACCCCATCTTCTCAGCCAGCTTCTTAGCCTGAAGGTGAGTATGGCGCTTGAGAGGCTTACCAAAGATCAAGGCGAACTGAGCCTTTATAAACCTGGCCAGCGCGCAATTACCGATACAGGTGGCAGTGCACCGTATGGCTCGCCGTCACCTGGCTTATTTCGGGATAGCTCGCACGGCAGGACGCGCTGGCCTGCGCACAACGCGGATGGAAGTGACAGCCGACGGGCGGATTGGCCGGTGACGGCATTTCACCCGCCAGGCGGATGAATTCCGGTTGCGCATCCAGGCGCGGGCTGGGCACGGCAGAGAGCAGCGCCTTGGTGTAGGGGTGCTGCGGCGAACGCAGCACTTCATCGACGCGGCCGCGTTCGACGATGCGGCCGAGGTACATCACCGCCACTTCATGCGCCAGATACTCGACGACGGCAAAATTGTGGGTGATGAACAGGTAGGCCAACCCGAGATCGTCCTGCAGTGCCTTGAGCAGGTTGAGAATCTGCGCCTGCACCGAGACGTCGAGCGCCGAGGTCGGCTCGTCGCAAACGATCAGTTCCGGCTGGACCGCCAGCACGCGGGCAATGGCAATACGCTGCCGCTGTCCGCCGGAAAACTCGTGCGGATAACGCAGAGCCGCCGCCGCATCGAGCCCGACCTGCTGCAGCAGCGCGGTGATGGCCGCTTTATTGTCAGACTCCTGCGACTTGATGCCGAGCGCGCTCATACCCTCGCCGATGATCTCGCCGACCGAAAGGCGCGGGTTGAGCGAGGCAAACGGGTCCTGAAAAATCATCTGCATGCGCCGGCGCAACGGGCGCAATGCGCTGCGCGAGAGGCCACTCAGTTCGCGCCCTTCTAACTGAACGCTGCCGCCGGTTGGCTTGATCAGTTGCAGGATGGCCTTGCCCACCGTGGTCTTGCCGCAACCCGATTCGCCAACCAGGGCCAGCGTCTGGCCGCGCACCAGATCAAGCGAAACGCCATCGACAGCCTTGACGTAGCCAACGGTGCGTTGCAAGACGCCACGGCGGATCGGGAAGTGGACGAGCAGGTTTGCAACGGTGAGGAGTGAGGGGTGAGGAGTGAGGAGTAAAGGCGTGGGCGCTGCAATGTTTGGCGTGGTGGCGACTTTCCTGGCGGGTTCATCGAGTAGATGACAGCGCACGCGGTGACCTCCACCCGCCTCATGCCAGCCCGGCGACTCGTCGCGGCAGCGCGCCCAGGCGTGGGGACAGCGTTCGGCAAAGCGGCAGCCGTTTGGCATCGCCGACAGCGCCGGCACCTGGCCGGCAATCGTTTCCAGCCGTCCGCCGCGCCGGGTCAGGTCGGGCAGTGCGGCAAACAGCTTCTGCGTGTAGGGATGGAGCGGCGCAGCGAAGAAGGCATCACGCGGCGCTTCCTCGACGATTTGCCCCGCATACATGACGCCAATCCGATGCGCCATTTGCGCGACGACGCCGAGGTCGTGCGTGATCAGCAACATACCCATGCCGCGTTCGGCCTGCAGGCGGCGCAACAGGTCGAGAATCTGCGCCTGAATGGTGACATCGAGCGCGGTGGTCGGCTCGTCGGCGATCAATAAACGTGGATTCCCGGCCAGCGCCACGGCGATCATCACGCGCTGTTTCATGCCGCCGGAGAGCTGGAACGGGAACTCGTCGAGACGGCGCTGAGCGTCGGCAATGCCCACCGCGTTGAGCAGTTCGAGCGCACGTTCGCGCGCGGCGCTGCCAGTCAAGGCGAGATGGCGCTCCAATACCTCGCCGATCTGCCGACCGACAGTCAGCACCGGGTTGAGGCTGGTCGCCGGTTCCTGGAAGATCATGGCCATGCCGCCGCCGCGCACAGCGCGCATTTCGGATTCCGGCAACTGCAGCAGATCGTTTCCTTCGAAGCGCACCTCGCCGCCGAGAATGCGCCCCGCCGCCGGCAGCAGGCGAAGCAGCGAGAGCGCGGTGGCCGATTTTCCGCAGCCTGATTCGCCGAGCAGCGCCAGGGTTTCGCCGCCATGCAACTCGAAGTCGATACCGTCAACCGCTGCCAGCACCTGGCGGGTGCGGGCGAAACCGCTGGCAAAGCCCATGCGCAGGCCGCGCACGCTCAGGATCATTTCGTCGCGGCTCATGCCGAACCCGCCATGCGCGGATCGAAGGCGTCGCGCACCGCGTCGGCCAGCAGATTGGCCGCCAGCACCAGCGCAAACATGAAGACGAAAGCAGCGGCCAGCGACCACCAGACCATCGGTTCGCGCGCCAGCTCCATGCGCGCGTTGTTGATCATCGTGCCGAAGCTGATCATCGTCGGATCGACGCCGATGCCGACGTAGGACAGGACCGCCTCGGCCAGCACCAGGCTGGAAAAATCCATGACCAGCGCGATGATCACGATATGCATCAGGTTGGGCAGGATGTGGCGCAGGATGATGCGCAGGTCGGAGACGCCAAAGGCTTGCGCGGCCTGGATGTATTCGAGCTCGCGCAGCTTCAGCGTTTCGCCGCGCAGCAACCGGCACAGCCCGGTCCAGCTGGTTACGCCGAGAATGAAGCACAGCGCCAGCAGGCGCAGGTCGGCGCGTTCGGCGGCGGTGGCGAACCATTGCGGATGGGTGTCGATGACTACCTGCATCATCAGCACGGCAGCGGCGATCAGCAGCACGCCGGGAATCGAGCTGAGCGTGGTGTAGAGATACTGGATCACGTCATCGACCCAGCCGCGGAAATAGCCAGCCAGAATGCCGAGCAGGATCGACAGCGGCAGCATGACCAGCGTCGTCACCAGCCCGATCACCAGCGCCGTGCGAATACTCTTGAGCACCTGATAAAACACATCCTGCCCGACCTTGTCGGTGCCGAAGACGTGGTAATCGACGCACAGCGTGGCCAGCGGCAGCACCAGCAGAAGCAGCGCACCGAGGGTGATCAGCACCGCACTCCATGCAAAATCCGTATCGCCACGCCAGAGACCGCGCCACGCCTTGCTCAGCGAGCATGCCTCGCTGCGAGCCAATGAATACGTGCATCCCAGGGCAATGCACCCCCACAGCAAGCAGGCAAGCGCTCCTGCAGCCAGCAGTCGCTGGCCGACATCGGCAGCGCGCTGCTCATCGTTATCGCCCAGATGCGCGCCGCCGTGCTTCAGGCGCGGGAAATCGCGCAGCAACTGAACCCTGCCTTCGCCATCGCGTACTTCGATCGATTCCTTGGCGTAGGCACGCGTCGCCAGCGGTTCGGAGTAAGTTTTCTCGTTGCGCATGCGCAGCGGCGTCGCCACGGCATCGAGCAAGGACAGCACTTCGATGGCGTAGGCCACCGGCTGTTGCCCGGCGTTTCCGTTATCGCGAGTTTCGAGCCGGGTCCGGAAATGAATCGAGTCGAGCAGGCCGACCAGCACGAAGGCGATCAGCACCGTCGCCGCGGCCATCCCCGAACGGCTGCGCCCGACCCGCCGCCAAGCCGCACGCAGCGGCGGATTGCGCAACGACAGCACGCCGAGTACCAGCGCGGCCACCACCAGCAGCCAGATCAGCACGTCGGACCAGAGAATGACGGGAAGGAAAGTCATCTGGGCGATCCCGACGGAGTAACGTCCACCGCGAAGGCGCAAAGAGCGCGAAGGTTACGCAAAGAAAGGCGCTTGGTAGATGCCACTCTGAATTCCAATAGGCATTCTCCGTTCTCCTTTGCGTTACCTTTGCTACTTAGCGCCTTAGCGGTGGACGTTAAAGTGTTCATCAGTTCACTCAAACCGTATCCGTGGATCAACGAAGGTATAGGAAATGTCGGTAAGAATCAGGCCGACGATGTATAGCACCGAGCCGATGAAGACCATGGCGCGCACCACCGCGAAATCCTGCGCGTTGATGGCGTCAATGGTGTAGCTGCCCAGCCCGGGAATGCCGAAGAACGATTCGGTGAGCAGCGAGCCCATGAACAGCAGCGGGATGACGACGACGACGCCGGTCAGGATGGGAATCATGGCATTGCGCAGCACATGGCGGAAGAGCACGGTCAGCTCGGAAAGCCCCTTGGCGCGTGCCGTGCGCACGTAATCCTTGCTGATCTCCTCAAGGAAAATGGTGCGATACCAGCGCGCCGACGAACCGATGCCGGAAATGACCCCGATCAGCACCGGCAGGATGAGGAATTTCCAGCCATCCAGACCGCCGCTGAAGCCCGAGATCGGCACCAGACGCCACAGCTTGCTGATCAGAAACTGGCCGCCGATGATGTAGAAGAGCCCGGAAATCGACATCATCGCCACGCACAGCACGACGCCCCAGAAGTCGAGATAGCTGGCGCGAAAGAAAACCAGCAGCAGGGCAAAGCTGACCGTCACGAACAATCCGAGGATGAAGGTCGGCAACGCGATAGCCAGCGAAGGCCCCATGCGCGAGGTGATTTCCTTGGCGATGTCGCGGCCGTCCTCGGCGCGCCCGAAATCGCCGACGAACATGCGTGCCGACTTGGTGAACAGGATGGTATCGGTCAGCACGCCGACGCCTTCGGCCTGCGTATTGACGAACAGTGGTTTGTCGTAGCCGCGTTCGCCCTTCCACTTGGCTATCGCCTCGGGCGTCACGCGCTTCACCCCGAGCTGCATGCGCGCCATGTCATCCGGCGTATTGACGACGAAGAACAGCGCGAAGGTAATCAGATTCACCCCGATCAGGATCGGTATGGCGTAGAGCAGTCGGCGCAGGAGGTAGGCAAGCATGGGGCGAATATATCCTATGCCTAGGGGAAAAAACTTACCGCAGAGGTGACCGAAGGAAATGCAGAGCCGCAGAGGCGCAGAGGTACCGCAGAGAAAATCTTGGTTTTCTCTGAGGCTTTTCTCTGCGCCTCTGTGACTCTGCGGTGAAAATCTTTTTTATTCATGAAGTTCTCAACGCGCCGTGCCGCGCTCGCGCCGGCGATAGCTGATGAACGCCGGCAGGATCACGGAGATTAGCAGCAACCCGCCTGCCGCCAGCGGCCAGAGCACCGGCTCGTTCCATTCGCGCCGTCGCTTTTCTCGCTCGGCAACGTCGATGCGCTGATATTTAAGGATGTTGTTGCCGACATCGGTCGGTTTGCGGTTGTACAGCCAGGCATGGCCGAGCGTGTAGCTCTTCGGGTGGAAACCGAAAATCCACGGCGCATCCTCCTGCAGAATCCGGTTCGTGCGGCGGATGATGGACAAGCGCTGCGTGCCGCTCTGGCCGTCGCTTTCCATGTCCTTCATCTCGGCAAACAGGCGGTCGAATTCCGGATTGACGTAATTCGAGGCATTCTCTCCCGCTTTCGCCACCTTGCCTTCGGAACCGGCGAGCAGGAAGAAAAAATTCTCCGGGTCGGGATAGTCGGCGTTCCAGCCGAGGTAGTAGAGCTGCACCGCGCCCTTGCGTACCTTTTCCTGGAAACGGTTGAAGTCGGTCGAGCGTACGACGAGCTGGATGTCGAGCTTGGCGAACTGGCGCGTCAGCCAGTCGAGCCGCGACTTGTCACCCATGCCGCCGCTCGTGGTGTCGAGATTAAGCACCAGCGGCTCGCCGGTCCTGGCGTCGCGTCCATCCTGCCAGCCGGCTTCGGCGAGCAGTTTACGGGCTGTTTCAATCGGCTTGCGTCGGGCCTTGCCATCGACCCAGTCGTAGACCACCGGATTGATTCCCGCTTCGCCTTCAAGGTAGCCAAAGATGCCCGGCGGCAATGGGCTCATCGCCGCAATGCCGCGCCCGTTCATGAAGATCGAGACGAACTCTTCCTGATCGATGGCGATCGACAGCGCCTGGCGCAACTTCCTGCTGCGCTCCGGACCGACGCCGTCCTTACCGCCAACCACCGGATCGAGCATGTTGAAACCCATATAGAAAGTCGAGGGTCGCACGCCGGTCAGCAGACGAATGCCCTTGGCACGCATCTCGTCCGAGAGCTGGACATCGCCACCGACGTTGAGGCGCACCGCCTGATCGAAACTGTCGGAGGAAATGCCTGAAGCGTCGAAATAGCCTTGCAGAAACTTGTTCCAGTAAGGAATGCTTTCCTTTTCACGCGAAAAAACGGCCTTGTCGATCAGCGGCAGCGGCTTGCCGCAGTCGGCCAGCAGGCCAGCGTCACGATCTTCCGCCTCACCTTCGCAAGGATAGGTTTCGCCGTGGAAGTTGGGGTTACGTTCGAGCACCATGCGCCGGTTCGGGTTGTTCTCGACCAGCATGTAGGGGCCGGTTCCGACCGGATACCAGTCGAGCGTCAGGTTCTTCCCGGCCATGCCGGGCTGCGCGTAGAAGCGGTCGACTTCGCGCGGCACCGGGGCGAAAAAGGGCATCGCCAGCCAGTAGAGAAACTGCGGATACTTGCCGCTCAGCTTGATGCGAAAGGTATAGCGATCGACCCGCGTCACGCCGTCGAGGTGAAAGTTGTCAAGATCAAGCCAGGCAGCGGCGGGCAGGGTTTTCGCCGCACTGTGCAGCGCCTCGCCAAGTTCCTTCAGGCCGACAATACGCCCGGCCATCATGCCGAAGATCGGCGAATGCAGGCGCGGATGGGCCAGCCGCTTGATCTCGTAGATATAGTCGTCGGCCACCAGTTCGCGTGTTCCGGTGTGCGCGAAGTCGGCAATGCTATTGATGCCGCGCAGCTTGTTACTGTCCAGATCCGCATAGGCAGGTTTGCCACTTTCATCAAGCGCGAAAGCCGGGTGTGGCTGGAAGCGGATGCCGGGGCGGATGCGAATCTCGTAAACACTATGTGCGATCAGGTCGGACTGCACATCGGCTGGCAGCGCCTTGCCTTTGCTGTCGTAGTAACTCGGCACCGGAACGGAAACCGCTGTCGACGGAATCAGCGTGTAGGGGCGCTTCAGATAGTGGTATTGCAGCGGCGGCTCGTAGATCTGCGCCGTAAAGGTGATTTCATCTTCGCTGTAGGATTGCACCGGATCAAGGTGCTTGGGCCGCTCGGTGAAGGCCGAGTAGAGGATGTTCTTGCCGCGTTCGCTGGCCGGATAGGGGTCGTTCTGTTCGCTGCTGCAGGCAGCAAGCAGCAGGAACAGTGACAGGCAAAAGGGGCGGAAAACAGGCATGAGGCGCAGTTTAACGTGAAAGTCGCGCCAGCGACTCTCGAACCTCCCCTCGCCCTCTGGGAGAGGGGTCGGGGGTGAGGGGAACGGGCAGGGCTTTCATT
>NZ_JBMOJE010000033.1:0-41724 GCF_049316945.1 Propionivibrio sp. | reverse complement strand
TCTTCATCCTGGTCGGCGCCCGGGTTTTCTCACTCACTTTCTACGCGGTCGATGGCCACCGCTGGGTCGAGCATCTTCTGAGCGACCTGCCCGGCGGCCAGATCGGTTTCCTGATCGTGACCAACATCCTGATTTTCCTGCTCGCCTTCTTCCTCGATTTCTTCGAACTGTCGTTCATCGTCGTTCCCTTGCTCGGGCCGGTTGCCGACAAACTGGGCATCGACCTGATCTGGTTCGGCGTGTTGCTCGCGGTGAATATGCAGACTTCGTTCATGCATCCGCCGTTCGGTTTCGCGCTCTTCTACCTGCGTTCGGTGGCACCGCCGACGATCAAGACGACGGACATTTACTGGGGCGCCATTCCCTTCGTCTGCATCCAGATCATCATGATCGGGCTGGTGATCATGTTCCCGCAGATGGTGACGTTTGGCTTGACCAAGGATGTGAAGGTCGATCTCGATTCAGTGCAGATCGAAATGCCGTCCTCGGACTACGGCGGATCTTCGACGGCGCCGGGCCAGGAAAGCACGCCGGCAAGTACGGTAACTGCGGAAGAAGCGGCCAACAAAGCGATCATGGATTCGATGAAGGGTCCGGCGAAATAAGCGGTGAGGGTGGTTAGGCCTTAACACCTACCGCAGAGGCACAGAGGCGCAGAGGAACCCCATTGTTTTTATAGGTTTTCTCTGCGTAACCTCTGCGGCTCTGCATTTCCTTCGGTCACCTTTGCGCCTCTGCGGTGGATTTTGAACTTTGCACAGGATATTCGGGGGCGCTTCCAGCCATTCGTGGCATCTCTGCTTCCGTTTATTCTGGCGCATATGGCTCGCAGCCCTTATGGATAGGCGATCTACAGGTGGTATGCTCGAAGAAGCACGTATTCATTGGCTCTCCTGAACTGCACGTGGTAGATGACCTGTTTGAGCGGCGTCCAGAGGTGCTTGTTGAGTATAACCTCAGCAAAGCAAACGGGAGCAAGTGCTCCCGTTTGCTTTGCTGAGAAGCCGGAAAACCGGCCTCTGATCAATCCGAGTTTATCGCTTGCTAAACATATAGTTTGAATAAGCACCTTCGGCGACTCGGTGCCACAGGTTCTGGTCGTCCATGAATTTCTTGTAGTCGTCGTAGACCTTCTTGAACTCGGCGTTGGTCGCCGAAGTTTCTGCGTAAAGTTCCATGGCCGCCTTGTAACAGGCATCCATGACCTCTTTAGGGAACTGGCGAAGCTGCGTGCCGGAACCGACCAGTTGCTTGAGCGCCGTCGGATTCTTGGCGTCGTATTTTGACATCATGTCGACGTGGGCATCGGCACAGGCGAGTTGCAGAATGGCCTGGTATTCCTTCGGCAGTTCGGCAAACTTCTTGGCGTTGACGTAAGCCGATATCTGCGGGCCACCCTCCCACCAGCCGGGGTAGTAGTAAAACTTGGCCACCTTGTTGAAGCCGAGCTTCTGGTCGTCGTAAGGGCCAACCCATTCGGCGGCGTCGATCGTGCCTTTTTCCAGCGCCGGATAAATGTCGCCGCCGGGAATCTGCTGCGGAACAGCGCCAAGCTTGGAAAGGACAGCGCCAGCAAAGCCGCCAACCCGAATTTTCAGGCCATTCAAATCGGCGACCGTCTTGATTTCCTTGCGGAACCAGCCGCCCATCTGCGTACCGGTGTTGCCACAGGGAATCGGGATGATATTGACTTTGGCGAAAAAATCACCCATCAGCTTGGTGCCATTGCCGTAGCGGAACCAGGCGTCCATCTGCCGGTTGGTCATGCCGAAAGGAATCGCGCAGTCAAAGGCGTACGTCGGATCCTTGCCGAAAAAATAGTAGGAGACGGTGTGCCCCATTTCAACTGTGTTGTCCTTGACCGCATCAAGCACGCCGGGACCCGGAACAATTTCGCCTGCAGCAAACACCTGAATCTGGAACTTGCCGCCAGTGGCCTCGGAAACGCGCTTGGCCATGTGTTCGGCGCCACCATAGATGGTGTCAAGACTCTTCGGGAAACTGGAAGCCAGGCGCCACTTGATGGTCGGGGCATTCTGGGCAATCGCGGGCATCGCAACGGCGCCGGCTGCCAGGCCGACACTTGCTTTTTTCAAAAATGAACGTCTTTCCATGTTTCATCTCCTCTTTTGGTTTGATTGCAGTAAGCCTGCTGATTATATCCTGTGAAATCATTTATGTAATGAAGAACTTATAAGGTACTCTTGGTGTTTCGCTTGTTAGTGCTTCAACTTCATCAATAGGCCACCATGCTCTGGGTCAGACTATTCCTGCCGTTCGCCGGCGCCTATTTCCTCTCTTACCACTTCCGCACTGCCAATGCAGTGATCGGCCCGGTGCTGAGTGCCGAACTTTCGCTTGGAGCGGCCGATCTCGGCCTCCTGACCAGCGCCTATTTTCTGGCCTTCGGCGCTGCCCAGTTGCCGCTTGGCGTGCTGCTCGACCGCTTTGGCGCGCGCCGGGTCGAATCAGTGCTGCTGCTGATCGCCGCCGCCGGTGCCGCCGTCTTTGCCTGTGGCGAGGGAATTGGCACGCTAGCTATTGGCAGAGGATTGATCGGCCTGGGTGTCTCGGCCTGTCTGATGGCTTCGTTCAAGTCTTTTTCGCAGTGGTTTCCGCTGGAAAAACAGGCTTCGCTGACTGGCTGGATCATGACTTCGGGCACGCTCGGTGCCTTGGCTGCCTCGGCTCCGCTCGATGCCGCGCTGCACGTCGCCACCTGGCGCGAGATATTTTTCGTCCTCTCCGGCTTGACCCTGGCAACGGCTGCCTGGGTGTTTTTCAGCGTACCCGACAAGCCGGGTAGCCCTCGCCCCGAGCCACTGTCCGCGCAACTGACTGGCGTCAGTCAGGTGTTGGCCAGCCGGCATTTCTGGCGTTTCGCACCGCTCGGCTTCGCCCTTATCGGCGGCTTCATGGCCGTACAAAGCCTGTGGTCGAGCGCCTGGCTGATTCACGTCAATGGCTATTCACGCTCGCAGGCGGCCAATCATCTGGCGGCCATGAGCACGGCGATGGTGGCGGCCTACCTCCTGATCGGGTTGTTGGCGACTTGGCTCGCCCGTCGCGGTATCGGGCCAAACCATTTACTCAGCGGCGGTATGGCGATGTCCCTGCTGACCATGCTGTTGATCATTACGCAGGCTGCTGAGCAGCACTATCTATTGTGGATAGCCTACGGGGTGTTTTCGAGCTTCGGCACGCTGGCTTACCCGCAGATGTCCGCCGGATTCCCGGTCGCGCTTTCGGGGCGAGCCAACGCGACCTTCAACCTGATGGTATTTATCGGTGCCTTCGGCCTGCAATGGGGAATGGGAGTGCTGATCGATCTGCTCCAGGCCAGCGGGTACAGCATTGAAATTGCGCACCGTGACGCCTTTGCCTTTTTATTTGCCGTGCAGGCGGCGGCCTATGCCTGGCTGCTGATCAGCGGAAGACGGGCAGGCACCAAGACGAGCTAGGGGCGCGAGTCAAGGTAAATTTGTTCTAACGCTAACTCATTGATTTACCGTCATTCCGGGCTTGACCCGGAATCTGACCGAAGGAAATGTGCCCCGCAGGAAATACCCTTGGGGTGCAGAGCCAGTTCGTTTATCAAACAGGTCTTTTAACATCTTGATCAGATGGGCGAATCTGGATACCGGCCTTCGCCGGTATGACGGAGGATGGTTAGAACAAATTTACCCTGGGCCGTGCGTGGAGCACGGCGACAAGATCGGTGACATGCGCCAGATCGCTTACGCACCCGCTCTGCTCCGTGCGCAGGTAGACGTTGCGCGCCAGATTGCGCAGTCGCCAGATGATCTCGTCGAGCATAAGGCTGGTTTTGCCCATGCAGGCCGGGTCGTTTTCCAGTGCCTGAATTTGTGAAAACTCATAGACACCGGTTGCCCGCAGGCTCTTGTCGATGCGGCGTATCGTATTCAGTGCGAATCCGCCAACACTGGCAAGGTGTTTGGTTGGCCCGGTGCTGGACAGTGCCTCGGCCAGCAGGCGAGCCGCCCTGAGCTGTTGCAGGGTCGGCAATACCCGCTCCGCGAAATTGCCGGAAACGGCGGGTGCGCCGACTTGGTCGAGAAGCTCAAGCGCCCGGGTGATGAAGGTAACGGCAGGCAGCGGAAATTCATCGGGAACGATGTGCAGGGCAACTGCCACCCGTTCGCCGAGGCCTGCGGCATACCCAGAGTCACACCCCGAGTCGTTACGCATGACGATGGCCGATACTGAATCGGCAACACCGATCAGCTTGCCCAGCGAACTGATATTCGCTCCGGTCACCTGGAACGGATAACCGCTGCCGTCCTGTCGCTCATGATGCTGCAGAACACAGTCGGTAACGGACTGCGGCAAGTCGGTGAACTCCTTGAGAAAAACCCGTCCGACACAGGGGTGCACGACCCTATGTTTCCATTCGGCCGGTTGCAATACGCGGTTGCCGTCCAGATACTCAGGTGCGGTATATATTTGGCCGAAGTCGTAAACCAGTGCCGAAAGAATCAGCAATTCTGCATCACGATCATTCAGGCCGACACCGTCGGCAAGACCGGAGCAAATGATCATTCCGGCCAAGCGGCTGGTGTAGCTTCTCTTGTCGTGCTCTCTGGCCGCCGTGAGCAGCAACTTGACCGGCCCGGGCAGGGGCAGATTGCCTGCCCCGCGCAAGGCCTTTCTTGCCGCGTTCATCCCCCCCAGTACCTCAAGTGCCGGGTTCGCTTTCATTAACTCGAAGCAATCATCAACGATGCTTTTCAGCGATACCCCGCACAAAACATCCAGGCTGACTTCCAAGGGCTGTTGCAAACGCCGCCCCAGCATCCTCCGCTCAAACAGTCTGGTGGCAGGGACTCCCTTGGCCCACAATGTTTCTCCACTTTGATCAAGAATATCGCTGGAAGCCACCACTTCCATCTCGTCAGACAAGTGAACAATGCTCTCCAGCCAGTGAGGATTCACCGCAAGGAAAGCATTCCTCGCATTCGTGACAATTTCAACACCATCTCTCGTGTCCGACATAGATCGCTCCCTGCTTCCACTGCCATCCGGTATTCCCCCACAGGCTGACACCACGACGCATGCCGAGGAATAAAACCAGATACTCTCAAAATCCGGAGAACAAGGAAATCCGTAGTTTCTGCTGAATACTGCGGATACTACGTAGGCGCTCTGGCACTCTCGTTGGCTACCAGAACGCCTGATCGACCTTCAGTAACGAACCCGAACCGCCGTCTTTACGCAGCAAAACACCTGCCGGGTGGATTCAAACAACAACCCGACCATCGGTTTTGCAAAGCGCAAAAGACGCATCTTTCGCGCCGAGATCAAATTACCAACTACCTTTGTTACGCAAGGATTTCAGGATCAATGCTTCGACACCTGCACAGGTGCCTGCGTCTCATACAGGCCTGAAATCACAGCAAAACATCCATCCAGAGGGCAATTACGTCCCGGCGGACATCCATGCTCAAACGCACACTCCCGTTGCGTTTGATCAGTCAGCACTAACGTGTGTTCAGCTTCGCACCGTCCAATTGGGGAATCAAAGTAGCTCATGATGTACTCCTTTCAAATATCACACTACCAGTATAGGCACCCCAAAAACCATATTCAATGTCATGAAAAAGGGAGGCTGTAAGGCAAATTCCTTTGCGCCTCACACCTCCCAAAAAATACTCAAAAACCATACACCAATCACTAACATCACTGAAAAACAACGAACCAAAACCCTTGCGTCCCCTACAAACAACCCGTCAGCGAACCAAACCCTGAACTCTTTCAATCACGCCTGCGAGCCGAAGCATCAACAGCTTTCGGCTTACGTTCTGACGCATGCATATCGGCAAAATATCCCGCCAATGGACAATAACGACCAACCGGACATTCATGCTCTTCAGCACATTGCTCCTGCGTTTGATCAATCAGAACCATCGCATGAGCCTCTTCACAGCGACCAATCGGGGAATCCAAATAGCTCATGGCAATCTCCTTACAAAATTCCACAAACCCACTATAGACCGTGCTGCAAGAGCATTCAATGTCATCAAAATAGGGGGTGTGAGCAGAGACTTGCTGCTTCTGCCGATACCATGAATCTGCAACAATATCTTCGAAAATCCGAAGTGGCTATCTGCTTATTCCAGGGCGGACAGCGAATCGAGACGTCGCTGCTGCTGCGATTGGTCTCAATCCTTGCGGGTCCTCAAGTGAGAAACTGGCTACTTTTCGAAGACGTAAGTGCCGGGTGCCGGGCCGAGATCAGGATAGGAAGCCGCCTTTGGATCAAGCGGCGACACCATCGGCCCGCATTGCGGCGAGAGCCAGGCCAGCCAGTCCTCCCACCACGACCCCGGCTTTTTCTCGGCACGCACGAACCAGTGTTCGTAATGCTCGTTACGTTCGGGTTCGGCCACCCAGAAACTGCGCTTCGGCGGATTGACGACCGGGTTGACGATGCCAAGAATGTGGCCAGACGTGGACAGAACAAAACGCACCCGTGCCTTGACGTTGATGTACTTGCGGATACGGTAGGACTGGTGCCAGGGCACGATGTGATCGTCTTCGGCGCTCACCGCATAGAGCGGCTGACTGATGCGATCCAGGTCGATCGGCTCGCCGGCGATGGTCAGCGCATCGCGCTTCATCAGGTTGTTGTGCAGGTACATCTGGCGCAGGTAGAACGAGTGCATCGCCGCCGGCATGCGGGTGGTGTCCATATTCCAGAACAGCACGTCAAAAGCCGGCAACGGCTCGCCAAACAGATAACTCTTCTCGAAGTAATGCCAGACCAGGCTGTTCGAGCGCAACAGGCGGAAACTCGATGCCATGTCGTCACCGTCGAGATAGCCGACTTGCGTCATCTTCTCCTCAAGCGCACGAATGGCACCCTCGTCGATGAATACGTCAATGTCGCCGGGTTTGGAGAAATCGGTCAGCGTGGTAAACAGTGTCCAGTGCGCCACCGGCGTTTCGTTCTCGCCATAGTGTCGATTGGCCCAGGCCAGGTAGGTTGCCACCAGCGTACCGCCAATGCAGTAGCCGGCCAGATGCACCTGCTGCACCTGGCACAGATCGCACACTTTATGGACTACCTGATCGACGCCCTCGCTCAGGTAGTCATCGAAACCGATATCGGACATCTCGGCGGTCGGGTTTTTCCAACTGGTGATGAACACGCTGTACCCCTGGTCGGTCAGGTACTTGACCATGCTCTTTTTCGGCGTCAAATCGAGGATGTAGAACTTGTTGATCCACGGCATGATGATGACGATCGGTGTTTTGTGCACCTTGGCAGTGGTCGGTGTGTAGTGGATCAACTCCAGCATGCGGTTGCGAAAAACCACCCGCCCAGGCGTGGTCGCCAAATCAGTGCCGACCTTGAACGCATCGGCTTCGACCATCAGGATGTTTTTCGCATCGACATCGCGCATAAGGTTCTTCCAGCCTTTTGTCAGGCTTTCTCCATTGGTCTCGACGTACTTTTTCAGGGCCAGCGGGTTGGTGAAAAAGAAATTGGTCGGCGCCATCGCATTGAGCCACTCCCGGACCCAGAAAGCAGCGCGCCGGCGCTCCTTCTCGGAAAGACCGGGCGTTTCGAAAAGCATGTCTTCGAGCCGGCGAGTGAAGGCAAGATACGATTCCTTGATGATGTCCCAGGTCGGTTCTACGTTCCAGACCGGATCGGCAAAGCGTGCATCATCAGCATTCGGTTTGATCACATCCTGAGCCGGCATGCCGAAGGCACGGCGCATGAGGTGCGTCTGCAAGGCCAGCGCATCGCCTGACATCCCGCTGATGGCGCGCGACAACTCCTGTGGATGCATCAGCCACGCCACCTGTGCATTGAGTATTGAAGTCGTCACGCCAAAGGGATCGAGACGTTGCTGAAGCTTGGTCATCAAACCCTCATAGGTACTGAAACCCGTCAGGTCTAGACTGGAAGCCCCTTTTTCAGTAGAACCGAAACTGCTCATGACCGACTCCTTGTAAATCACAACTTTTTAAATATAGACCCTGAAATAACGGGATTCAATTTCATGAAGGCGGTGGTTGCAGGAATTGTGGCCTTGAGTCGAGTGCCGTTTGACCGTGCTTACTCTGCCCGATGCCAGGCTTGAAGGGTGGCATCGAGCGCAACGAACGATTTGCCCGACGGCGAATCCGTTCTGCTACAGGCTGCAAGGCCCATCAACCTAACCGGTCTAAAAACCTCACCACAAAGGTGAGCAACTGAGGTTTTCAGGATCAAAATTCGAGTGGATCAACCTCCAGATGCCAGCGCAGGCGAGAGGGCGCCTTGATGGCAGCGAGCGCGACACCCCACTCGCTGAGGAAGGCTTGCAGAGCTCGCCGCGATGGCGACTCGATCAGCAATTGCGCACGCTCCAGGTTGGCGCGGCGCGCCAGACGCATCGGCACCGGATCGTAGAGCATCACTTCGGCATGCGCCGCAAGCGGCGGCCAGGCACGCGCCGCTGCCAGAAAAGCCAGGGAATCGGCAATCTGTGGCGCCTCGGCGCGCAGCATGGCCTGGTAGGTGTAGGGCGGAAAGCCGGCCTGCTCGCGCTCCTTGAGTTGCTCGTTGGCGAAGCCCGGGTAGTCGTGACGAACCAGCGAGGCGAACAGCGGATGGTCGGGAAACTGCGTCTGGATCAACACTTCGCCCGGCAGCTCGGCACGCCCGGCACGCCCGGCCACCTGCATCAACTGGGCGAACAAGCGTTCGGGCGCGCGCCAGTCGGAAGCGAACAGCGCGGCATCGGCACCGAGGGCGCCCACCAGCGTCAGTTTCGGGAAGTCGTGGCCCTTGGCCAGCATCTGGGTGCCGACCAGGATGTCGGCCTCGCCACCGTGAATCTTTTCAACCAGCACTTCCCACTGCTTGCGGCTTTTGGCCGAATCGCGGTCGACGCGCAGGATGCGCGCTTGCGGGAAACGCAGGGCCAGCACTTCTTCGAGCCGCTGGGTGCCGCGCCCGAAAGGCAGGATGTCCTGATTGCCGCAACTTGGACAGGCTTTCGGGACACGGCTTTCAAAGCCGCAGTGGTGGCAGCGCAGGCGGCTATCAGCCAGATGCAGGACGAGATTGGCGGCGCAACGCGTGCAGTGTGAAATCCAGCCGCAGTTAGTGCACGCCAGCACCGGCGCATAGCCGCGACGGTTGAGGAAGACCAGGCTCTGTTCGCCGCGCAGCAGACGCATTTCAATGGCCAGCAGCAGGGCACCGGACAGTCCGTCCTGCAATTTCTCCAGCCGGGTATCGATGCGTTGAACAGTCGGCAGGCGGGCATTTTCGACGGCCCGTTCATGCAGCGTCAGCAGCGTGTAGCGGGCCGGTGTGCGGCGGTCGGTGGCGTTCGCCCAGCTTTCCAGCGACGGCGTGGCCGAGCCGAGCACAATCGGCACGCCGCGTTCGCGGGCGCGGAAGACAGCGACGTCGCGCGCCGAGTAGCGCATTCCGTCCTGTTGCTTGAATGAGGAATCGTGCTCTTCATCGACGACGATCAGGCCAAGGTCCGGCAGCGGCGTAAAGATGGCCAGGCGCGTGCCGAGCACAATGCGCGCCGTGCCTTCCAGCGCTGCTCGCCAGTTGCGCGACCGCGCCGCCTCGGTCAGCTCGCTGTGCAGGCTGACCAGTCCGGCGCCCGGGAAGCGCGCAGCTACGCGGGCTTCAAGTTGTGGCGTCAGGTTGATTTCCGGCACCAATAGCAGCACCTGCTGCTTGGCCAGCAGCGCACGTTCGACCAGGCGCAGGTAGACCTCGGTCTTGCCGCTGCCGGTCACGCCGTGCAGCAGATAGGCACGAAAGCCTGTGCCACCATCGGCTATTGTCGCCAGTGCCACCTGTTGCTCGGCCGTCAGTTCGGGCGGCTCATGCGGCGGTGGCAGTTTCTGGGTGTGCTGGCGGGTGCGCGCCTTGGGCGGATCAATACGGCGCAGGCCGGCCGGTAGCGTTGACAGCATGACTTGGCCGAGCGGCGCCTGATAATAGGCGGAACAGAATTCGTTGAGGCGAAACCAGTCCGCCGGCAAGGCGGGAAGGTCGCGCAGCACGGCTTCGATCGATTTAAGCTGGGCGACGGGGAAATCGCTGGACGGCGGAAGGTCGACGACGATGCCGATTCTCGATTTTGTGCCAAAGGGAACACGAACCCGAAGGCCGACATCGGCCGCCGATAATTGCTCGCCTTCAGGAACGAGGTAGTCAAAAAAACGATGCAGCGGAACATCGAGTGCGACACGGGCTATCTGCATGCTGACCTGTCGATTACCTTTGAAATAAATTCAGCGAACGCTTACGGGCATGGCTTTGAAAGGCGCACCAAATTACGAAAGTCATGCCCGTTCCCCTCACCCCCGACCCCTCTCCCAGAAGGCGAGGGGAGGTTCGAGAGTCGCTAGCGCGACTTCAACGCAAATTTGAAAAAGGTTCAGTTAGCTTGCGAAGCTCGCGTCGGTTCTGTAAAAGCGGCGTAACTCATTAACTTGTTGATGTATTCGTACTTGTGCACATTTTCTGTGGATAAGTCTGTGGATCAATCCACAAGTAGCGGTCCAAAGACCCTCGCTGTAAGGAGTATCTTACTGTGCCACAAAATAAGGCACAAAAATTATTCATATAAATCAATAAGATAAAACTAAGTCCATGATTATGAAAGGACTTGTAACTGTTTGTTACAGCGAGCCAATTTCTGTGCATAAGTCAACACGAATGTTGAAAATAGTTTATTTATTTATACGCAGGATTTTGCTGTAATCATGCACCGTCTCAACCAGTGCGGTTACATGCTCTGGCGGAGTAAATTGCGAAATGCCATGGCCAAGATTAAAAACGTGGCCGGTATTGCCGGGTCCATAGCTGTCGAGGACTTTTTTCGCTTCGCTTGCAATCTTGTCGGGCGAAGCGAAGAGCACGTTGGGGTCGAGGTTGCCCTGCAAGCTTACCTTGTGGCCGACACGGCGGCGCGCTTCGCCAATGTCGATGGTCCAGTCGAGGCCGACGGCGTCGCAGCCGATGTCGGCAATGGACTCCAGCCACAACCCGCCACCCTTGGTGAAAACGATCGACGGAATGCGTTCGCCGTCTTTTTCCTTGATCAGGCCGGCGATGATGCGCTGCATGTACTGTAGCGAAAACTCGGGATACGCCGCCGCCGAAAGGCCGCCGCCCCAGGAGTCGAAAATCATCACGGCCTGGGCGCCTGATTCGATCTGGGCATTCAGGTAAGCAATCACGGCGTCTGCGGTTACCGACAGGATTCGGTGCATCAGATCCGGCCGGTCGTAGATCATCGTCTTGACGTGGCGATAATCACTGCTCGAAGCGCCCTCGACCATGTAACAGGCCAGCGTATAAGGGCTTCCCGAGAAGCCGATCAAGGGCACCGAATTGTCGAGCGCACGGCGGATTTCGGAAACGCCATCCATCACGTAGCGCAAGTGCTCGTAGGGATCGGGCGCGGTCAGGTCGCGAATCGCCCATTCCTCGCGTAGCGGGCGCTCGAATTTCGGTCCTTCGCCCTCGGTGAAATAAAGCCCCAGCCCCATGGCGTCGGGCACGGTCAGGATGTCGGAGAAGAGGATGGCCGCATCAAGGTCGTAGCGGGTGAGCGGTTGCAGCGTTACTTCGCAGGCCATCGAAGGGTTCTTGCACAACTGCAGGAAGCTGCCGGCGCGTTTGCGCGTTTGGCAGTATTCGGGCAGGTAACGACCGGCCTGGCGCATCAGCCAGATCGGCGTGTGGTCGGTGGGCTCTTTGAGCAGGGCACGCAGGAAGTTGTCGTTGCGGGGTCGGGTCACGTTATCTCTGCCAAAGAGTGGAAGAAAGGCGAATAGAAGGCAAATACGCGCCGGAAGCGCCAATTATCCCGTGTTCGCCGCGCCAGCGCCACCGGGGCTTCCCACTATTGGAGTTGGCGGTGTCCGAAGGATGGGCTAAAAGGAACTAAAGGAATGGAAATTTCCAGGACTGAAAATCGCTCAGAGGCTGTGAAAAAATACCTAGCCCCCACCGCAAAGGCGCAAAGGAGCAAAGGTTTCGCAAAGAAAATATTTGTAAACAATGGGGTTACTCTGCCCCACGGGATTTGCTTCGCGGCACGTTTTCTTTGCCACTTTGCGCCTTTGCGGTGGATTTTTTTATTTTTCACGGGCTCTCAGACCTGAAAATTCTGCGCCGAACCAACAATAGCAAGCCCAAGCCCGGCATAATTGCTGCGCGCAATGATTGCCGTAACCACGAAATCAGATCGAAACCACAGAACAAAAAAAATGTGAGTTCGCCACCTATTATTGTTTCAATCGACCGACCTGTAAGTCGGCCATTTTCAGGGAGTGAATAATGTTCGGATTGGGAGATTGGGGGGTTAGCCTGGCTTTTCTGCTGACGCTGGGCTCGACCGCGTTTTGCGTGCTCTATGGCCTGGTCAACTGGAACAAGCCAGGTCACGAGGAAGAGATCAGGGAGATCGCCGAAGAAGAAGAATGGGAAAAGAGGGAAAACCAATGAACCCCACCGTTATCATTGCCACGCTGGTTTTCCTCGGGATTACGGCGGGTCTGGGCTATCTCGGCTATATCCAGACGACGAGTTCGAAGGATTACCTGCTCGCCGGAGGCAAGGCCCACCCGGTCATCATGGCCATTTCCTACGGTTCGACCTTCATCTCGACGGCGGCCATCGTCGGCTTCGGCGGTGCGGCCTCCAAGTTCGGCCTGGGGATTCTCTGGCTGACCGTGCTCAACATTATCATTGGAATTTTCATCGCCTTTGTCGTCTTCGGCAAGCGCACCCGGGGCATGGGGCACAAGCTCGACGCGCATACCTTTCCGGAATTCCTCGGCAAGCGCTTTGAATCGAAATTCCTGCAAGTCGCCTCGGCGGCGCTGATCTTCATTGCCATGCCGCTCTATGCCGGCGCCGTGATGCTCGGCGGCGTCAGTTTCCTGACCGTCGCCCTCGGGCTGTCGCAGTCGATGGCGCTGCTGACCATCGTCATCATCGTCGGCCTCTACGTGATGATGGGCGGCATGAAAGGCGTCTTATATACCGATGCTTTCCAGGGCGGGGTGATGGTTGTCGGCATGGTCATCCTGCTCTGGTTCACCTACAGCGCGCTCGGCGGCGTGGTGCCGGCGCATGAGCAATTGACGGCGCTGGTCGACAAGGTGCCGGCGCCGTGGGTCGAGCAGGGGCATCGCGGCTGGACGTCAATGCCTGCGGCCTTCTCGCCGCTCTGGTGGACGCTGATTTCGACCATCGTACTGGGCGTCGGCATCGGCGTTCTCGCCCAGCCGCAGCTCGTTGTCCGTTTCATGACCGTGAAGAGCGACCGCGACTTGAATCGCGGCGTCGTCATCGGCGCCATTTTCATCATGCTGATGACCGGGGTTTCCTACATCGTCGGCGCGCTATCCAACGTCTTCTTCCTCGCCGCGACCGGCAAGGTGGCGATCGCGGCGGCCGGTTCGCCGGACAACGTCATCCCGCTGTTCATCAAGGACAACCTGCCCGAGTGGTATACGGCCGTGTTCATGATCACTTTGCTGTCGGCGGCGATGTCCACCTTGAGCTCGCAGTTCCACACCATGGGTTCGGCCATCGGTCACGACATCATGGAAAAAGGCATGGGCATCAAGTCGGCGAAGCCGGTTCGCATCATGCGCGTGGCGATGGTCGTGGCCATCCTGATCACCACCCTGACCGCGCATTTCCTGCCCAGTTTCTTCAAGGATGGGGCGACGATCATCGTGAACGGCACTTCGTTGTTCTTCGGCCTGTGCGCGGGCAGCTTCCTGGCCATCTACGGATTGGGGCTGTACTGGAAAGGACTGACCCGGGCCGGCGCGGTCAGCGGCTTCCTGAGCGGGTTGCTGGTCAGTCTGCTAGTGCTGTTCTTTGTCTTCGAGAAAGTTTCCAGGCCGCTGGGCTTGTCCAGCCTGTTCTTCGGCGTTCCCTCGCTGGCCGCCGGAACGCCCTTCAAGGACATCGATCCGCTGGTCTATGCGGTACCGGTATCGCTGCTGTTTACGGTTGTCGTCAGCTTCTTCTCAGAGAAACTGAGCGCCGTGCATCTGGCGACCTGCTTCCCGGAGAAATGACAACTTATGTACTGGGAAAAAGAGTTAGAGATTCTTGAGCGGAAAAGCCTGGAAAAGCTTCAGCTTGAGCGCTTGCAGAAGACGCTGCGCCAGGCCGAAAATTCACCGCACTACGGAAGAATCCCGGAAATCAGCCGCTTCGCTGAATCCGGGATGACGTCGATCGAGCAGATTCGCGAGCTCCCCTTCACCACCAAGGAGGAAATGAGGAACGACTTTCCCTGGGGCTTTCTTGCGGCGGATAAACGGGACGTAGTCCGGTTGCACAGTTCGAGCGGCACCACCGGCAACCCCACCGTCGTCTATCACAACCAGCACGATCTCGACAGCTGGGCGAACCTGATGGCGCGTTCGCTGTTTGCCGCCGGCGTACGCGATAGCGATGTATTCCAGAACATCTGTGGCTATGGATTATTTACCGGCGGCCTCGGCTTCCAGTATGGCGTCGAGAAGCTCGGCTGCCTGAGCATTCCGGCCGGAGCTGGAAACAGCCTGCGCCAGATCAAGCTGATGCGCGATTTCGGAACCAGCGTGGCGCACGCCATTCCCAGCTATCTGGGGCGCTTGCTCGACGTGTTCAAGGAAGAAGGGCTCGATCCGCGCCAGGACACGCAACTGCATACGCTGGTAATAGGCGCCGAACCGCACAGCGAAGAGCACCGGCGGCGCATCGAAGAAATGTTTGGCGTCAAAGCCTACAACTCCTTTGGCCTGTCCGAGATGAATGGACCGGGTGTCGCTTTCGAATGCACCGAACAGAACGGTTTGCACATCTGGGAAGATGCCTTTGTTGTCGAAATCATCGATCCCAAGACGCTGCAGCCGGTTGCCGAAGGCGAAATCGGTGAGCTGGTGATGACCACCCTCGACCGCCAGGCGATGCCGGTCATCCGCTATCGGACACGCGATCTGACGCGCTTCCTGCCCGGCCAATGCAAATGCGGGCGCACTCACCGCCGGATCGACCGGATCAGCGGGCGTTCGGATGATATGTTCATCATCAAGGGATGTAATGTTTTCCCGATGCAGATTGAAGGCGTACTGATGAAGCTGCCCGAAGTCGGCGACGATTACCGGATCACGCTGGATACGATTGACGATCAGGACGAAATGGTTGTCGAAGTTGAAGTGAAAAAGGAGTGGTTCAAGGGCGATCTGGCGTTTCTCGACCGGCTGCAGCGACATCTCACCCGCCTCATTCGCGACGAGGTGCTGGTGCGGCCGCTGATCAAGCTCGTCGAGCCGGGATCAATCCCGAAATCGGAGGGCAAAGCCGTGCGGGTTTTTGATCAGCGTAACAAGCAGGGGTTGCGGGAAGGCCAAAAATGACCTATCAGGTTTCAATTTTTCTCGAAAACAAGCTCGGACACCTCGAAAAGGTGACCGCGGTATTGAAGCAAGCCCAGATCAATATCCGTTCCATCCACCTTAACCACACCGCTAACGGCTGGGGCATCTTGAATCTCGTCGTCTCCAACCCGGAGTTGGCGCAGCAGGTGCTTAATGAAAACGGAATGACGGCGGCGCTGCGCGAGATTGTCGTGGTGCAAATGGCCGACAAACCTGGCGGCCTCGACGAACTGCTGAAAGATATCGTCAAAGCCGGCGTCAATTTCGCCAATGCCTACGGACGGGCAGTCAATGAGGGCGACAGCGCTTACTTCGTGATTGACATTCAGGACATTCCTGAGGCCAGAGAGAAGCTCGGGAAGGTTGGCCTCGAGATTGTTGCGGATGCGCTGGTGTACGGCGCTTAGCCCCCCCCACACCGCAAAGGCGCAAAGGAGCAAAGGTTTCGCAAAGAAATACTTTCCAAACAATGTGGTTCCTCTGCGTTTTCTTTGCCCCTTTGCGCCTTTGCGGTGGATTTTTAATACTTTCACAGGCTATAAGTCGAGCCATTTACACCCCTCAATCGGGCTGGAAGCCGCATGCAACGGTTGTCTTCAGTTGATGCACTGAAGATGCCCGTAAACATTGCCTCCCAGGGCATCGTTTTGTAGACCACCGTTTGACGGGCATTGCAGCCTGATTATTTCACCGTCGGCACAAGCAGTGATCGAGGTCAATCATTGACGGTGTGCGCCAGTATCTTGGTCAAGCGATCCTGCTTGCTTTACTTGAGACTCGCCATATCAATGACGAACCTGTATTTCACATCGCTTCTCAGCATTCGCTCATAGGCTTTATTGATGTAGTCCATGGCGATCATCTCGATGTCTGAGACGATGTCATGCTGGGAGCAAAAATCGAGCATTTCCTGGGTTTCACGGATTCCGCCGATGAGCGAACCGGCTAACTGGCGGCGCTTGAAGATCAGATTGAAGACACCTGGAGAAGGGTGCGGCTCTGCAGGAGCGCCAACCAGTGTCATCGTGCCATCGCGCCTGAGCAGTTGCAGATAGGCATCCAGGTTGTGGGGGGCGGCCACCGTGTTCAGAATGAAATCGAGTCGGTTTACATGAGCCGCCATTTGCTCGGGGTCGGTGGAAATGCAGACCTCATCGGCGCCAAGCCGCTTGCCATCCTCGATTTTGCTGGTGGACGTAGTGAATAACACGACGTGAGCCCCCATCGCATGGGCGATTTTGACACCCATGTGGCCAAGCCCACCCAGCCCGACAATCCCGACTTTCTTGCCCGGTCCTGCACCCCAGTGTCGCAACGGAGAGTAGGTGGTGATTCCAGCGCACAGGAGGGGGGCGACACTCGCCAGGTCCTTTTCGTCGTGCTTGATGTGCAAAACAAAGGATTCCTTGACGACTATCGTCTGGGAATAACCCCCGAAAGTGTTTTCACCGCCAAAAACCGGGCCGTTATACGTTCCGGTGAAACCGCCTTCGCAGTATTGCTCCTCACCTTCATCGCAGGAATGGCAATGCCCGCAACTGTCGACCATACAGCCTACGCCAGCCAGGTCGCCGGCCTTGAAGTTGCGAACCTTGTTACCTACGGCAACCACTCGGCCAACGATTTCGTGACCAGGAACTGAAGGGTACAAGGTGTTATGCCACTCGCCCCTGGCCGTGTGCAAATCCGAATGACAGACGCCGCAATAAAGAATCTCGATCTGCACATCTTCTGCGCCGGGGTTGCGGCGATTTACCTCGAAAGGTGCAAGTTCACTCGTTGGACTTTGTGCTGCGTAGGCTTTGGCTTTGATCATGACTTAATCCTTTGCTTTCATTGCCGGGGGAAAGAACCGGCTGGTGCGATATCCGACAACTGTTCAGCAAACAAGTTTTATCGGCTCTCGGATAACGACAGCGTGAAGCCTTGCCAAAGGCAATTGCCGATCATGCTCCGGCAACTCAGGAAGCATTACGTTCGCGTGGCATAACGATCACCAACGACGTGCAGATCTTTGGCGATTTCTACGTTGGCAGTTTCCTGGACAGCGAAGGCAACAAGCTTTGGTTTTGCTCGCCCGCAAATTCTGGTGAGTCGCCAAGGACTTGACCGCCTTCAATCAAGGCGTGTGGCCCGGTACGCCAAGCCGTTTTCCCGGATGCCTCCGCTGTAACAGGGGGGCCGCGTTCTAATGAATGATTTTTACCAACGTACCGCGCAAGATAAAAGTTCTTGTTGGTGACCTGCGGCAACCCGAACCTCTGAACTCCTTTACTTGCCGGGGCTTGTTCGGCCCCCTTGGTCAGGGATTATTGCGGTTGCTCAAGGTTTGGCAGTAGGGTTGGCAACCATCAGCAAACATGAAGGCTACCCGATCGGACAGAATTGCTGCGCTGTGATGATCGGCACTGACAGAGCGACTCGTTTGGAAAGGTGAATTTTGCCGATAGGGGTAGTCAGCCCAACCCCTCTAAATTTCCCGCCAAAGTCGATTCGATGCTCCACTCAAGGGCGAGGCGCTAGCCCATCGTGCGATTGATGATGGCATGGGCATCGCTGATGCCTGCTGCGGCAAGCTGTTGAATTTGTTGCCCCATCCTCGCGGCCAGTTGGCGGAATTCATTCATGCTCATCCGTAGCCTGCCTCTTTCTGGTGCCGGAATGCCAAGACATATACCACATCGTCAGCCGCTTCATGGCGGTACAGGGCCACATAGCCGGAATCCCCGAAGGCAATCACCAACTCGCGCAGCTCTGGCATTTCAGGGAACGGTCGGGCAATGTCGGGGGCTGCTTCCAGCAGCAGCAATTGCCGCTCGATGGGATGGCCGGCCCGCTTGGCTGCTTCCGGGGCCTTGGCGGCCAGGAACTGCCGGCATCGCTCCAAGCCTAACGCCGCGCCTTCGGTGACAATTACTTGTGGCACAAAGGCACCGCCTTTTCGTCATCGGTTCCCCAGGTGTTCAACCATGCGCGTACTTCCTGGCCGGTCAGGTGCTGACCGGTTTCCTGATAGGCCGCCCAAGATGCCAAGGCTTCCTGCTTGAAGTTCTCGCGTGCTTCCTCGCGCTCGACGTATTGCTGGATGGCTTCGAGCATGATCCAGTGGGCCGAGCGGCGGCGCAGGCTAGCGAGGTGCTGAACGCGACCTTTGAGCGTGTCTTCGATCTTGAGGGATGTTGCCATAGTGGGCCTCTTATCACATGGTAATACCAAGTAATAAAGTAGCCTCTCCGCCCTTGTCCGTCAAACGAACGTCTAACGGTCGCAGCCCAATCGACAATCAAAGAAACAATAGGGAATAGACCACGGTTTTCAGAGCCAATGAAACTGAAAATCGCGGTCTATCACTTGTTGCTTTCCTTTCTCTACTAACCTGAGAGGCCCATGAACAGGCGTTCTTTACATGGCCTGCCATGGAAGCCGCATGAATATTGGCTGCCATGGCATTACATTCACAGACGCCCGTATTCATTGGCTTGCAGACCGATGCTGTCAGCGTACGCGCCTGACGCTGGCACCCAGCCTGGTCAGCTTCTCCTCGATCCGCTCATAACCGCGATCGAGATGGTAAATCCGCTCGATCAGCGTTTCGCCCTGCGCCACCAGACCGGCGATCACCAAGCTGGCCGAGGCGCGCAAGTCGGTGGCCATCACCGTCGCCCCGTCGAGGCGCAGCACGCCGGTGACCAGCGCATTGCTGGCGTCGATCTTGATGTCGGCGCCGAGGCGGATCAGTTCGACGGCGTGCATGAAGCGGTTTTCGAAAATCGTTTCGCGGATTACCGCCGATCCTTCGGCCACGCAGTTGATGGCCATGAACTGCGCCTGCATGTCGGTCGGGAAAGCCGGATAGGGCGCGGTGCGAATGCTGACCGCCTTGAGTCGCGGTGGTGCCTTGATTGAAATCACGTCAGGCTCGGCGGATACGTCACACCCGGCTTCGCGCAGCTTCTGGATCACCGAATCAAGGTAGGCGGCTGAAGTGTTGGTCAGGCGAATGTTGCCGCCAGTCACGGCAGCGGCACAGAGATAAGTGCCGGTCTCGATGCGGTCGGGCATGATCGCATGTGTCGCGCCGTGCAGGCGTTCAACGCCCTCGATGCAAATGCTGTCGGTTCCGGCACCCGATATACGTGCGCCCATGGCGATCAGGCAGTTGGCCAGATCGACCACCTCGGGCTCGCGTGCGGCGTTTTCGATGATCGTTTCACCGTCAGCCAGCACGGCTGCCATCATCAGATTTTCGGTACCGGTCACCGTCACCATGTCGGTCACGATGCGCGTGCCGTGCAGACGCTCAGCCTTGGCCAGGACGTAACCGTTCTCGACGTGGATTTCGGCGCCCATCGCCTGCAAGCCCTTGATGTGCTGATCGACCGGTCGGGCGCCGATGGCGCAGCCGCCGGGCAGCGACACCTTGGCCTCACCACAGCGGGCTAGCAGCGGGCCAAGCACGAGAATCGAGGCGCGCATGGTTTTGACCATGTCGTAAGGCGCGGTCGGATTGTCCAGGCCGTGACTATTGAGGATCAGTCCGTCGTTCCCCTCCATCGTCACTTCGACGCCCATCTGCCCGATCAGGCGCAGCATGGTCGAGATGTCGTTGAGGTGCGGCACGTTGGTGAAGTGCACCGGCTCGGCAGACAGCAGGCTGGCGCAGAGAATCGGCAGCGCGGCATTCTTGGCGCCGGAAATGGCTACTTCTCCGGAGAGCACTGCCCCGCCCTGAATCAGCAGCTTATCCACAGAGTGCGCTCCGTTCTTCGGGGGTCAGCGTTTTCATCGACAGGGCGTGCAGTTCGCCGCTATCGAAATAGGGTCGTAGCAGGACATTGACCAGTTGCTGCCGCTGGACACGGCTCTTGCCGATAAATTCGGAGCTGACAAGGATCGCTTCGAAGTGGTCGCCATCACCCTCGACACTGAGCCCTTCGCAAGGCAAGCCGGCAGCGATGATTTTTTTGATTTGTTCGGGTTGCATCATGATTCAGTACCTCAACTTGTAGCCACTGCGCAGCAACGCGAACGTAGCCAGCGCAACGGCAAGAAAACTTATCGCAACGACGGCCAGACTCGTTCCGGGCGCCACGTCGGAAACCCCGAAGAAGCCGAAACGGAAGCCGTCGATCATATAGAACACGGGATTGAAATGCGACACTTGCTGCCAGAACAACGGCAGCGAGTGGATTGAATAGAACACGCCGGAAAGCATGGTCAGCGGCATGATCAAAAAGTTCTGAAAGGCGGCGAGTTGATCAAACTTGTCCGCCCAGATACCGGCAATCATGCCCAAAGACCCCATGATGCCGCCGCCGATAACAGCAAAGGTCAGAATCCAGAACGGTGCAACGAAAGTCAGCGGTGCAAACCAGCCGGTTACCACCAGCACGCCAAGCCCGACCATCAGGCCGCGCAGCATCGCTGCCACGACATAGGCCAGGAAGAATTCGACATAGGAAATCGGCGGCAACAGAACGAACACTACGCTGCCCGTAACCTTGGACTGGATCAGGCTGGATGAACTATTGGCGAAGGCATTCTGCAGCACCGACATCATCACCAGACCGGGAATCAGGAAGGCGGCGTAACGCACGCCATTGACCTGCACCCCAGCATCCAGAACGTGCGAAAAAATCAGCAGATAAAGCAGGGCGGTCAGCACTGGCGCAGCTACCGTCTGGAAACCGACTTTCCAGAAGCGCAGCACTTCCTTGTAGAGCAGGGTGCGAAAACCGATCATCGTGCTACCGCTCCTTCCCGGAGACCCGCCCCTTGCATGACACCGACAAAGACATCCTCAAGATCGGTCTGCGTCAGCCGCAAATCATCGATAACGCAACCGGCCTGGCGAATGCCCGCCAGCAAGGGCTCGATTTCATCGAATCCGGCCAGGCGGAAAACCCGGTAACCGTCGTTTGTCGTTGCGCGGGCGCGCAGCGCTTCCGGCAACAAATCATCGTTTGCCAGGCGCACGTTCAGCGTATGTCCCGAGAAGCGCGCCAGCAGGTTGCTGGTCGTATCGAGCGCCACCACGCGTCCTTGCTTGAGCATGGCAATGCGTCCGCACAGCGCCTCGGCTTCCTCAAGGTAATGCGTGGTCAGGATGACCGTATGCCCCTCGCGGTTAAGGCGCTGCACGAACTGCCACAACCCCTGGCGCAACTCGACGTCGACGCCGGCCGTCGGCTCGTCAAGCACGATCACCGGCGGCTTGTGCACCAGCGCCTGCGCGACCAGCACGCGCCGCTTCATGCCGCCCGACAGCCGACGCATATTCACGTTGGCCTTTGTCGTGAGATCAAGATTCTCCAGAATCTCGTCGATCCAGGCGTCGTTGTTGCGGATGCCGAAGTAGCCGGACTGGATGCGCAAGGTCTCGCGCACCGAAAAGAAGGGATCGAAAACCAGTTCCTGCGGCACCACGCCCAGACGGCGACGCGCCTCGCGGTAATCGGCCAGCACATCGTAGCCCATCACGCTGAGTTTGCCCTGATCCGGGCGAACCAGTCCGGCCAGACAGGAAATCAGCGTCGTCTTGCCAGCACCGTTCGGCCCCAGCAGGCCAAAGAACTCGCCCTCGGCGATCTCCAGAGAAATGCCATCAAGCGCCCGCAGGCTACCGAAAGACTTTACAACCTGCTGAATGGAAACGGCGACGCCCATGGCATTTCAATACGAAAGTCGCGCAAGCGACTCTAGAATCTCCCCTCGCCCTCGGGGAGAGGGGCCGGGGGTGAGGGAAAAGGGCATGCAAGCAACTTTCATGATGTGAAGCAGGGACAAATTCATGCCCGTGGATTCAACGGAAGCGCACGCCGCTCAGGCGAGCGGAAGCGAATCGGAAACGCCGTAAAGGGCCGCCTGGCTGATCATGCTTGCCGGAGGATAGACGATGCGCAGAGGCACGCCACGTTCACGAGCCGTACGCAGCCAGCCGAAAACAACGCTCAGAGCCGAAGAGTCCGTTTCTTCAACAGCGGAAAGATCGAACACGAGCGGGGTTGCCGCCGCGTTTTGTACCGCGTTTGGCGCCGGGTTTGCCACGACGACTCCGCCACGCAAAAAACCACGCCCTGCTTCGAGCAGGGCGCTGGCATTGGCGATCAGCATTGGGCCCGTTACACGCAGCCCGTCACCGTACATTTCGATCATTTTTTTCCAGCTTCAAGCTGTTTGTTCTTGGAAGAGATCATCAGGATAAGCCCGTCGACACCATTGGCGCGAACTTCCTGATTGAAGGTGTCGCGATAGTTGGTCACCAGACTCACGCCGGCCACGACGACATCGTAAACCTTCCATCCCTCGGCCAGTTTCTCCACTGAATAATCGAGCTGGATCGGCTTGCTTCCTGGGTTCACGACTTCAGTCCTGACCACAACATCCGTATCGCCACTTTGCATTTTTGACGGCTTGTAGCGCACGGTCTGGTCTTTGTAGCCGGTCAAGGCATTGGAGTAGGTGCGGACCAGTAGCGTCCTGAACTCGTCGGTCAGGCGCTTCTTCTGCTCGGGTGTCGCCTGTTTCCAGTCCTTCCCCATGGCCAGTGATGTCATGCGCTGGAAATTGAAGTTGGGCAGAACTTTGTCTTCGACCAGTTCAATCGCTTTCCTGGTATTGCCAGCTTGAATGTCCTTGTCCTGGCGAACGATGGTCAGGACATCTTCCGTAACCTTCTTGATCAGGGCATCCGGCGAATCTTCCTGAGCAAATGCAGAAGGACACAGCAGGAACAAGCCAAAAAGCAGCGAAAACAACGATTTCATCTATCTCTCTCTAAATAACCTGGATTACCAACTTGCGTTGGTCAGAAACAGCGACTCTGCTTGCATTCCACTTCGCCCCGGCCTTCAATAACGGTTTTCCCGTCATTGATCTCACTGAAACGGTTTTGCAGATAGGCATCGCGGATGTAGATGTATTTATCGAAGGCAGCCTGGTCTACAATCCTGTCGGTCGGCAGCAAACTGGCGCGAAGATCGATATAGCGCACACCAACCAGCGAATTACGCAAGGGGATATCATTGACATACCAGACCGGATCGGCGTAAGTATCTACGAACCAGCCGAAGGTATCACGCGTCGTACGCGGCCCGATGATCGGCCAAAAGAAGAACGGACCGTCGTCTACGCCCCATTTGCCTAGCGTCTGACCGAAATCTTCGGCATGTTTTTCCAGTCCCATCTCGCTGGCCACGTCGAAGACGCCGCCGATACCAATCGTCGTATTGACCAGCACCCGGCCGAAATCGGAAAGTCCCTGCTCACCCTTGCCTTGCAGGAAATTATTGACCGCGGTCCACACGTCGAAAATATTGCCGAAGAAGTTTCCGATTCCTGCCTTCACGGGCAGCGGCGCAGCGGCGTCATAGCCCTGGGCCATGGGCTTGACAACCACATCAATACCCTCATTCACCTTGAACATGGCACGGTTGAAACCTTCGAAGGGATCCTTGGGATTGTTCTCCGTTGTCGCGCAGCCGCTCAATACCACCGCGATGACTGCCACAATGAGCATGCACTTTGCGCTTTGAGTTTTCACGTACGACCCTCTCTGTTATTTCTTGTCCGAACCTTCGGACGCCTTGCTGAACATGAACTGACTGATCAGTTTCTCCAGCACAACCGCCGACTGCGTTTTGGCGACCACATCGCCAGCCTTCAACATCTTCTCGTCACCACCCGCGTCCAGCCCGATGTACTGCTCTCCAAGCAGGCCAGCGGTCATGATCGACGCAAAAGTATCCTTCGGGAAGCGATAGCGGCTATCAATCGTGAGCGTTGCCACCGCTTCATAGGACTCGGGATCGAAGCGAATCTCCGTTACACTCCCGACAACCACGCCGGCACTCTTGACCGGACCGCGTACCTTCAGGCCACCGATGTTATCAAACTTGGCCGTCAACTGGTAAGTCTCGGCAAAATTGGCTGACGACATGTTCGCAACTCTTAGTGCTAAAAACAACAGAGCGGCGAAACCGATGACCATAAAGAAACCTACCCAGATATCAAGCAACTTGCGACTCATCAAAGCCCCCGGAACATGAAGGAGGTCAAAACAAAATCCAGCGCCAGAATGGCCAGCGCCGAATAAACCACCGTTCTTTTAATCGAACTCGAAACGCCTTCGGCAGTTGGAACTGCGTCATAGCCCTCGAAAACAGCAATCAGGGAAACAGCTACCCCGAAAACGAAACTTTTGACAATTCCATTCCAGATGTCAAAGCGGAAATCAACCGACCCCTGCATCTGTGACCAGAAGGCACCTTCGTCGACACCGATCAGGACAACACCAACCAGATAGCCCCCAAATACGCCGACTGCAGAGAACAAGGCTGCCAGCAGAGGCATTGAGATCACCCCACCCCAGAACTTCGGAGCCACGACACGGGCAATCGGGTTGACCGCCATCATATCCATCGCGGTGAGTTGTTCGGTGGCCTTCATCAGGCCGATTTCGGCCGTAATCGACGAACCGGCGCGTGAAGCGAAGAGCAGCCCGGCAACCACCGGACCCAGTTCGCGCGTAAGCGACAGGGCCACCAGAACGCCGAGCGCTTCGGATGAGCCATAGCGCTGCAAGGTTTCATAGCCCTGCATGCCGAGCACCATGCCGATAAAAAGCCCGGAAACCAGAATGATCAGCAGCGACTGAAAACCGGAAAAGTAGATTTCGCGAATCGTCAGATGCAGACGCCGGAATGATTGCCCGGAATAAACCAGAATCATCACGAAGAAACGTGCGGCAAAGCCGATCCGCTGCAAACCGTCGTTCAAATGATGGCCGGCGCCCCTGATCAGCGCGATCACCCCGGATATGCTTTTTTCAACCACGATTGCCCTCCCGCATCAAATCCTGCTCGAAGGGAGGCGCCGGGTAATGGAAATGCACCGGGCCATCGGCTTCACCATAAACAAACTGATGCACGTAAGGATCGTCAGAAGCGCGAATCTCGTCGGGCGTACCCTGCGCAACGATCTGCCCGTCGGAGACAAAATAAACATAATCGACGATCAGCATCGCCTCCTGAACATCATGGGTCACCAGCAGCGTCGTTGCGCCGAGGGCGTCATTGAGTTTGCGGATTAGCTGACCAATAACGCCCATCGATATAGGATCCAGACCGGCAAACGGCTCGTCGTACATGATCAGCATCGGATCGAGCGCGATAGCACGGGCCAGGGCAACACGCCGTGCCATGCCACCGGAGAGTTCGGAAGGCATTAATTCATGCGCTCCGCGCAAACCGACGGCATTGAGCTTCATCAGCACCATGTCACGAATCATTTCTTCCGGCAGATCGGTATGCTCGCGCATCAGGTAAGCGACGTTGTCGAAAACGGAAATATCCGTAAACAACGCACCGAACTGGAACAGCATTCCCATGCGTCGGCGCATGGCATAAAGCTCGCTGTGGCTCATATCCGGTACCGACTGGCCATCGACCAGCAATTTGCCGCTGGTCGGCTTGAGCTGCCCGCCAATCAAGCGCAATAGCGTCGTTTTACCGCAACCCGAGTTGCCCATGATGGCGACAAGTTGCCCCCGAGGAATCTCCATCGTGATCCCGTTAAGGATCGAGCGCTCGTCGTAAGCAAAATTAATGTCCGTAATCTTGACCAAGCTATCAACCGGCACAGCAGCATCCCATAGGGAAAATTAGTCCGCGATTATACCCGAACGACGGTTGCATCCCGAAAAAATACATGGCTATATCATGCCATGCGAGCCGCATGAATAGGCGATCTTCACGCACTATGCCTGAAGAGTAGCGTATCTATTGGTGCGCAGCGCCAAGGAAGACGACGTGCGCAAATAAAATTTGCACACCCTACCGCGGCTGGCTATCGGCCAAAATATGGCCTCGGCACAAATGAAACAGGCATCCGAAGATGCCCGTCTGATCAAGCGTTTGCTAGCAGGTTTATAACTTCATGCAGACCGTATGCATTCCCGCTTCGAGAGCGGGGGTTGCGGGAACCGCCGGGCCATATACGTTAGCTGTTGCCGCAGCGGTGGCCAAGTTTGTGGCCCCTGAAAGACCCGCTCTCACGTTACCGGTGGCACTGTCCCCATCATCGAGTTGCGCGTCAACAGCTTGAGCGATTTTCCAGGGAACGCTGCCAGCGCAGACTACTGGCCCAGTCATCCCATAGGTTGAACCGCCGGCAGCACTAACTTGTGACTGAACACCAAGAAACCCGCCAGCGGCATTGTTGGGGGGTAGTGCCACGGTGGCGGTGGCACTACCGTTCATGAAGCCGGCCATGCGGGTATGTTGCCAGAAGTTGTTACTTTCGGCTGCCGCGGCAAGTGGCGTTACTGCACTATATACTCCGGTTATGGCACCGTTTCCGCCGCCGTTAACTGCGCCCGTAAAATGAGTGCTAGCTAATATATCGTCGCCTGGAACAGCCTTGTAGCGATCCAGATAAGAATAGTAAGCTGCCGAAACGCCCTTCATGTCATTGACTACGTTTTTAATCTTGGCGTTGTCGACCATTTCCTGCCCCTTCAGCACGCCGCCTAGCAGTAGACCGATGATAACCAGCACGATGGCGATTTCGACCAAGGTGAAGCCGGATTGTTTGAGTTTGATGTTTTTCATTTTTGCTCCTGGGAAAAAGCTGAAGATTCAGCGAGGATTTGAATTTAACAGATCAGGCGCCACCCGCAAGTGTTTAATTTTTTTACATATAAACCGGCTTTGAAAATTTTCGACGATTGGCTGTTGCGGTCTGCTTATTCGAAAAAAACCTGACGCGTTGCTCCGGTTTTTTTGCCAAAGGCTACACCGGCATTCTGGGCAAGCCCACGTTGAAGCGCAGGTGGCCACTTTCGGTCAGCTCTGCCGTCAGCGTTCCGCCGCAGGATTGCAGCGCTTGTCTGGCCTGGTAGAGCCCGATGCCCAGCCCGGCCGCATCGCTACTCCAGAACGGCTCAAAAAGTCTTTCCAACTGCTGCACCGGCAAGGCGTCGGGGGATTCGAGCCTTATCCCGAGGTGTTCGCCAATAGCGGCGATTTCAATTAGAAGCGTTGGCTTAGCGCTGCCATCGCGCCGTGCATTATCGGCGTAATTTTTGAGTATGTTGTCAAAGGCGCGGTCCAGGGTGTTTTCCGGGGCGAGCATTTCCGCATCGCCGCTGATTTCGCAATTCAGACGGTGCAGGCGGCACAGTTGCGCCAGTTCATCGCGCAGGGTGTAGGTTCGCAGAGGCTGATCTTCCGGCTGCCGGCTCTTGAGCGTGCGCACGATGCGATCAGCCCGAATGCGGATCAAGGGCACGGAAGTGCGCAGATCATCCAGCACCTGCGGCGCTCTTCCGGCAGGCACGGCAACGAGCTGGTCGGACATCAACTGGATGTACTGGGCGATGTTTTTCATGTCGTGCTGCAGGAAGGTGTTCAGCTTGGACATCTGCATGAAAGCGACCTGCACCGCACCGGCCTTGATCCACATATCTGTGCGCAGCAGCAAGAAAAACGTTTCCGCGAGCGCCTCATTGAAATAGCGCGGTTCGCCGCGTGAGACCCGTTGAAAAAGAGTAATCACCAGACGGGTTTCCTTGACCTCTATTTCCCGCGTAACACGCTCTCCGGTTTGCTTACCCTCTTGTCCCTCGATGCTGATGCCGAACCAGTCCAGCTTCCAGGAAACACCACGCAGGCCGGCTTGAGCGAGCAGTGCCCACGCCGCCCGCAGGAAAGCCAGCGTATCGAAATCGAGCTGATCGTTAAGCCGGATCAGTGAAACGTTGATCCGGCTGATGCGCAAGGCTTTGCCACGCAGGGCAAACAGCACCCCGCCAATAGTCACACCGACCAGGATCAGATAAGGATAGAGCTGTTCAATCATCCCGCTGGATACCGAATTTCTTCATGAAATAGTAAACATTCTCACGTTTGACGCCGAGCCGCTTGGCGCTTTGCAGGACGTTAAAGCCGGTTTCCTTGAGCACCTGCCGCACCAGACGTTCTTCCGCATCTGTACGCACGCCCTTCAAGCCCTCGCCAATCTGGATATTGAGGGCAATGCGGGTAACGCCCTGGCGACCCATTTCGCGCTCCTTCTCCATGAACAGCAGGGCGCGGCGCACTGACTGCAGAATCGTTGCCGCCGATGCCGGCTTGGCCAGAAAATCGAAGGCGCCTTCGCGAATCGCCTCAAGCGCCGCAGCCTCCTGATCCTGCCCGGTAAGCACGATCACTTTCACCGACATGAACCCGGCCTCGATAGCCCTCAGGGTTTCGATGCCTTCGGTGATGTCATGGGGGTGCGGCGGAAGGCCCAAATCAAGAATAACCACCGCGACTTCCGGCGTGGAGCGAAGCCAGTCGAGCGCCGTCAGACGATCCTCCGCCTCGCTTACGGTGAAGTCGTTAAGTTCCAGAATGCCGCGCAGCATGGTGCGCAACGCCGAATCGTCTTCGACCAGCAGGAGGTGGCGGGAAGCGGAATTCATTGGCGGGGCGGGAGGATCAGGGTAACTGGCCCGCCGTGACCATGCGGTTGAACAGGATGTTGGGGGAAAGCCAGGTGACGATGTCGTCGAACTCGCCGTTGGCTGCAGCCGTAGTGGCCTCTGTATGGCTGACAAAGACTTTGTCGTAATTCAGGTTGGCCGCTTCATCCAGCCCGGTTCCGCCGGCCGGGGCATTTTTACCGAGAGAATAAATAACGGCGACAGCATTGGTGGCCAGGCTGGTAGCCGTTCCACAGGTCGTAGCCGTTATGCCGGTGGCGCTGGCGCACACGTAAAGGTCAGATGACAAGGTGCCCAGGCCGGTGCTTTTAATGAGGCCCGTGGTTGTGAACGCCGAGGAATTACTCGTAGTCACGGCATACCTGATTCTATTTTGAACTACATTCCACGCATCAGTGGCAAAACCCGCGCTATCCACTGGAGATAACCCCAATGTCACCGCAGGCAAAAAACCATTATAGGAATTGGTGCACACACCTCCACCAGGCGGACTTTCCATTCCGTTCGACGCGGCGGTTGCAGGACAAGGCAGACGTCCATTGGCAGCGGCAAAGCCAAGCAGCGCCTCCTTGATCTGCTCCAGATATTTTTCGGTTTCTGCGATTCTCTTCTGCTCAACCTGCGTCGACAGCGGCATCAACACCCCGCCCACCAACAGGCCGACAATGACAAGCACGATGGCTATTTCAACCAGGGTAAAACCGCCAGAAGATTTCATGAGGTGCCTCGCATTGGAATTTTGCCTAGGGAAGTATGTGCATTGTGTCATTCGAGGATGCACTCGGGGTAAGGTAGCTGTCCGCGTTGGCTTGGGTATTCGGCGGAATGGCCGTCCAGCCGTCCTGGTTCGTTGCATCTTCCAGGTAATCACCAAGTATGATGCTTTGATTGGGAGCATTCCTGACAATTGCGCCCTTCGGCGTGCCCGGCATGATGAACAGCCCTTTTGTTCCTGCTATGCCGTTGACCGTCAGGTTTGCGCCACAATTTGCCGGAACCGCCGCAAGATAGCTGGTTCCAACCGCATAATAAATCACCTGACCCCACAAATTGTAGGTGAACCAGCCCGGTGCCGATGATAGTGCTGCTTCCGGCACCCTGCCGCGGCATTGCGCCGGGTAGCTGGGGCTGGGGCAGGCGGTGAAATAGCCTGAAGTGCCGACGTCCCGGCAATCAGGGTCATTGTAGGCAGCCGGATTTGGATATTTACTACTATTCGCGCTGTAATAGTTCCCCAGCAAGGTCTTTAATTCCTTAGCCACGCGTTTTTCAATAACCGGCATGAGGTCGCGCGCGGCAATAACCAGCAGCCTGTCATTTACCACCACATTTCCACTTGCGTCCTTTACGGGCCCCTGGATAAATGGGCCATTGATCGTGGCATTGTTTCGTGGCGTGGGGATGGTCGGTGGGCCGGTGTTGTCCAGATAATTGGAGGCCGTCGTCTGCTGTCCTGCGCCACGTAATTGGGTGGCGAGAATGGCGCCGGGCGAGAAAATGATGGCAACTGCTTCATACCCAGGTGGAGTCAGCAGCGTCGCTCCATCATGGTCATAAATTTGCATGGTGGCGCGGGTGTCGCTATTTATGGGCAGGCTGTTGCTGTTGCGTTTGCGGAATGATCCATCAATGGCATACCACAGGGTTTCACCATAGCCATCTTTGGGCTCTTCGATGCCCAGTGTTTTCCAGGGCAGGCGACCGATTCTGCCTGCCAAGCAAGCGCCCGCTTCGGTTCCATAGTTTGCGCTACCGGGGGCGTTGGTGTCTGGACAGGGCAGTTCACCCGGTCTGGGGTTGCCCGCAATATCACCTCTTGCAGATGACCAGCCGATCAACGCCTCCTTCGCCTGCGCCAGCGCAGCCGTAGTTATCTTGTCCCGTTCGATCTGGCTGTTTGCCTTGTTCAGCGCGCTGACCAGCATGAACGCAGCCCCCAGCCCGATGATGGTGAGCATGATAAGTACCGCCGAGCCGCGTTCGCGGCGATGCCGGTGTTTCGTCTGTTCGATGTGGGTCATGGACTTTCCCTGGCTCAACGGTTCGGGGGCAAGGGTGCGTTGGCACTTTCAAAACCTTCGCGTACCCGGCCCTTGGCGGTGTCGAAGCTTTGCCCCGGCTTCAGGCGAATCTGTTTTCCGGAAGGCAGCATCAGCAGGGTCGATGGTTTAACCGCCGGCCCTTGTACGGTCACGCCTTGGGACGTTTCGTTTTGTGGCAGGCCGTTGATCCATGCGGTGGTTTTTCCGCTGCCGCGCCGGACTAGGCCATCGAGGGTGACGTGTCCGGTCGCACTGACCGTGCTGCCGCTACTTTTTTGCCGCTCCTGGTCGATCAGTGTCCGTTCGTCGGGGCTGAAGAACAGGCGGCCGAGGGGTTCCGCACCGGCGCAAGCGGTGTGACCAAGCAGGAAAAAGATTGTCAGCAGCAGTGTCAGGTGGGCCATTGTTCTCCGCCTATGGCTTGCCGGGCTGAATCGTTTGGCTCTGGCTGGCGGCCGGTTCGCCGAGGGTCAGAAAATACAAGGTGCACTCGGCAGTGAGCCGGGGGGACTGTGCGTTTATCGGCACGGCAGCGGCGCGCTTGAGCGTACAGTCTTGAGGGATATAGAACCCGGTGCGGCTCAAATCACCCAGGAAGTTGAGCAGATCCAGTTCGTGCAGGAGGCCCATTTGGAGTTGCACCTTGCTGCCGTGCAGTTGCAGATCGCCCATCGATACCGCCGGGTCGATCTGAAAAACCTGCTGGGCAGACATTTCGTAAGCAATCGGCAGGAGTTTGCGGCTTTCCCTGATGCGCTGGACAAGTTCGATCCAGTCGAGGCGCTTTTCTTCTCCGATGAATCCGCGCTTGCGCAACTGCAGGTAAGTAGCTTGGTAATCGTTGATTTTCTGCTTGTCTTTTTCGGCCTGGTGGCGTTTGTCGAAGGCATCGCTAAGCTCTGCCTGGGCCTGGGTCATGCCGTCTTGCTGCTGGCGCAGGAAGGCTCTGCCGGTGCCGACCAGCGCCACGCTCGACACCAGGCTGACGACGAGAATGATGACCGCCTTGCGGATAAGCAAAAAATCAGTGTTCATGAAAGCTCGCCCGGTCGCCTTGTTTTTTTCCGTAGCCTGCCCGGTACCTGGCAAAAGAGGCTGATTTTGCTTGAGGCTGGATTCGCTTTTGGCCATCTTCAGCGCTCCGGGCTCAATATCAGCTTCAGGCTGAACCGGGCTTTGCTCTCGGCGTCTTCCTCATCTGCTTTGCCACTCAACTTGGCGCTTGGTGCAATATCCAGGGGCGACTTCGTGATTTCGGTTTTTAGCTGCGGGTTCGTGTCGAGCCCGGCGACGAACTGATACAGGCTTTCGCGGGCGGTTCGGTAGCTTTGCTTGAGCGCGACAATTTCGCCTTCGATGAGAAGTATCTGGAGGGGCTTTTCGGGGATGCCGATCAGCGCGCCGGACGGCTGCTCTTCAATGCCAGGAACTGGCATTGACCTGGGCGGCAATGAACCGGCCGCATCGCCTGCATTTTCGTTTTTTGTGCGCACCTGCCATTGCAACTGGTCGATGCGGATTTGCGGCAGGGTGTCGAGCGCGTGGCTGACCATGCCGAGTAACCGAGCTGGCTCGGGCGCTTGGCGCGATAGCATCCGCTCGATGTTGACCGCCGCTTTCATGTTCTCGGGGGGGATGACGGTCGGCGGCAGGCTGTGGATTATGGCCTGGTATTCGGCTTTGACTGCACTGGCTTCCAGGCTCATTTGCCGGCCCTGCCGATAGTAGCGCAAGGCCTCCAGGCTGTTCGATACCGCCGGCAGCAGCGCGCTGGCGACCAGGCCGGCACTCAGGATATGGCAAACCAGCCGGACTTGTCGCAGACGGTAGAAGCGGGTTTGTTCTGCCTGTGCATAGTGGCGGGCCGGACTAGCGTGACCAAGCAGGAAGAGGAATAAGGAGTCGCACAGCACAGCGGTGTTTTTCAAGCCAAGCCGGGCGGCGGCATCTGCCAGGTCGACGAAGCGGTAGGTGGCAGCCGACGTGTTCCGGCATGCCGCCTGGAGTTGCGGCAAGTAATCGTGGTGCGCCAAGACAATGTTATCGAGGGTTTCATCGCGCGGCAGCAGACGGGTGCTGAGCAGAAATTGCCGAGTATTGGCGGATTCACGCGCCGTGGTGTCGGCAACGGTATCCGGGTTGTGGTCTACCAAGGGCGTCAGGCGGCTGAACTTGAGATCAGTTCCCTGGAAATAGCTCTGTCGCAAACCGCTGGACTGGTGGGTGACCAACAACAGGTGGGCGCTGGCAAGGTCGAGTTTTCTGATCAGTTCGGCACTCATCAGAGCTGGCGAATAAATTCCGGTAAGCGGTGCTTGCTGCGCCTGGATCGCGTTCAGCCAGGGATTCAGCAGATCAACGTTGGTCAATGCACTGAACAGTAGCCGGTCATCCTTACGCCCCTGCGCTTCCCGACCCTGCTGGATGGTCTGACGGTATGGGGTTTCCCGGTAAATCTGGCCGAGGCGTCGCTGGATAAGGGCTTGCCGTGATTTGCCCAGCACGTGGGGCAGGTTGTCGCGCTGAAAATCTTCCTCGACCAGATCGGCCAACAGATAAATCGGGGTATCTTTCGATGCGGCGAGATGACGGGAAAACGCTTCCTGGCCTGCCTCGTCGTTAGTAAATTCCAGCCCCTTGGAATACTCGCCCTTTTCCCACGGATAGGCGGTGAGATGGTCGTTGGTCAGGAAGATCAACTGTCGGCGGAATACATTCATTTTTGCATTCTCGTCAAGTCTTGATCTTGCTGATGGTGTCGTAAATCGGGCCGAGTACGGACAGCATGATCCAGCCCAGAATGGCGCCAAGAATGACGGTCATGATGGGTTCGATCATGACCTGGACTTTTTCGACGGACTCCTTGACTTCGCGATTGTAAAAATAGCTGACATTGCGCAAGGCCTTATCGAGGGCGCCGGTGCTTTCGCCGACTCTGAGCATGCGCACCACCAGGGGCGGGAAGATGCCGACATTCTGAAAACTGGCGGTGATGCTCTGCCCCTCGGAAATAAGTCGCCCGACCCGCTGCAACCCTTCTTCGATAACCTTGTTGGCGACGATCTGCTCTGACAGCCGGAGGCATTCGAGAACGGTGACACCGGAGGCGTACATCAGGGCGAAAAAAGTGGCAAACCGGGCGAGGATGATCTTGTGCAGGATTGGGCCGATCATCCAGACGCGCAGGGTGTAATCGTCGGCCTTGTAACGGGCGCGGGGGTTCGTCTTGATCAGAATGCTCAGACCCGCCACCGACAGCACGGGCAGGGTGATTATCAGATACCAGTAATTGACGAAGATGCCCGAGACAAAAATCAGCACCTTGGTATGTATTGGCAGTTCCTGCCCCATGTTCTTGATGAATCCTGTAAGTTGCGGAACCAGGTAGATCATCAGGAAGAAGGTGACGCCGAGTACGATGGTGCCGACAAATGCCGGGTACATCAGCAGTTTTTTGGTCTGCGATGCCAACTCGTCTTGCCATTTCAGTGTTTCGGTCAGATTGAGGAATACCTCGGCCAGCTTGCCGCTGTGCTCGCCAGCGGCGATCAGACTGACGAAAGCCTGGTCGAAGGTGTCGGGATGCCTGGCCATCGCCTCTGAGAGTTGCAGGCCGCCTTCGATATTTTCGATCAGGTCGGCGACGATTTCGCGGAAGCGCGGGTGGTCGAGACTGTCGCGCAGGTCGCCCAAGGTTTCAAGCATCGGGACGCCGGCGCCACTGAGTTGCTCCATGTAAAAGCAGAAATTGATCAGGTCCGAGCGTTTTACCGGACGCTTGCCAAACGCCCTGGCTCGCCGTTCCCGCGTCTTGCAATCGATCAGATCCAGTTCCATGCGTTTCAGGCGCAACTCGAGATCGGGCAGATTGGAGGCGTCCATCTCGCCACGAATCAGTTTGCCATTGGCGTCCATGGCCTGATAAACGAATTGAGTCATCGCGTGTTTTTAGTGCCCGGATTGCTTGCGGGTGTAACTTCTGACCTTGTCAGTCAGGTCTACCACGCGTGAAACCTCGTCAAGCGAGGTGATTCCCTCCAGTACGCGCCGTATACCATCTGCGGCCAGTGTAATGAAGCCTTTGGTCAACGCGGCAGTTCTGATTTCAACGGCCGGCGCGCGTCGGGCTATCAGCTCATCAAGATCCGAGTCCATTTTGAGCAACTCCATGATTGCAATCCGCCCTTTATAGCCCAGGTAGTTACAATGCTCGCAACCGGTAGCCTGATAAATTTTGACGTCCAACTCGTCACTTTCGATCCCGAGGAGGTGGCCTTCCATCATCTCCGGCTGGTAAGACTGCTTGCAATGGGGGCAAAGTTTGCGCAGCAACCGCTGGGCGACAATGCCGATGATATTTCCAGCAATGATGTCAGGCAGGATTCCAATGTCGAGCAGCCTCGGAATTGCGCCGATGGCGGAGTTGGTATGCAGTGTGGAGTAGACCTGATGCCCCGTCATGGCGGCGCGAAAAGCCATGTCCGCCGTTTCGGCATCGCGGATCTCGCCGATCAGGATGACATCCGGATCCTGACGCATCATCGACCGGATGCCGTTGGCAAAATCCATTTTGGCCGCTTCGTTGACCGAGGTCTGGCGGATCATGTTCATCGGGTATTCGACCGGGTCTTCCAGCGTCATGATGTTGACGCTTTCGGTATTGATGTGATTGAGGATCGAATACAGGGTGGTGGTTTTCCCGCTGCCGGTTGGGCCGGTCACCAGAATGATTCCATCCGGTCTGGCCAGCATGAGTTTGAGCAGTGTCAACTCACTGCCCTCAAGTCCTAAGCTGTCCAGAGGAACGATGCCTTTTTGCCGGTCAAGAATGCGTAGCACAATGTTCTCGCCATGCGCCGTTGGCTGGCTTGAAACGCGAAAATCAATTGCACGACCCGAAAACGAGATGGAAATGCGGCCATCCTGCGGGGCGCGTGTTTCGGCAATGTTCATCTTGCTCACCACCTTGAGACGCACGGCCATAGCCGCCCAGTAGGTTTTGTGCAAGCTGCGGATCTGGCGCAGCACTCCGTCAATGCGATAGCGAATGCGAAGAAAGAACTGCTCTGGCTCAAAGTGAATGTCGGAGGCGCCGAGTTGCACAGCATCGGCAAGCAACGCATCGATCAAGCGTACCAGCGGCTGGCTATACTCATCGGAAACTGTCTGCAGGCTCTGGTAATCGACTTCCCCGGTTTCGATTTCGTGCAGGATGCCATCAATCGACAACTCGAATCCAAAATACTGCTCGATTGACCGCATGATATCGGACTCGCCGGCCAGCATGGGCTCAACGACGATCTCTTTGCCGAGCGTGGCTCGAATCTGGTCGAGTGCGACGATGTTGTTGGTGTCTGACATCGCCAGCTTGAGCACAAGACGTTCCTTGTCGAGCTCTAGCGGGAATACACGGTAACGCTTGGCGACATCCTTTGAAATGAGTTTGAGCGCTGATGAGTCCACCACCATATGCGACAAATCGGCGCTCTGTTGATTCAAGTTTTCGCTCAGTGCCGCGAGCACCGTGGCTTCAGTGACGAAACCGAGAGTGGTGAGCAGTTTCCCGAGCGGCAGCCTGGAATGCTGTTGCTCGAGCAGAGCGATGCGCAGCTGGTCTTGACTGATAACGCCCTTGTCTACCAGCAGGCTCCCTAAGGGAAGTGTCTTTTGTTCCGTCATGGCTAGTCGTTAGTCTTCGTCAGTCTATTGGCTAAAACAAAACTCTTCCTCATTTCCGCGCAAACGGGAATCAAGAAGGGCGACACATGAATCAGGAGCAAACACTGATTGAGAAAGTTTGTATATTGCTGTTTCCTGCATGACTGACTACTGATTTTCTGCCGCTTGGAGCAGTTCGGAGATACGGATTTGAGCTGAGGGTTTGTCGAAGTTTGCCGGCCCAGGCTGCGCAAGGGCGCGTCGATAATAGTCGAGCGCCAGCTTCCCCTGGTTCAGATGATCGAGGCTGACGGCCAGATTGAAGGAGTAGTCGGCGTTGTCGGGCGCGCATCCGTAAGCGCGAAAATAGGACTGTTGAGCCTCCGCCCAGCGTGATTGCTGCATATACAAATTACCCAGAGCAAAGTGGGCTGCGTCTGCCTGCGGATTTTGTGCCAGCAGTTTCTTTAATCGGCTTTCACTTTGTACTGGATCGGTCTGCCCTTGCAAGTTTATCAACGCGGCCAAGGCTTCCGGATCAGCCGGATCGAGTTCAAGCAATTTCCCGTACCAGGCTAGCGCCTGACCTGTCTGTTGCTGGTTGAGTGCGACTGCCGCCATGCCTAGAAGTGCATCGCGGTTGTTTGGCTCTTGTCGCAATACCTGCTTGTAAAGCTGCCGCGCCGCCACGACATCACCAACGAGAAAGGATTGATATGCCTTGCCAAGCATTGGATCAAGTTGGTTTGTTGGCGCATTTTGCCGGATCTGGATGGCCGGATTCTCCTTGAAGAAGTTGGGTTCTCGAGGCGGCTCGGAGCGTGCGGATTCGTTGAAGGCGGCGGCGGGTGGGCTAACCACCGTTGCAGCTACAGGTGCTGGCTTGCCGATCATGTCCGGAAGTTGTGACACTGTCGACGTGTTTTGCGGCTGGGGTACGCCGACATCGGCTGGGACGTCAGGTGTTGCGGCTTTGATCGGCAACGGGGTGCTGGCCGGGAGGACTGTGCTACTGAAAAGTTCAATCTGCCAAAAATAATAGCCGAAGCCGAATAGAGCGAGCAAAACCGAAGCTGCGGAGCCGGCGATCACCAGAGTACGCAACCGGTCAGGAACGGACTGCTTGGCAGTGAAGACCTTTTTGGCCTTTTGCTGCGCGGCCGCAACTCTCCCGTCATCTTGTGGCTGCGCCTTGCTGTGATCTTCAAGGTGAGTCGCTAGTGGACTGTTGGCCCCGGTCATGGCGCTTGTGGCAGGGCGTGGGTCATCACTTGGCGCAGCGTTGGGTGTGGGGTCGGCCTGCACGTCAAATTCCAGCTCCAATTCTAGTGGAGCGGGCTCAACACTGATCGCCGCAAAGTTCTTGACTTCGATTGGCGGGGGAGCCAAATCCGGCATGGTGAAGATCGTCTTCTGAGTTACTGCAATGGCCGGAGTATCCGTTTTGCAGATCGAATCGATGAGTTCTTCAGCCACATCAAAAGGAAGTAACGAAGGCCATGAGTTTGGCGTTGTGGCCGGATTTGGCGTTTCCGCAACCTTGGGCTGACTGCTTTGACTTGCCGATGGCTTCGTTTTCTCCCGCTTGGATATCTCGGCTTTTTTCAACGCCTCCATCAGCAAGCTCATGGCTTCATCACCTGGCTGGGTGCCGCGCTATACGGTGCCTTGAGTGCGCTTTCACCGGGCAGGAAGTGGCTGTAATCCTTGTAATCGCCATCAAGGCCGGCATCCTTGACGACGATCGGGCGCAAGAAGATAACCAGTTCAGACTTGGTGCTGGTTTCGTTCCGGTAGGAAAAGACGTTGCCGATAATGGGCAGGCTGGATAAGCCAGGAATGCCATCCTTGAGGTTGTCGACGGAGTCCTGCATCAGCCCGCCCATTACCGCGATTTGACCGCTGCCTACCTTGAGAATGGATTCTATCTCGCGCGTCTGAATCTCCGGAATCCGGCTTACCACGCCAGCTTCGGCAAGAGGTGGGCTAGGATCATTGACGTAGCCGGTGATACGGGAAATGGTGGGCCTCACGTTGAGAGTTACCGTGTCGGTTTCGTCGATCTGGGGAGTGACGCTCATCACGAAGCCGACCGGAACGGTATTTACGATGGTGTTATAAACGATCAGTTGTGCGCTGGTCGCGGTGGCCGGTGTAATGGTTACGTTGATGGTGAAGTAAACCTTGTTGTCCACCACCTTGAGCATCGCCGTTTGATTATTCAGCACGTTGATTTTCGGACTGGACAGCACTTTGACGTTGCCGAAAGACTCCAGAAGCTGGATGGTTGCGGCGATATTTCCTATCGCCGTGACCGGATTGGCATAGTTTAATATGAAGATTCCGGGGGAGACGCCAGGAATGACGCCCGTTGGCAAGGTGCCAACCCCGCCTTGGGTGATTTTGAACCCGTCGGTGCCAATACGCAGGCCAGACCAATTGATCCCTTGTTGATACTGGTCGGAAAGTCGCACCTCGACCACCGTCGCCTCGATCAGCACTTGACGCTTGGCGCTGGCCATTATCTGATCGATGAATTCGCGAATTTTTTCATGCTGGCGGCCGGTGGCGCGCACACTAAGAAGACCGTTTTCCGGGTTGGCGATAACCGATGAAGCCTCGCGGAAGGTAGTGCGCCGGGTTACGGTGATGTTGTCAGTTGTAATCGTCGCTGCCTTGGGGCTGCCGGCCAGATTGGTCTGAGATGACCCGCTACGACTGCTCGATTGCACGGGTGCCGTGACGGCACCCGTGCCGGTTGTGCTCTGGTTGCCCGCCTGTTCTGTAGTGGTCTCGGAAGAACCTTCAGGAAGTATTTTGTCGGTTTCCCGAAGGATGTCCTTCAGGTTTTGCGTTAGCGTTTCCCAGAACCTGTTGTTGGATTTGTTGGTGACAGAGGTTGTGGAATTGTTGTTGCCCGTGCCGCTGGCAGTAGTGCCGGCACCACTGCCGGCGGTTTGAATCTGGGTGGCGATGCTGACGTTGCTGATGGCATCCCGCGAGATGTTGAGGTAATCCACCTTGTAGTTGCGCAGGAAAGGGGAATCCGGCATCACGGCCAGGTTCGGGCCGTCCAGTTCATAGCGCATGTCCACCTGTTTGGCGATGCGCGCCAGCAGTTGCGGCAATGTCTGGTTGAGTGCGTTGAGCGTGACGGCACCTTCGATGCCGGGGTGGATGTCGACATTCACCTTGGCATCACGCGCCAGTGCGAAAAGCAGTTCCTGCACCGGCACTTTATTAACCACAACGCTGTAGGTTTCGATCTTGGTGGCGGGTTTTGGGGGTTGGAGAGATGCGGCTTGCTGGACGGTTTTCGGGATATTACCGGCGGGTCGCGGCTCATACGTAATGTGCCCTGCAGGTGGCCCTATCGATTGCGGAGTGCATGCGGAAAGCATAGCGCAAGCGACAATGGCGAGCATGACTTTATTGATGCACGTACGATTATTATTCATTGTTTCAGGAGGTTGTTTCGATATGAGAAGCTTGGGGGCGATGATTCTGTGTTCGTTGTTTTTCAATTTCATCCCTGATGCCCTTGACCGTGCGCAGCATGGGCCGATGAATCATATAGTCAGTCGGCAATTTGGCAAGTGCTGCGAGAGCTTGTTGCCGCGAGGAAAAACTGCCGAATGTGATGCCTAATTGGTTGTCTGCCGTGATACGGGTCGGGTAGACGAAAATTTGCTCCAGCCCGAATTGCTTGTCCAGCGCATTTAGAACGCGCTCTGACCTAGGTTTCGTGCCGTTCTCGGTTAATAGCATCAATTGAACGGTGAAGTGGCTGCCGTCTTCATCGGCCAGCCATGCCTTGGTGGCGTCGAGCCTTTGCTGTAGTTGATTGTGAGAGCCAATTGGAACATCAACGCTGATAAGTTGCTGCTCCACAAGACTGTTTTTATGCGCCGCATTTTCAGCATCAACTGTCGGTGCGGGCACATATTCAGCTTGTTCGGGTACTTGTGTGGGTGCGGAGGTTTCCCGAACTGTGGGGGGGCCTAGGAACAACAACGGGGCGGTATGCTCTGCGGATGCGAATTCTCCGGACTGAAGCGCCAAGCTCTCAACATGCGGCCAGCCGGCCCCAATGGCGATTCCCAGTCCAAGCAGGGAAACCGCTAAAGCAATCTGTTGCACCGGCAGAGCTCGGGAAGGGACGGCAAAATGACTGTCTTCGATTGCGGCCTTGACGTGTTTTGGCCGGATGTTATGGGTGTTGTCCGAAAACGCAGCCAACAACGCCTTGTCGGCAAGTACATTGATGCGCCGGGTGATGCCCTTGGATGAGGTGGTGATAAGCTTGATGGCGCCGGTGCTGAAGATATCTGGCCCATGATAACCGGCAGCGCGCATGCGGAACATCAGGTATTCTGGGATGTCTTTCGGGCCAAGCGGCGGCACATTGAAACCGTGGGTGATGCGTTCCTTGAGTTGTCGCATTTGCGGCAGGTTGAGATGATCATCCAACTCGGGCTGGCCGAACAGAATGATTTGAAGGAGCTTGTGGTGAGAGGTTTCCAAGTTGGACAGCAGGCGGACTTCTTCCAGCGTATCGAGCGGCATGGCTTGAGCTTCCTCGACCAGCAACACCATCTGCTTGCCGGCTGCATGTTTTTCGATCAGGCAGTTCTGCATCAAGCGCATGATTTCACCACCACGCTTGTTCTCGGTGGCAAGCCCTAATTCGCCAGCGATAGCGTGAAATACCTCGTCCCGGCTCAGGCTGGGATTAGCCAAATAGATCGCCTCAACATTGCCAGGGAGAATACTCTCCAGCATCCGGCACAGCATGGTTTTTCCACTGCCAATTTCGCCAGTAACCTTGACGATGCCCTCGCCGTGAATGATGGCGTAGAGTAAAGCCTCGAGAATGGCGCCGCGATTGCCGCCCGTGTAGAAGAATTCGGTATTCGGCGTAATTTTGAAAGGTGGATCGTTCAGTCCAAAATAACCTATATACATTAGGATAATTTAATTATAAATGTGTATTGTTTTTAACAATATATTGTAATATATTGTAGTAAATAATTAGAGGATAGAGGATAGGCATTTCAAAGACCCAATCCCAAGTATTCTCGTCCGCAGCATACC
>NZ_JBMOJE010000032.1:0-43788 GCF_049316945.1 Propionivibrio sp. | reverse complement strand
TCTCCCAGAGGGCGAGGGGAGGTTCGAGAGTCGCTGGCGCGACTTTCACGTTAAAGGTTTAATGAATGCTCGATATTACTGCCGACCAACGACGCGCCTTGCGTGCCCGTGCCCACGCCCTGAATCCCGTTGTCGCGATCAGCCAGAACGGGCTTTCCGAAGCTGTTCTGCAAGAGATCAGCAGCAGCCTGGAAAGCCATGAACTGATCAAAATCCGCGTCTTCAACGACGATCGGGAAGTGCGCGAACAGTATCTGACTACCATCTGCGAACAACTCGGCGCGGCAGCCGTACAACACATCGGGAAACTGCTCGTTGTCTGGCGTCCGTCACCTGAAGCACTGGCACCGAAATCGCGTCGCGGCCACACTGAACCTCGGCGCAGCAAACGCAGCTTTCAAGGTGGTACACGCAACTAAGTAAAACAACAACATCTCTGGAAGCCCCGCCAATAGGCGTTCTACAAGTTGCATGCCAGGACAGCCAATAAATACGCCACTCTTCAAACACATGGATCGTAGATCGCCTATCCACGCGGGTTATAGCCATGTCAACTTTTTCAACGGCAGATTGGCGTCTGGATATACAGGCTGCAGTAACGGGCATGGCTTTGATAGGCACCCCAAGTAATGAAAGCCCTGCCCGTTCCCCTCTCCCCCGACCCCTCTCCCAGAGGGCGAGGGGAGATTCGAGAGTCGCTGGCGCGACTGCCATGTTAAGCCTACTTCAAGCCGCGGCCAGCACCCACAACAGCCAGCACACCGAGCAAACTCTGCGCCAGATAGAGGATGCTCGATATGCCGTGCCAGGTGGCGAAGCGATCACGCAGGACGCTCTCCATCACCTCACGCGGCAAAGCCTCGGTCTTGAGTTGTGCCAGCAAAGGCTGGATACCGAACTGGCTGACCACCGTTAGCGCCAGCATCGCCAGAACCAGCCAGAAGATGCCGCGTTTCAAGGCGCTGCTGCCAAAGCGAAACAACATGAAAAGCAGCAGATAGGCCGCGCAAGCCAGACCAACCCAGCCGATCAGGGAGAACAGTTTGCCGGCAAGCATGCCGGCCATTTGACGATCGGCCAATGTGGCAAAAAGCGTCGGTGCGACGAGATAGCCAATCGCCCACAAGCCGCCGACCCACAGCGTCAGTGTCACCAAGTAAAGCGCCTCGGAAAAACGTCTCACGCCGGAATCCTTTGAAAACCTGCGAAAAAATCAAAAATCCACCGCAAAGGCGCTAAGGGGCAAAGAAAACGCAGAGGAACCCCATTGTTTGTAAAGCTTTTCTTTGCGAAACCTTTGCGACTTTGCGCCTTTGCGGTGGGGGCTAGGTATTTTTTCACAGACTCTGAAACAACGTTTTACTCGTAGCGAACATCAAGCACCTCGTATTCACGCAGCCCGCCCGGCGCTTGAACCTGGGCAATATCGCCGGAAAATTTTCCGATCAGGGCGCGGGCAATCGGCGAATTGATCGAAATTTTCCCACCCTTGATATTGGCTTCGTCCTCGCCAACGATCTGATAGGTGACCTGCGTTCCCGAGTCCTGATCCTCAAGATCGACAGTCGCTCCGAAAACACAGCGGCCATCGGCATCAAGCAGCATGGGATCGATGATCTGGGCGTGCGACAGCTTGCCCTCGACTTCCTGGATACGGCCTTCGACGAAACCCTGACGCTCCTTGGCCGCATCGTATTCGGCATTCTCCGAAAGATCGCCGTGCGAGCGTGCCTCGGCGATGGCCGCGATCACGCTTGGCCGTTCAACCGTTTTCAGTTGATGCAGTTCGGCGCGGAGTTTTTCGGCGCCGTTAACGGTCAGAGGTACTTTGCTCATGATCTTTACTCACTTGATTCGCTACCAAAGCAAAACCGCCGGATGCCTGAATAACTGGCGTGACCGGCGGTTAATCGGTCGTTTAAATAAGTTCTGCGTGCAGATCCTGGATCGAGTAGACCACCAACTCACCGCCGTTCTTGATGCCAACAGCCGCCGCTTCAGCGCCCCATATGGTGGTGTACATGGTCACGCGCGCCGCCAGACCGGAAGTCCGGATGGAGCGCGAGTCGTTGATCGCCTTGCGTTTCTCGTCCACCGTATTGATGATCAGGGAAATTTCCTTGTTCTTGATCATGTCGACAACATGCGGACGCCCTTCGGTGACTTTATTCACCACCGCCACGGGAATACCGGCCGCCGCAATCGTCGATGCCGTGCCACGCGTGGCCAGGATGCTGAATCCAGCCGCATGCAAGTCGCGGGCGATATCGACTACCTTGACCTTGTCTGATTCCTTGACGCTGATGAAGACTTTGCCGGAGTCAGGAAGTTTCACACTGGCCCCCATCTGGCTCTTGACGAAGGCTTCCTCGAAAGTTCTGCCGACGCCCATCACCTCGCCCGTTGACTTCATCTCGGGGCCGAGGATGGTATCGATACCGGGGAACTTGTTGAACGGAAACACCGCTTCCTTGACCGAAAAATAGGGTGGAATGATTTCTTTGGTCACGCCCTGGCTAGCAAGCGATTGCCCGGCCATGCAACGTGCGGCGATCTTTGCCAATTGCAGCCCGGTCGCCTTGGAAACGAACGGTACCGTGCGCGAGGCACGCGGATTGACTTCGAGCACAAAGACCACATCGTTCTGGATGGCAAACTGCACGTTCATCAGCCCGCAGACATTGAGCCCTTTGGCCATCAACTTGGTCTGCCGGCGCAGTTCATCCTGCACTTCTGCCGACAGCGAATAGGGCGGAAGCGAGCAAGCCGAGTCGCCTGAATGCACGCCGGCCTGTTCGATATGTTCCATGACACCGCCGATGATCACTTCATCGCCATCGGAAAGTGCATCGACGTCGACTTCAACGGCATCGTTGAGGAAGCGATCAAGCAGCACCGGCGAATCGTTCGAAACCTTCACCGCCTCGCGCATGTAGCGCTCGAGGTCACGTGCCTCATGGACGATTTCCATGGCACGGCCGCCCAGTACATACGAAGGGCGGACAACCAGCGGGTAACCGATTTCTTCCGCCAGGCGCAAGGCATCGGGTTCGGTACGCGCCGTGCGGTTGGGCGGTTGCTTGAGGCCAAGTTCCTGGAGAAGTTTCTGGAAGCGTTCACGATCTTCAGCGGCGTCGATCATGTCCGGACTGGTACCGATGATAGGCACACCGTTCGCCTCAAGGTCACGCGCCAGCTTGAGTGGCGTCTGACCGCCGAACTGCACGATGACCCCCACCGGCTTTTCAATGGCGACGATTTCGAGCACGTCTTCGAGCGTCAGCGGCTCGAAGTAGAGGCGATCCGAGGTGTCGTAGTCGGTCGACACGGTCTCCGGATTGCAGTTGACCATGATCGTTTCATAACCATCTTCGCGCAGGGCAAGTGCCGCATGGACACAGCAGTAATCGAACTCGATCCCTTGCCCGATGCGGTTCGGACCGCCACCGAGGACCATGATCTTTTTCTTGTCGCTCGGATTTGATTCGCACTCTTCCTCATAGGTCGAGTACATGTAGGCGGTGCTGGTCGAGAACTCTGCAGCACAGGTATCGACACGCTTGTAGACGGGACGGATACCCATGGCGTGCCGGCGATTCCGCACATCGGTTTCGCTCATCTTCATCAGCTTGGCCAGACGGCGGTCGGAAAAGCCCTTGCGCTTGAGTTCACGCAGGGTCACGGCGTCAATCTCGTCGAACGACATGTCGTCGAGCTTCATCTCGATCCGGACAATATCCTCGATCTGGGCCAGGAACCATGGATCGATATGCGTCAGGGCATGGACTTCATCGAGCGTAAAACCGTTCTCGAAAGCATCGCCGACGTACCAGATGCGCTCAGGCCCGGGCTCGCCGAGTTCGCGCTCCAGTTCCTCGCGGTCGGTAGTCCGCTGATTCATGCCATCGACGCCTACCTCGAGGCCGCGCAGCGCCTTCTGGAAAGACTCCTGGAAGGTGCGCCCGATGGCCATCACTTCACCAACCGACTTCATCTGCGTGGTCAAGCGTGAATCGGCGGTCGGAAACTTCTCAAAGGCAAAGCGCGGCACCTTGGTCACCACGTAGTCAATCGACGGCTCGAAAGAAACCGGCGTCTTGCCGCCAGTGATATCGTTGGCCAATTCGTCCAGCGTATAGCCCACGGCCAGTTTGGCCGCCACCTTGGCGATCGGGAAGCCGGTGGCCTTCGAAGCCAGCGCCGACGAACGCGAAACGCGCGGATTCATTTCGATCACCAGCATGCGGCCGTCTTCCGGGCAGATCGAGAACTGCACGTTGGAACCACCGGTATCCACCCCGATCTCGCGCAAAACCGCGATCGAGGCATTGCGCATGATCTGGTATTCCTTGTCGGTCAGCGTCTGCGCCGGCGCCACGGTAATCGAATCGCCGGTATGCACGCCCATCGGGTCGAGGTTCTCGATCGAGCAGACGATGATGCAGTTGTCCGCCTTGTCGCGAACAACCTCCATCTCGAACTCTTTCCAGCCGATCAGTGACTCTTCGATCAATAACTCGTGCGTTGGGCTGGCTTCCAGCCCGCGCTTGCAGATCTCGACGAATTCTTCCTGGTTGTAGGCAATGCCGCCACCCGAACCACCCATCGTGAACGACGGCCGGATGATCGCCGGAAAACCGATCATGGCCTGAACCTGCTGAGCTTCCTCCATCGAGTGTGCCGCCGCCGAACGCGCCGAACCAAGACCGATCCGGGTCATCGCCTGCTTGAATTTCTCGCGATCCTCGGCCATGTCGATGGCCTCTTTAGTGGCCCCGATCATTTCGACGTTAAACTTCTCAAGGACGCCGTGCTTGGCCAAGTCGAGTGCGCAGTTGAGCGCCGTCTGGCCGCCCATGGTCGGCAACAGAGCGTCGGGACGCTCCTTTTCGATGATCTTCTCGACCACCTTCCAGGTGATCGGCTCGATGTAGGTCACATCGGCCATCTCCGGATCGGTCATGATCGTCGCCGGATTGGAATTGACCAGGATGACCTTGTAGCCCTCCTCGCGCAACGCCTTGCAGGCTTGTGCGCCGGAGTAATCGAATTCGCAAGCCTGACCGATGACGATCGGTCCGGCGCCAATGATGAGGATGCTCTTTATATCTGTACGCTTAGGCATGAGTCACTTTCCTGCAGCCTTCTGGTCTTGCATCAGCTTGATGAAACGGTCGAACAGGTAAGCCACGTCGTGCGGGCCGGGGCTCGCTTCAGGGTGCCCCTGGAACGAAAACGCCGGCACGTCGGTGCGCGCAACGCCCTGCAATGATCCGTCGAACAGAGAAACGTGCGTCGGCCGCAGATTGGCCGGCAAGGAGTCGGCATCAACGGCGAAGCCATGATTCTGGCTGGTGATCAGCACCTGTCCGGTATCGAGATCCTTGACCGGATGGTTGGCTCCATGGTGGCCAAACTTCATCTTGACCGTCTTGGCACCCGAGGCCAGCGCCAGCAACTGGTGGCCGAGGCAAATGCCATAGGTCGGAACCCCCTGCGCCAGCAACTCACGGATGGCCGTGATCGCGTAGTCACACGGCTCGGGATCGCCCGGCCCGTTCGACAGGAAAACGCCGTCCGGCTTGTACTCAAGCACCTTGGCAGCCGGGGTTTGTGCCGGCACGACAGTCACCTTGCACCCACGTGCAGCAAGCATGCGCAGGATGTTGCGCTTGACACCAAAGTCGTAAGCCACGACGTGAAATCTGGCTGCGGTCGCCGGCTGATAGCCCTTCAGCGTCCAATCGCCCTCGCTCCACTCGTAAGGTGAATCGACGCTCACCACCTTGGCCAGGTCCATACCTGCCAGACCGGGGAAAGCACGGGCCTGGGCAATAGCCGCATGTTCATCAACCTCAACAGCCATGATGCAACCGGCCTGGGCACCTTTCTCGCGCAGGATACGGGTCAACTTGCGCGTATCGATACCGGCAATGGCCACCATCCCATGCTTTTTCAGATAGTCGGGCAAGGTGTCCTGCAGGCGCCAGTTTTCGGCGCGAATCGGCAGGTCACGGATGACCAGACCGGCCGCGAAATTGGCGCGCGACTCGAAGTCCTCGTCATTACAACCAGTATTGCCGATATGCGGGTAGGTCAACGTGACAATCTGACGGCAGTAGGAAGGATCGGTAAGGATTTCCTGATAGCCGGACATCGCCGTATTGAACACTACCTCGCCGCTGGTAGTGCCTGGGGAACCGATGGCGTAGCCTCGAAAAACAGTGCCGTCGGCAAGAGCGAGAATCGCGGGCGGAAGAGAGGGTAACAACGACACAAAAGACTCCTGATTCTAAGCTTACATACACAAAAGCGGGACGGCGCGCAGCCCTCCCGCTTGAATACTTGAAAACCTTCGGATTGTACCGGAGAGCCCTCTTTTCGGCAATTCTCCTGCTTGCTTCAAGGATCTGTTTTTAAGTGCGCTTCCCGTTGCCATGCGGCTTCAGAGCGGAACATCACCACGGACGAAACGTTCCATTTCGGGCTTCAGCCGGGTCATTTCGCGCGCCAGATCATCGGCCAGCTGAACGCAACGCCCCCAGTCGATACCCTCAACCGTCTTGGCCGCATGCTCAAGATCAAGCGCAATACGTCGCGCAATTTCTGCGTGGAAAATGGCCAGCAGGCTCTTTAAAGTGTGCGCATCCATAAAAAGTTGCGCCGCGTTCTTGTCGCGCAAGTCGGATTGAATCCGCGACAAATGCTGATCCCATTCATTGACCAGCATTCCGGCCATGGTCTGCAACAGATCGCGATCACCCAGATCATTCATTGCCGCATCGAGATCGAGCGAGGTTTCAGTCAGCGCTCGAGCAGGCTCCGACTGCACCGAGTCCTTGCCACTCTCGTGGCCAAGGCCACGATCAATCGCCGCATAAAGATCTTTCGGATTGATCGGCTTCGACACATAGTCATTCATCCCGGCCTGCAGGCAACGATCACGATCCCCATCCATCGCGTTGGCAGTCATGGCGATGATATAAACCTGTTTGAATTCATCCGAGACAACCCAACTGCGCCTCATTTCACGGGAACGGATCGACTCGGTGGCTTCGATACCGTCCATGACAGGCATCTGCATGTCCATGAAGATGAGATCGAAGTGACTTTTTTCGAAGCAATCGACCGCCTCAGCGCCATTATTGGCCAGCGTGACACGGTAACCACGTTTCTTCAGCAACCGTTCCGCAAGCTCCTGATTTACCGGATTATCCTCAACCAGAAGCACCTCGAGCCCGGATGATTCATCGCGCGCCGCTCGATCAGCGAAATCGAACGGGTCCAGCAAGGCATCATGCTCACCCTTTCGACCCGAAACAAGCTTCAATGCTTCGACCAAATCTTCGGGGGCAATCGGCTTGACGAGATGGGCATCAACGCCAAGTTCGCGCAGATGTTTCAGATTCTGACGCTGCTCCTCGGTATTGAGCAGCATGATCAGCTTCTCGGAATGATCGCTGCCCTGCCATGACTCGGCCAGTGCCATGCCTCCAGGAGATGGCACCTGCGCATCGACCAGCAAAAAATCATAGGGGAAACCAAGTGCGCGTGACTTCTCGATTGCCTGAAGCGCTTCTTGTGCCTCGGAAAAATGCGTAGTCTGCACTCCGGCTTGCGCAAGAAATGCCAATAACTGCTTGGCAACCGCCGGATTGTTTTCAAGCAACAGCGCCCGCTGATTGCTGAACTGTTGCCCCTGTGACACATCAACGCTGACGGCATCGACGCCGAACCGACCCGTAAAGTAAAAGCACGAGCCTTCGCCTTCAACACTCTCGAGCCAGACCCGTCCGCCCATCATCTGTACCAGGTGGGTGCAAATGGTCAAACCCAGCCCTGTTCCGCCATAACGCCGCGTCGTCGAATCGTCGGCCTGTGAAAAAGCCTCGAAAATCGCACCCTGCCGTGAAACCGGAATGCCAATGCCGGTATCCCGGACGGCAAAGCGGAGAACTGCAGATGAAGAGACAAGTTCCTCAACCGTAACAGTGACTGAAATATCCCCGCGTTCTGTAAACTTGATCGCGTTACCGACCAGGTTGGAGATAACCTGACGAACCCGCGTCGGATCACCGACGATACGGCGAGGAACGTCTGGCGCCAGCGCGACGATGACTTCCAGCCCCTTTTTATGCGCCGTCACCGACTGAGTTCGAACCGCCTCAAAAACCAGACTGGACAGCGAAAACGGAATCTCCTCGAAGCGCAGCTTACCGGCCTCGATCTTTGAAAAATCAAGAATGTCGTTCACGATGGCCAGCAGCGACTCGGCGGAGGACTTGACCGTTCTCAGATAATGCCGCTGCTCGGCATCAAGCTGGGTATCCAGTGCCAGTTCGGTCATGCCGATAATCCCGTTCATCGGCGTACGAATTTCGTGGCTCATATTGGCCATGAAATAGCTACGCGCCCGATTGGCTGCCTCGGCCGCCTCCTTGGCCGACAGGGCTTCCGCAGCCGTCTGTCTGAAGTCGGTAATATCACGTTGCAGCAACAACAGGCGCAAGGGTTCACCGCCGGCATCGCGGGCAACGACCAAGCCTTTCAGGAACAGCCACTTCCAGTTTCCGGCCTTGGTCTTCAGGCGGCATTCAGTCTGAAAAAAACGGGTCTTCCCCTGCACATGGGCGGCAATCGCTTTGTTGAAGGCAAGCAGATCATCCGGCTGTACCAGATGGCGCCAGCCGACAATAGTGTCAACCAGGTCACTGTCGGCAAAGCCAAGCAGTGCTTTCCACTGTTTGCCGGAATCGATTCGACCGCTTTTCAGGTTCCAGTCCGAGAAGGCATCACCCGAAAGTTCGGACTTGACCTGATGTACGCCGACCAGTTGGTCAATCAGGCCATCAGCAACATCCAGCAGTTTAGCCACGCCCTGCGCCAGAGCTGGATGCTCCCTATCCGCCCCAACCAGCAACTGCTTTAATACCGGCTCACCGTCTCCGCCAAAAATCTCACGAAGTTTGCCTGCTAGAAGTTGGGATTTCATTCCTGGCGTCCAAGCCATCCGTTTGGCTGATTGAGCTCAGCGCAAACCCAGGACATCTTGCATATCGAACAACCCGCACGTCTTGCCGGCAAGAAAGCGCGCTGCACGCAGACTGCCGAGTGCGTAAGGCATGCGGCTACCCGCCTTGTGGCTGATCTCGACGCGTTCGCCGGTACCGCAATACATGACGGTATGGTCGCCAACGATGTCACCGCCGCGCACGGTAGCGAAACCGATGGTCGATGGATCGCGCTCGCCAGTGACGCCCTCGCGACCATAAACAGCGCATTCCTTCAGATCACGCCCGAGTGACTTGGCGACCACCTCGCCCATGCGTAGCGCGGTTCCGGACGGGGCATCGATCTTGTGCTTGTGATGCGCTTCGACAATCTCGATATCGTAGCCTTCGGCCAGGATTCGCGAAGCCGTTTCGAGCAACTTGAAAACAACATTCACGCCGACGCTCATGTTCGGCGCAAAAACCACCGGAATCTCGCGCGCGGCATCAGCAATCGCCTGCTTGCCTGCCTCGTCAAAACCGGTTGTTCCGATCACGATAGCGACCTTGTGGCGACGGCAGATGGCCAGATGTTCAAGCGTGCCTTCAGGGCGGGTAAAGTCAATCAGACAATCGGCCTGGGCGATCCCTGCCTCGATATCGATCGTTACCGGAACACCGCAGGGCATCCCAACCAGTTCGCCGGCGTCCTTGCCTATCGCCGGCACGCCCGGCTGGTCAATGGCCGAGACCAGCCTGGCCTCGCCATCCTTCAGGGTCGATTCGATTAACATCCGGCCCATGCGCCCATTGGCACCAACGATCGCAATCTTCATTCCGCTCATTTCAGAAACCCACGCTTTCCATCATTTTCCCGAAGATACCCTTCTCTTCCAGTGGTGGCGCAACACTATCCGCCCCGATCGAGCCCAGGTCGATTTCGCGCGTCCGGCTCTCCTGCACCGCAGAAGCATCCCCCGCCTGAGCCGCCATCACATCGCCAGTAACCCGTGCCAGCTTGTCACTGGCATCAAAGAAGGTTGAGAACTTCCGCATCTCGACGTCGCCGTTCCCCTTCTGCAGCCGATAAACGTAATCCCAGCGATTGGCATGGAACATATCCATCAGCACCGGCGTGCCGAGTATAAAACGCACCTGATCCTTGGTCAGACCGGGTCTGAGTTGGGAAACCATTTCCTGGGTCAGAACATTGCCCTGCTGTACGTCAATCTTGTATTCATTGACGATGCGCGGAACCGAGGAGCAACCGGAAATAACGGCCACCAGGAGAGCCATTCTGGCAAGTCGGGAAAGTGTCATGCTTGGAAAGTTTCTTGGTAAATAATCGGAAATGCGCTTCGACATGTTGTCAGAGTTCTTGAAGCTGTGTGTGCGGTATCATAACCGAAAAGAACTCCTCCTTTACTCCACCGATCAAGCCAAGCCATGAGCAAATCCACCGACCTCAAGCGAATGGGGCTCAAAGCCACTATCCCCGCCTGAAGATTCTGCAGCTTTTCGAATCATGCAAGGCGGAATGCCCGCATCGGGGCAAATCCAACGCATCAGGCGTAGATGTCCAGACTCGCCCCAACCTGGGCGTTTCTGCCATTGCCTTGCTCGACACCGCGATATAAGCGGGTGCTGCTGCCCTGCTCAGCACTTGCCGCAGTTTCCCGCTGCTGTACGGCCAGCTCTATCCGCGCATTGCTTTCCATGCTGCTGGCCTTGGCTGCGACGCTCTGATCCTGAGCCGAAGGATCAGCGGGCGCCATTGCCGCAGCGCGGATATGCTGCGCCTTGGGAATGGTTTCCTCAGGTGTTCGACCAGACGAGGTGTCGATCGAGACTTCGCCGCCAACCGCATAGCGTTGATTATCCGGCCCGGTCTGATAACTGAAGGTTGCGCCGCCACGCACCAGATCAGAACCGACCGCAAGATGCGCCTGCTCGTGCGCCCGAACCATGCGATCTGTCTGTTTGAGCTGCTGAACCTGCTGCTGCTGTTCAGGCGTTAACTGATTGACCGACGAAATAGAGTTAGAGTCAGAGTTGCTCGTTGAATCGCCCGAACGTGAAACCGGACTCATCGACTTGGATGCCTGCCCGCCGTTAGGCGCAGATTTCTCGAAACCGTAACCGGCTTGCGTCGATATGCCTGCTGTGCTCTGAATCATCTTGGAAATGGCCTTGAAGCCAACGGGCTAGAATAAAGCATAGACGATAAGCCAGTGATTTTCCAGCACTATCCGCCAGGACTGACTCAGGAAATGCTCAGCATTTCTCTCGCGTGCTGTCGGGTAATGGCGGTAATTTCGACACCACCGAGCATGCGGGCAAGTTCTTCAACCCGTGCATCGTTATCGAGTGTTACGACACGGCTGCGAATCTGTCCGCCCTCGGCACTCTTGATCACCTGCCACTGCCAGTTGGCGCGGGCGGCCACCTGGGGCAGATGCGTCACGCAGAGAACTTGCCGTTCGGCACCCAATTCATGCAGCAAGCGGCCAACGACCTCGGCCACCCCGCCGCCAATCCCGACATCGACCTCGTCGAAAATCAGCGTCGGAACACTTGCGGCCTGACTCGTTACCACCTGAATCGCCAGACTGATGCGTGACAGTTCGCCGCCCGAAGCGACCTTCGCCAGCGAGCGTGATTCGCTCCCCGACAAGCCGGCAATGCGGAACTCGACCTGCTCCAGGCCATAAACAGAGCCAGCTTCGACCGGCACCAGCGCGACCTCGAAACGCCCGCCACCGAGCGCCAGTTGCTGCATGACCCGACTGACCTCGACGCCCAGTGCCTCGGCGGCCTTGGCACGGCTCTTTGACAGCAGTTTGGCCAGATCCTCGTACTGTTTGCGCGCTGCCGCGACACGTTTTTCAAGTCCGGCGATATCTGCAGCCTCACCGAGAACAGTCAATCGCCCCTGCCAACGTGCCAGGAGAGCCGGCAAGTCATCCGGACTTGAGCGGAATTTGCGCACACAACCAAGCACCGCCTCGATCCGGCGCTCGACTTCAAGCAAACGTTGCGGGTCAAGATCAACCCGATCCGCATAACGGCGCAGTGCTGAAACCGCTTCGGCGAGTTCCGCCTGTGCCGACTGCAGCAAGGCGGCAACCTCGGACAGTGCCGGGTCGTACTCGGCCAGTCCTTCGAGCCGGCTGGCAACGCTATCAACCTGCATCTCACAGGCGTTGTCGCCTTCGGCCAGAAGTGCCAGCGAAAACCGCGCCCCTTCGACCAGACTGGCGGCGTGCGCCAGCCGCTTGTGCTCGACATTCAGGGTTGCCCATTCGTCCAGCGAGAATCCGAGCGCTTCAAGTTCCCGTACCTGCCACTCTAGCTGCTCGCGTTCCTGCGCCAGCGCCTCCGCACCATCCGCTGCCGAATCAAGCAGCACCCTGGCTTCGCGCCACAGGCGCCAAGCGGCAGAAACCTCTTCCAGCAACGGATTGAGCCGGGCATGCGAATCAAGCAATGCGCGCTGCGCCTCCCCGCGCAGCAGGGACTGATGCGCATGCTGCCCGTGAATATCAACCAGTGACTCGGCCACTTCCCGCAATTGCTGAACGGTCACCGGCGAACCGTTGAGATAAGCACGGGAACGGCCATTGCCATCGACGACACGGCGCAGCAACAAGCCCTCGTCGGCATCGAGGTCATGTTCGCGCAACCAGTCAGCGGCAACTGTTGAGTCCTGCAGATCAAAATCGGCGCTGACTTCAGCCCGTTCGCTACCCGCACGGATCAGGCCGGCGTCGGCGCGTTCGCCGAGGGCGAAGGCCAGCGCATCAACCAGAATCGATTTGCCGGCCCCGGTCTCGCCAGTCAATGTTCCAAAGCCCGCCTTGAACTCAAGTTCCAGACGATCGACCAGCACGAAATCTCGAATTGTCAAACGACGCAGCATGGGGTAGCAGTGACTTTCTGAATGGCCTAATAGTCAGTCATGGTAAATCTATGGATAACCCCGTCATTCCGGGCTTGACCCGGAATCCAGTGATGCACCTCTGGATTCCGGGTCAAGCCCGGAATGACGAATATTTTTTTCAGCACGTTTCAGCATGACTGACTACTAGTGAGCTATCGGTTTCTCGCTCCAGTGCAACTTCTGGCGCAGCATGGCGAAATAGCTGTAACCGGGAGGATGCAGGAGACTGATTGAAAATTCCGAACGGCGGATGCGGACAGAATCTTCGGCCCGCAGATCAACAGTCACCTGACCGTCAAAGTGCACCCGCGAATCGGTGGCCTGGACGATACGGATTTCAATTTCATTGCGGTCGCTGACGAGGATCGGCCGATTGGTCAGCGAATGGGGGCAAAGCGGCACCAGTGCAATTCCTGAAACTTGAGGATGCATGATCGGGCCATTGGCCGACAGTGAATAGGCCGTCGAACCGGTGGGTGTCGATGCGATCAGTCCATCCGAGCGCAGGCTGTAGATAAACTCGCTATCGATGAACAGTTCGAACTCGATGAGGCGGCCGATAGAGCCCTTGTCGACCACCACATCATTGAGCGCCAGGTTGGAAGCGATGTTTTGTCCGTCACGCCATACCTCGGCAACGAGCAGCATGCGGTCTTCCGGAGTGAACAAGCCGTTGAGCAGAGCGTCCAGGCAGGTCAGCATGTCACAACGCGCTATATCCGTCATGAAGCCGAGGTGGCCCTGATTCACGCCGACCAGCGGCACGCGATGGCGCGCCAGTTGCCGTGCGGCATTGAGCATGGTTCCGTCGCCACCGAGCACGATGGCCAGATCAGCCTTCTCGCCAATCGACGCAAAATCGCCAATGGTCACAAAATCGCAATTCGCCCAACTTCGCTGGCCAACCGGCGCGGCAGAATTGCTCGCCGTCACTTCCTCGACGATAACCGTAATTCCACGGTCGTGAAGATTCATCGCCAGAAGACTCAGCGACTCGGCGATATCACGACTGTGGTACTTTCCGATCAGCGCGATGGTTCGGGGCGAAACCCGGCCAGCGCCGGATGAGGAAACGGGGTCATCATTCATGAAGCGGATTAAACCACAATTTCAATCGCTTTCACTGTGCCTTGCCAGCAACTTTAGTGCAGAGTGCCTACTTCGTGAATAGCCCCAGGCTGACTTCCTGCGAGGCGCATGGATAGGCGATCTGCAAGACATGTGCCTGAAGAATGGCGTATTCAATGGCTGTTATGACTGCAGTCCTGTAGAACGCCAACTGGTGCGGGTTGTAGCGATGTGTTCCGTTCTTGTTTACGCCCAGAACTTCAGCACGAAATTCAAGACGGTTTCCTGATGTTCCACATTCAATCCCAACTTTTTTCAGAATCTTTTGTAAAATCAACTCCATGCTTGACGAACGCTCCAGAACCCTGCTCAAAACACTGATCGAACGCTACATTGCGAACGGTCAGCCGGTTGGTTCGCGGGCGCTATCGAAGTACTCCGGGCTCGACCTGTCAGCGGCCACCGTACGCAACGTCATGGCCGACCTTGAAGATCTTGGTTTTATTGCCAGCCCGCACACTTCGGCCGGACGCGTACCGACGCCGCGCGGCTATCGCTTCTTCGTCGACAGCCTGCTCACCATGCAACCGCTGGATACGGAAAAAATCCACGCCATCGAAGGGCAACTTCATCCCTCACAACCACAACAACTGATCAGCAGCGCATCACACCTGCTCTCCGGACTGACCCATTTTGCCGGCATCGTGCTGACACCTCGGCGCAAGACACCCAGAATCCGGCAGATGGAATTCGTCAGCCTGTCGGAAAAACGCATCCTGCTGATCCTCGTCACTAGCGATGGTGACGTGCAAAACCGCATCCTGTTCACCGAGCGCCCCTATTCACCATCGGAACTCGTTGTCGCCACCAACTACCTGAATCAATACTTTGCCGGCAACGATTTCGAGCATATCCGCCGCCGCGTCAAGGAAGACCTGCTGAAACTGCGCGGCGACCTGCAGGGCCTGATGGCTGCCGCCCTGGCGGCCGGTGATGAAGCCATGAACAAAGCCGATGAACAGTACATCATCTCCGGCGAACGGAACCTGCTCGAAGTGGAAGAGCTTTCGTCCAACATGAAGCAGTTGCGCGAACTGTTCGACCTTTTCGAGCAACGCACCGCCCTCGTGCAACTGCTCGACATTTCACACCGCGCCGACGGCATCCAGATTTTCATTGGCGGCGAGTCAGGACTGGCGCCGCTCGCCGAATGCAGCGTCGTCACCGCGCCCTATGATGTCGATGGCCAGATCGTCGGCTCGGTAGGCGTCATCGGACCAACGCGAATGGCCTACGAGCGCGTCATCCCGATTGTCGACATCACCGCCAAACTGCTCTCCTCCGCCCTCACCTACCAGACCAACTCCTGATGCCACGCTTATGACCAGTTTCTTCCTGCCCGAACCAGCCTACCGACACGGTACGGCGGAAAAAACCGCCGTTTTGCTGATCAATCTGGGCACACCCGAAGCACCAACCGCTCCTGCAGTGCGTCGCTATCTCAAGGAATTTCTCTCCGACCCGCGGGTAGTAGAAATTCCGCGTGCCATCTGGTGGCTGATTCTCAACGGCGTCATCCTCAACGTCCGCCCCAAAAAATCGGCTGAAAAATACGCTGCCGTGTGGACGCCCGAAGGTTCGCCGCTGAAAGTGCACACTGAACGGCAGGCCAAACTGCTGCGCGGCTTTCTCGGCGAAGCCGGACATCGTGTCGTTGTCGATTACGCAATGCGCTACGGCCAGCCGTCGATTCCCTCGACCCTCTCCCGTCTCAAGGCCGAGGGCTGTACACGCATCCTGCTGCTACCGCTCTACCCGCAATATTCGTCAAGCACGACGGCGACCGCGTTTGACGCCGCCTTTGCCTGGGCAGGTTCGATCCGTAATCAGCCCGAGCTGCGGACGATACGAAGTTTTGCCGGCCACCCAGCCTTCATCGAGGCACTGGCCAGCAGCGTTCGCGATCACTGGATGGTGAATGGACGCCCGTCTTCTTCCTACCGGCTGATCATGAGCTTTCACGGGGTTCCGCGCTACACGCTCGTCAAGGGCGACCCCTACCACTGCGAGTGCCATAAAACGGGGCGCTTGCTGGCCGAAGCCTTGAATCTTGGTGCAGACGAGTATCAGATATGCTTTCAGTCACGCTTCGGCCGCGCCGAATGGCTGCAGCCCTATACCGCACCAACGCTGGCGGCACTCGGCAAGCAAGGTGTGGCGCGCGTCGACATCATCTGCCCCGGTTTTCCTGCCGACTGCCTTGAAACCCTCGAAGAAATCGCCATCGAAGGCAAGGCCGGGTTCATTCAGGCCGGAGGCAAGGACTACCGTTACATTCCCTGCCTGAACGAACGCGAAGACTGGATTCGCGCCTTGGCCGGACTGGTTGTCACCCACCTGCAAGGCTGGCCGACCCAAAGCGCGCCCGATGCCGCCGCGCTCGAAATCAGCGCGCTGCGGGCGAAGGCGCTTGGCGCTGCCGCTTGAGGCAGATTAAAAACTTTTCACGAACACCGCTCAAGTGATCACCTTTCACAGCCGTTAACCCTCCACAGAGAGTTATCGGAAATTGAAGGGGATCACCATGAAAATCGCCAGCGCCGCACTCCAACTGGAATCCAGCCACCTCAAGACGCAACATCATGAAGTCCGTGAATCGCTGCGCGCCTGGATCGGTGATCGCCGCCCGGATTTCGAAGGCAACCAGCGCGGACGCTTGTCATCACCTGAACCCGTACAGATATCAGACGCCGGCAAAGCCGCACAGTCGAGCGAAGCCAGCGCCATTCAGAGCAGCATCGACGCCGCCGAGAACGACCCGATGCTGCGCCTGATCCGTGCCATGATTGCCATGCTGACCGGCAAGGAAGTCAAGGTTTTCGACGCCAGCGAACTGCAAGTCGATACCCCGGCCGCCGCAGTACAGGATCCAAATCAGTCAAGTCAGTCGCCTCAGGCCCAGGCGCCACAAGCTGCCGGCTACGGCCTTGAATACGATCGCCATGAATCCTACACAGAAACCGAGCAGACCAGCTTCGACGCGACGGGCGTTGTTCACACGGAGGACGGCAGGGAAATCAGTTTCACTGTTTCATTGTCGATGGCGCGCAGTTACCACGAAGAGTCCGATGTCAGCATCCGCCAGGGCGATGCCCGCAAGACACAAGACCCGCTGGTTCTGAACTTCAGTGGCACAACGGCCCAATTGACCAGCCAGCGCTTCAAGTTTGACCTCAATAGCGATGGCAAGGCCGAAGACATCAACTTTGTGACTGGCGGCAGCGGATTTCTTGCCTTCGACCGAAACGGCGACGGCAAGATCAACAATGGATCGGAGCTTTTCGGAGCGAAAAGTGGTGACGGGTTTGCCGAACTTTCCGCACTTGACGCCGACCACAATGGCTGGATCGACGAAAACGACGCCGCTTACGAGCAGTTGCGCGTGTGGACCAAGAACAGTGCCGGAGTTGATCAACTTTCCACACTCAAACAGGCGAATGTCGGAGCACTGAGCCTCGCCCGCGTGGCAACGCCTTTCGACATCAAGGACGCCAGCAATGGGCTTTTGGGACAGATCAAATCGACGGGAATTTTCCTGCAGGAAAGCGGCAAAACTGGCACAATGAGTCAGGTTGATCTGACAGTCTGAGGCTGGCTCGAAACTGGTTTCCGGATCAGCAACGCCGTACTTTGCTGCAGGGAGCTAAGATGAATAATCTGAAAATATGGGTCCGGCTGACGGCTGCGATATGGTTTGTGCTGGTTATCGTGTGGACCGGGATGATCCTCTGGCAGACCAGTGTCAGCAGGGAAACTTCGATCCACCAGGCTGGCGATTTCGCGAAAAGCGTCCACGAAATGACCATGGCCGGACTCACCGGCATGATGATTACCGGCAGCATCGGGCAACGTGAAGTTTTCCTCGACCAGATCAAACAACTCAGCGTCATCAAGGACCTGCACGTCGCCCGTAGCGAGGCCGTAATCAAATTCTTTGGCCCCGACATCAAGTCGACACGCACACTCGACGCACTCGAGCAGCGGGTGATGAAAGAGGCCAAACCCTACGCCGAGGTTGACACTGACGGCGGCATTCCGATTCTCCGGGTCATAAACCCCACGCTGGCCTTAAAGAACTATCTCGGAAAAGATTGCATCATGTGTCATCAGGTTCCGGAAGGTACCGTGCTCGGAATTGTGAGCATGAAGGTTTCGCTGGAATCCGTCGAACGGGTGGTTGCCAGTTTTCGTCTGAAAATCGCCCTCGCGGCGGCGGCTGTCAGTTTTCTCCTGCTCTTCGTCATCTATAAGTTCACACGTCACTTCGTCACCAGCCCGCTGAATGAATTGAGCAGCAGTCTCAAGGAAATCGCCCGTGGCGAAGGGGATCTGACCCGCCGGCTTAACGTTCGCGGTAACGACGAAATCGGTCAGACGGCGAATAGCTTCAATGAAATGATGGAAAACTTCTGTCGCATCATTCAGCAGGTCAGGGATTCTGCGATCAAGGTTTCATCTCAATCCCAGGAATTGTCAGCCTCTGCCCAGCGTGTTGCTTCCGGCTCTCAGATGCAGAGCGAAAGATCGGTTCAGGCGGCGTCCGCCGTTGAAAACATGGAAAGCAGTATCAGCTCGATTTCAAAAAGCACTGAACTCGTTCATCAGCAGTCCCAGGAAAGCCTGAAACGTGCCGAAGAAGGTAATCGTGTACTTTTACAACTCGGCCGGGAAATGGACAACGTCGAGCAGGCGGTCAACCTGATGTCCACGTCAGCCGCCGAGTTCGTGAGGAATGCCGAGACGATCAATACCATTACCCAGGAGGTCAAGGGCATTGCCGACCAGACCAATCTGCTTGCCCTCAACGCAGCCATTGAAGCGGCGCGCGCTGGCGAAGCGGGCAGAGGATTTGCGGTGGTTGCCGACGAAGTTCGTAAACTGGCAGAACAGTCGGCTCATTCAGCCAACAAGATCGGCACCATCACCAGCGTCCTTGCCGCCCAATCAATCAGCGTCAAGCACGCCATCAGCGAAGGGCTCCAGAACATTGCCTCCAGCCATCAGACGGTAAGTAGCGTGTCCGATGTACTGCATTCGGTCAACGGGTCGGTTGGCGAGGTCGGGCGCGGTCTGGACGCAATCGCCTCAGCCACCGATGAACAGCGGCGCGTGAGTCACGAGGTTGTCGAAAACATCGAGGCCATTTCCAGAATGGCCAAACAGAACAACATCGCGGTTGCACAAACAGCCGTCTCGGTGCAGGCGCTTGACGCTCTGGCGCAGGAACTGCAAACCACGGTAAGTCGATTCAAGGTCTAAAACTCCGGAACAAATGGTACCGTCAATCAGGGCGGTGCCAGTTCCAGATCACAGCCGGCACTGCGGCCATGTACCGCTGACTGGCCAAGTTTGGCCAGTGCCTTGTTGGCTCCGCGCAGACGCGCAAGCACCTTGGAAATAAGCGTTTGGTTGAATCTTTCCAGAACCTCATCCGAACTGAGATCGAGTGCTGCGCTGTTGATTTCAAGAAACAGGGTCGGTTCCAGCGTAACGATCGTTGATGAGCGCTTGCTATCGCTCGGATGGAGATAGGACATCTCTCCCACCACCTCGCCAGCACCGAGACGGCAGATGGACTTGCCCTCAACCGAAACCTCGACAAAGCCGTTGACGATCACCCCGAAGATTCTGTTGTTGTCGCCTTCACGGATCAACACGACCTTGGCAGACACCTCGCGCCAGACACTGATCCGCAGGACTTCCCACAATTCAATATCTTCAAATTCAGTAAAAAATTCGAGACTGCGTAATCTTTCGAAATGCGACATGTCCTGCTGGGTAGAATCCTCGTCCATCATCTGATACCGGACAGTCGACAGATCCTTGGCGAACTCGGCGCCATTGCGATAACGACTATAAAGATCCTTCTCCAGCGCCTTCTTGAGAATAGGATCAAGGCCGGGCGGCAGGTTCGGATTGAGTGCGCACACCGAGGGCGTGTCCATGTTGACGATCTTGTAAATAAGAGCCCCTTGATTATTGGCGCGAAACGGCAATCTCCCGGTAAGCAACTGGAATAGCAGGACGCCAAGCGAATAAAGGTCCGTCTTCTGGTTAAGCGGATAGTTCTTGATCTGCTCGGGCGACATGTAGGCCGGCGAACCAACCCCCATGACCAAGGTTGAATCCTTGTTCATGTCCTTGTGCAGATTCAGCGCCAGCCCGAAGTCGGTAATCTTCGGATTATCGTCCGCGTCGATCAGGATATTGGCCGGCTTGATGTCGCGATGAACGACGCCCTGCCGGAATGCGTGATCGAGCGCCAGGCAGCACTTGAAGATGATGCCGATGACGCGATGCATGGGCAACAAGCGGTTGATCGCACAAAACTGGTCAAGCGGCGTGCCGTCGATGAACTCCATGACGATGTAGGCTCGCTCAGCTTCAATCACGGCATCGTAGAGTTTGACGATATTGGGATGATTCAGACGCCGCCCGATCGAGTCTTCCGTCTGGAAAAGCTTGCGCAGCCGTCGCGACATGGCCGCATTGTTATCGCCGAAAAGAATCAGTTTGACCGCTACCTCACGATTTGAATCCGGATCGCGCGCCAGATAGACGACCGCAGTCGCGCCCTTGCCCAGGATGCGAATGATTTCGTACTTGCCAATTTTCTCTGCCATGCCAACGTTTCTTGTTATGGGGTGAAGTGCCAAATCAATGCCCGGTTTAACTCGCGCCGGCCATGAGTTCAAATCCTAGCAGCAGAACCGTGTGGCGCATCAGTATTTATCAGACAACACCAAATAAATCGGGGAACAGCGCTTGAAATCGAAAAATACGCCCCAAATTTACTAAAAGTTTTCCGGGAGACCACCAACTATGCAAATGCAAGACAAAGAAACACCAGTTGAAGCCAGCATCGACAGCACGGAAGAAAGCCCTGTGCAGACCTTGGATATTACGCCCAGCCTCGAAGAAATGCTTCGCCAGGCCGAACTCAAGGCCGAAGAGCACCATGATGCCTGGTTGCGCGCCAAGGCCGAAACCGAAAACGTTCGCCGCCGTGCCCAGGAAGACATTGCCAAGGCGTCCAAATACTCTGTTGAACGCTTTGCCGGTGAGCTACTTGCCGTCAAGGACAGCCTTGAGGCAGCCTTGGCGACCGAGGCACCGAGCGTGGAAAGCCTGAAATCCGGCACCGAACTGACGCTCAAACAATTGGTTGCCGCTTTCGAGAAATCGAATCTGAGCGAAATCAACCCGCTTGGCGAAAAATTCGACCCGCACTTTCATCAAGCAATCAGCATGATCGAGGCTGAACAGGAACCCAACACGGTCGTCAACGTCTTGCAAAAGGGCTACCTGATCGCCGAACGCGTGCTACGCCCTGCACTCGTCATCGTGGCCAAAGCCAAGGCTTGAAAAGAAACCGATAAGCCCCATTTAGGGCTCATCCAGAAACATTCGGGTATTCACGAATCACATTAGCAAACTGAAAAGGACACTGACATGGGCAAGATCATTGGTATCGACCTCGGCACCACCAACTCCTGCGTTTCCGTCATGGAAAACGGCAAGCCGAAAGTTATTGAAAATTCCGAAGGCGCGCGCACCACGCCGTCGATCGTTGCGTACGCCGAAGATGGCGAAATTCTCTGTGGCGCACCGGCCAAGCGCCAGGCCGTCACCAACGCCAAAAATACGCTGTACGCCGTCAAGCGCCTGATCGGCCGCCGTTTTGACGAGAAGGAAGTACAGAAGGACATCTCGCTGATGCCCTTCAAGATTCTCAAGGCCGACAACGGCGACGCGTGGGTCGAAGTGCGCGGCAGCAAGATCGCGCCGCAGCAGGTTTCTGCCGAAGTGTTGCGCAAGATGAAAAGGACCGCCGAGGATTACCTTGGTGAAGAAGTGACCGAAGCCGTCATCACCGTTCCCGCCTACTTCAACGACAGCCAGCGCCAGGCGACCAAGGATGCAGGTCGTATTGCCGGGCTGGAAGTCAAGCGCATCATCAACGAACCGACTGCGGCGGCACTGGCCTTCGGCATGGACAAGAAACAGGGCGACAAGAAAATCGCTGTTTATGACCTCGGCGGCGGTACCTTTGATATCTCGATCATTGAAATCGCCGAAATCGACGGCGAGCACCAGTTTGAAGTGCTCTCCACCAACGGCGACACCTTCCTCGGCGGCGAAGATTTTGACCAGCGCCTGATCGACTACGTCATCGACGAGTTCAAGAAGGAATCCGGCGTCAACCTCAAGTCCGACGTTCTGGCGCTCCAGCGCCTCAAGGATGCCGCTGAAAAAGCCAAGGTCGAACTTTCGTCCGGCCAGCAGACTGAAATCAACCTGCCCTACATCACGGCTGACGCCTCCGGCCCGAAGCACTTGGCAATCAAGATTACGCGCGCCAAATTCGAGTCGCTGGTCGATGAACTGATCGAGCGAACCATCGAACCCTGCCGTATCGCCATGAAGGATGCCGGCTGCAAGCTCACCGACATCAACGACGTGATCCTGGTCGGTGGTCAAAGCCGCATGCCCAAGGTACAAGATCGGGTCAAGGAATTCTTCGGCCAGGAACCGCGCCGCGACGTTAACCCGGATGAGGCCGTCGCCGTTGGCGCCGCCATCCAGGGCGGTGTTCTGCAAGGCGAAGTCAAGGACGTGCTGCTGCTCGACGTTACCCCGCTGTCGCTTGGTATCGAAACGCTGGGTGGCGTCATGACCAAGCTGATCAAGAAGAACACGACGATCCCGACCAAGGCCGGCCAGGTCTTTTCGACTGCGGACGACAACCAGAATGCGGTGACCATCCACGTTCTTCAGGGCGAGCGCGAAATCGCTTCGGGCAACAAGAGCCTGGGCCAGTTCAACCTCTCCGACATCCCGCCGGCACCGCGCGGCATGCCGCAAATCGAAGTCACCTTTGACATCGACGCCAACGGCATCCTGCACGTTTCGGCCAAGGACAAGGCCACCGGCAAGGAAAACAAGATCAAGATCCAGGCTTCCTCCGGCCTTACCGAGGAAGAGGTCCAGCGCATGGTGCAGGACGCCGAGTTGCACGCCGAGGAAGACAAGAAAGCGCACGAACTGGCCGAGGCCCGCAACCAGTGCGACGGCATGATCCACATGGTCAAGAAGTCGATGACCGAGTACGGCAAGGAACTCTCGGACGAAGAGAAGGGCGTAATTGAAAAGGCCATCAAGGAGGCCGAGGAAGCCATTCGCGAAAGCGATCTTGAGGCAATCAAGGCGAAGAGCGAAGCTCTGGGTACCGCGGCGCAAAAACTGGGCGAAAAGGTCTATGCCAAGCAGCAGGCCGAAGCCGGTGCGGCTGAAGGTGCCGCAGGTGCCGCTGGCGCAGGCGCATCCGGGGATGCCAAGAAGGATGAAGGCGATGTCGTCGACGCTGAATACACCGAAGTCAAAGACAAGAAGTAAGCATCTGCCGTAACGGGCGGGGCGTATAATCGCGCCTCGCCTTACCCCTCATACAGTTAAGAACCCATGGCTAAACGCGACTTTTACGACATTCTCGGCGTCAACCGCGACGCCTCCGAGGAAGATATCAAGAAGGCCTACCGCAAGCTGGCCATGAAGCATCACCCGGATCGAAATCCGGATAACCCCAAGTCGGAAGACCACTTCAAGGAAGCCAAGGAAGCTTACGAAATCCTCTCGGATGGGCAAAAGCGTGCGGCCTATGACCAGTACGGCCATGCGGGTGTCGAACAGCAAGCAGGCATGGGCGGTGGTGGAGCAGGCGGATTTTCCGACGCCTTTGGTGGAATTTTTGACGAAATTTTCGGTGGCGGTGGTGGGGGCGGACGTGGCGGTCGCTCCAACATTTATCGCGGTGCCGATCTGCGCTACAACATCGAGGTTACGCTCGAACAGGCCGCGTTCGGCACAGAGACCAAGATTCGCATTCCAACCATGGAAGTCTGCGAACCCTGCCATGGCACCGGTGCCAAAGCCGGCACGCAACCCAAGACCTGCCCGACCTGCCAGGGCAGCGGCCAGGTGCGCCTGCAACAGGGCTTCTTCTCGATCCAGCAGACCTGCCCGAAGTGCCACGGCACCGGCCGCTTCATTGCCGAACCCTGCGCTTCCTGCCATGGCGCCGGACGCACCAAGCAGCACAAGACATTGGCCGTAAAAATCCCGTCCGGGGTGGATGAAGGCGATCGCATACGTCTCTCCGGTGAAGGCGAACACGGCATTAACGGTGGTCCGTCCGGCGATCTGTACGTGCAGATTCACCTCAAGGCTCACCCTGTCTTCCAGCGCGAACAGAATGATCTGCATTGCGAAATGCCGGTCAGCTTCACCACCGCCGCGCTGGGCGGTGAAATCGACATACCGACGCTGGACGCCGTGGCCAAGATCAAGATCCCGCCCGAAACGCAATCGGGAAAAACCTTCCGCCTGCGTGGCAAGGGCATCAAGGGCGTACGCAGCCATACTCACGGTGACCTGCTGTGTCATGTCGTGGTTGAAACGCCCGTGCATCTCACCGAACGTCAGAAGGAATTACTGCGCGAACTCGAGGAATCCAGCCGGGAAAATGCCGGACATCATAATCCGCGTGCCAAATCGTGGATGGATCGTGTGCGCGATTTTTTCGCCGCCAGTTGATCTTCTGCAAGCAGAAACAACAAAGCCCGTCGCGACGGGCTTTGTTGTTTCTGAGGATGCAAATCGGCACACCGTCCCGGGATGCCCGTCAATAGGCAATTGCAGAAGGACATACCCCGGGAAGCTTATAAACAGTTCCTTTCACGGCACTCACTCTGAAGAATCCCGTCCTGCTTGCCTTGCAGGCCTGGCTTCTGAAATAAACCTCAGGCGCGGCGCCAGGTTGTTCCTTGCGCGCCATCTTCCAGCACAATGCCGGCGGCCAGCAGTTCGCTGCGGATGCGGTCGGCTTCGGCGAAGTTTTTGGCTTTCTTGGCGGCTACCCGATCAGTGATCATGGTGTCGATCTTTTCGGCAGACCATTCTCCCTCGCCTTCGCCACCGGCTGGCGTAGCTTGCAAGAAGGTTTGTGGATCCCGCTTTAGCAGCCCCATCAGGCCGGCCAGTGCGCGCAATTGTCCGGCGAGTGATGATGATTTACTGCGATTGACCTCGGACGCCAGATCAAAGAGTACAGCGCAGGCTTCAGGTGTATTGAAGTCGTCGTCCATCGCCTGACGGAAACGCTGTGCATGCGCCTCGCTCCAGTCTATGGGAACGTCTGTAGCCTGCACAGCCTTCAAAGCCGTATAGAGCCTGGCCAGTGCCTGACGGGCATCATCGAGATGCGTGTCGGAGTAATTAAGCGGGCTGCGGTAGTGGGCGCGCAGAATGAAAAAGCGCACCACTTCGGCATCGTACTTCTTGAGCACCTCGCGGATGCTGAAAAAGTTGCCGAGCGACTTGGACATCTTTTCGTCATCGACGCGCACGAAGCCGTTGTGCATCCAGTAATTGACGAACTGGCAGTTGTGCGCGCCCTCGGATTGAGCGATTTCGTTTTCATGGTGCGGGAACTGCAAGTCCTGACCGCCACCGTGAATGTCGAAATGCTTGCCGAGCAGATCGGAACTCATGGCCGAGCATTCAATGTGCCAGCCCGGCCTTCCCTTGCCCCACGACGACTCCCAGAACGGTTCGCCTTCCTTGGCGTGCTTCCAGAGCACGAAATCGAGCGGATCCTGTTTGGTTTGCTCGATTTCGACCCGTTCGCCGGCGCGCAGGTCGTCAAGCGATTTCCCGGAGAGTTTGCCGTAGCCGGGAAATTTGCGCACCGAGAAATTCACGTCACCGTCTGCCGCCTTGTAGGCCAAACCGTTCTTTTCGAGTTGCCCGATCAGTTCGAGCATCTGCGGCACATACTCGGTGGCACGCGGCTCGAATTCTGGTTTTTCGACGCCAAGCGCCAGCGCGTCTTCGTTCATGAAACCGATAAAGCGGTTGGTCAACTCGCCAATCGTTTCGTTGTTTTCCAGCGCCCGTTTAATAATCTTGTCATCGATATCGGTAATGTTGCGGACGTAGGTCACCTCCAGCCCACTTGACCGCAACCAGCGCTGAACCATGTCAAAAACAACAAGAACCCGGGCATGGCCTAGATGACAATAGTCATAGACCGTCATCCCGCAAACGTACATGCGAACCTTGCCGGGTTCGATAGGAACAAAGTCCTGCTTTTCCCTGACCAGGGTGTTATAGATTTTCAGCATCTTCGAGCTCACGAAAACGCTCCCGTCTGGAACAGGGAGCATAAGGAATACTTGGGATTCGACGCGCTTCTTGTTAGAATTAACAAGTTAAATCACCAACTTTTGCAAAGCATACCATAACGATGCGTCCAAACTCCCTAACGCCTTCACTGGCGCGCCTTTCAGCCATTATTCTTGGCCTGGTTCTGAGCGCTTCCGTTTCTGTTGCCAATGCCCAGACACTACCGGATGTCCAGCGCCTGATGAAGCAGGGGCAGATGCCGCAAGCGCTTGAAAAAGTTGATATCTACATTTCGACCAAGCCGAAAGACGCTCAGGGTCGTTTTCTGAAAGGACTGATCCTGACCGAGATGGGACGTCCGGCTGATGCCATAGCGATGTTCACCAAGCTGACCGAGGATTTTCCCGAACTGCCCGAGCCCTACAACAATCTTGCCGTGCTTTACGCGCAGCAGAAGCAATACGACAAGGCACGCACGGCGCTGGAGATGGCTATCCGGACGCATCCGAGCTACTCCATCGCCCATGAAAACCTCGGCGACGTTTACGCCAAGCTAGCCAGCCAGGCCTATGACAAAGCGCTCCAGCTCGACTCGACGAACACCGCCACGCAAACAAAGCTGTCGATGATCAAGGAGTTGATCAGCACCTCGTCCAAGCCAGGTGTTAAACCAAGTGCAGTGGCCACCCGCCCGGCTTCTGAACCGGTGAAAACAGCCGCCGTAGAAGCCCCCAAGCCAACCCCGGCGACCACGCCTGTCGTCACACCACCGATCAAACCGGCTGAAAAAGCGCCGGAACCGACCGTAGCAGCAATACCGCCCGAAGCCAAGACCCCTGTTGAAAAACAACCGCTAGCCACCGGCAGCGAATCCGAGGTCAGCAAAGCCCTGCAGGGCTGGGCCAGCGCCTGGTCACGCAAGGACGTAAAGAGCTATCTCAGCTACTACGCCAGTGATTTCCAGACGCCGAAAGGAGTGGCGCGGAAAGCCTGGGAAGCCGAACGCACCCAGCGCATCGACAAACCGGGCAAACTGCTGGTCAGCCTTGACGATATCTATGTCTCAATCGCCGGCGACAAGGCAACAGTCAGGTTTCGCCAGCACTACACCTCGGCTACACTCAAGTCATCCGCCAGCAAGACCATGGTTTTCGTAAAATCAGGAGGCAAATGGCTCATACAGCAAGAACGCGTCAGCTAATACGGCGAGTTGCGCTCGCCATCGCCCTGATTGCCGTGTGCGCGCTAGGGTCTTTTGTTGCCGCTGGAGCTAACAACCGCCCGACCACCTTCTCGGACTCCGGACCGGAGCCACAACTATCGAGAATCCTTGTTGAAATCGAAAGGAACCGACTCGACACCGCTCTCGAAGAGACCGAAGCGCTCCTGAAGCTTTACCCGAACTTCCGTCTGGCTCACCTGATCAAAGGCGACCTGTTGCTGGCCCGCAGCATGCCGCTCTTGACCTTTGGAAACGCCAGCAATGCCCCGAAAGAGAAGCTGAGCGACCTGCGCGATGAGGTCATCGCCCGCCTCAAGGCTTATCGCAATCGATCGGCCACCGCCGACTACGTGCCGCGCTATCTGCTGCAGATGCAGTCCGACCAAAAGCACGCGATCGTTGTCGACACCCAGAAATCGCGTCTCTATCTCTACCAGAACGACAGTGGCCGGCCGCGCTTTGTCGCCGACTACTACATCACGCACGGCAAACTGGGTGCCGACAAGACGCGCGAAGGCGACAAGAAGACGCCGGTCGGCGTCTATCACGTCACCTCAAGCTTGCCGCTCAATAAACTCGGGGATTTCTACGGCACTGGCGCCTTCCCGATCAACTACCCCAACGAATGGGACAAGCGACAGGGCCGGAACGGTCACGGTATCTGGTTGCACGGAACGCCATCAGACACCTTCTCGCGCCCGCCAAAAGCGTCCGAAGGCTGCGTCGTACTGGCCAACACCGATCTCGACGCACTGGCCAAGAATCTGCAGATCGGCCTGACGCCCGTGATCATCAGCAACTCGATCGAATGGCTCTCGCTCGACGACTGGCAGAAAGAACGCAGTTCGCTCAACAAGAAAATCGACGAATGGCGCAGCGACTGGGAAAGCAAGGACGTTAACCGCTACCTGAAACACTACTCGAAGAAATTCCAGACCAAAGATCAAAGCCTGGAACAGTTTTCACAGCAGAAGCGCCAGGTGAATGCCGGCAAGGAATGGATCAAGGTCAAGCTGAGCAACCTGTCCATGTTCCGGGACCCCGGCAAAGATGAACTGGTCGTCGTTACGTTTGAGCAGGACTACCAGAGCAACAACCTCAACAACCAGATGAAAAAACGCCAGTACTGGGTCCGCGAGGACGGCAACTGGAAGATCATTTTTGAAGGAGCGACCTGATGTTATCAAGACTTTCCATGATGAGCGCCGGGCTACTGCTCTCTGTCGCCGCCCTCGCCGCCCCGACCGTCGAAATGCAGACCAGCATGGGAACGATCGTCATTGAACTCGATTCGGAAAAAGCGCCGGTCTCGGTAAAAAACTTCCTGCAATACGCCGATGACGGTTTTTACAACGGAACGATCTTTCACCGCGTCATGGACGGTTTCATGATACAGGCCGGCGGTTTCACCAAGGACATGACGCAAAAGCCAGCTGCCAGCCAGATTTTCAACGAATCAAAAAACGGCCTGAAGAACCAGCGCGGAACGATTGCCATGGCGCGACGCGGTGAACCGCATTCGGCAACATCGCAATTTTTCATCAATCACAAAGACAACGCGATGCTTGACTATCCAGCACAGGATGGTTGGGGTTATGCCGTGTTCGGCAAAGTGGTCAAGGGCATGGACGTGGTCGACAAGATTGCCAAAGTGCCAACCGGCGACCGCGCCATGCACCAGAACGTGCCGCTCGAACCGGTCGTCATCCAGTCTGTAAAACACATCATCCCCGATAAAAAGTAAGGAATTTTCATGATCAAGCTGCACACCAATTTCGGCGTCATCGCCCTTGAACTCGACGCTGAAAAAGCACCCGAATCGGCCAGGAACTTTCTCGCCTACGCCGAGGCCGGGCACTACGACAATACTGTTTTTCACCGTGTCATCCCCGGCTTCATGATTCAGGGCGGCGGTTTCGAACCAGGCATGAAGCAGAAGCCGTGCAAGGACCCAATCAAGAACGAAGCCGATAATGGCCTCAAGAACAACGCCTACACGGTCGCCATGGCCCGCACTTCCGACCCGCATTCAGCCACCGCGCAATTCTTCATCAACATCGCCGACAACGATTTCCTCAATTTCAAGGCTCCGAATGCCAACGGCTGGGGTTACTGCGTTTTCGGCAAGGTGGTCGAAGGTAACGATGTGGTGGACAAGATCAAGGGCGTAAAAACCGGCAGCTCGAATTTCCACCAGGACGTTCCGAAGGAAGACGTGATCATCGAGCGCGCTGAAGTCTGCTGAACGCAACAGGCTGTTCCGGTCTGAATCCTTCGTGATTTATTTCATTTCAGACCTGCATCTTTCGCCGCAAGTCCCTGGCGTTACCCGTATCTTTCTTGAGTTTCTCGGCGGTCGCGCACGAACCGCCGGGCATCTCTACATTCTCGGCGATCTCTTTGAAGTCTGGCCGGGTGACGACTGCATCGATGATGCGGAAAATACATTCGATCGCGCCATCGTCGATGCCTTGCACGGCTTGACCGACTCCGGGGTCAGGCTGTCAGTGATGCATGGCAACCGTGACTTCCTGCTCGGCGAAGAATTTGCCGCGCGCAGCGGGGCAAACCTCCTGCCGGACCCTTTCATACTGTCAGTGCCCGCCTGGCAGTTTGTTCTTTCGCACGGTGATGCGCTATGCACCGACGACAAGGACTATCAGGCATTTCGCGCCCAGGTTCGCGACCCGGCCTGGCGTTTGGCCTTTCTGAACAAACCGCTGAAAGAGCGCAAAGCCATTGCCGCTGCGCTGCGCCAGCAGAGCGAGAATTCGAAACGTGAAAAGCTGAAACAGGCGCAGTCCCTGATGGACCTCAATCCCGGCGCCACCGATGATTTCCTGCGCGAGCACGGTTACGCGACCTTCATTCACGGGCACACACATCGCCCGGCAAAACACGATCACATGGTCGACGGCATCCATGTCGAGCGCTGGGTGATGTCCGACTGGCATGAAAATCGTGGTGAATACCTGTGCTGGAATGGCGAGCAGCTTAGCCGTGAAGCGCTGCGCTAATCGTGCGTTCTCCGCATTAAATGGCCCGATGATAAAATTCGACCTTCCAAATTTGAGCGCTGAGAATTTTTCATGAACCCGACTGTTTCTGTGACACCTTCAAATCCGCTTGATGAAGAAATCGAGCGCAACGTCGCTGCCGCCTTGGCCGAGGATGTCGGTAGCGGCGATCTCACTGCGCAACTGGTTCCGGCTGACATCATTACCCGTGCCACGATTGTCTCGCGCGAGAATGCGGTACTGTGCGGCACAGCCTGGTTCGGGCGTTGCTTCGAGAGGCTCGACCCGGCTATCTCGATCACCTGGAAAGCGGCCGATGGAGATCGCGTCACCCCCAACCAGGTTCTGTGCGAAATCGAAGGCCCGGCTCGCGCACTACTCACTGGAGAACGTACGGGGCTCAACTTTTTGCAACTGCTTTCCGGTGTCGCGACCAAGGCACGTGAATACGCCGATGCTGTTGCTGGCACCAAAGCACTGGTCGTGGACACCCGCAAGACCATTCCCGGCCTGCGCCTGGCGCAAAAATTTGCCGTCAAGTGCGGCGGTGGCGGCAATCATCGCTTCGGCCTCTACGACGCAATTCTGATCAAGGAAAACCATATTCTCGCCGCCGGGAGCATTGCTGCCGCCATGGCGGGGGCAAAACAGGTAGCCGAATCAACAGGAGGCCAGTGCAAGTTCATTCAGGTCGAGGTCGAAACCTCTGCCGAATTGCAGCAGGCTCTCGATGCCGGTGCAAGAATGATCTTGCTCGACAACATGAGCCTCTCCCAGATGCGTGAGGCGGTGGCGATTACTGCGGGTCGCGCCGTGCTTGAGGCCTCGGGCAATGTCAATCTGGACACGGTGCGTGGCATCGCAGAAACCGGCGTCGACCGGATCTCGATCGGTGGCTTGACCAAGGATGTGCGTGCTCTGGATCTGTCGATGCGCTTTCAGGAACAGCCAGTGGAAAGGATGCGTGCAGCTCGATAATCCGGAAAAAATCCATCTTCAACGGGAAATCATGCCGCTATAATTAGCGCAATAAACAAGAACGTGGTCGGCAGTTGCCGGCGGCACGACAAGTAAGGGACGTTACATGCTGTTTGCGCTTTTTTACGTGATAGCCATCACTGTTCTGGTCATGCATTTCACCGGATTCCTGGCTCGGCACAATCTGGAGTGGCTGGTACAGGTAATCGCTGTCGCCGTCTTCCCGGCCGTCATCTATCTCTAGCTAACGCGAGCGTTTCAAAGCAGTTGACGCTCAGGCACCCACCTTCAGTTCAATAAACTGTTTCACCGCATCGACGCTGACCTCCATCACCTCGACCCGCTGCGGCAGGTTTTCGATGCCTTGCATCGTCGCCGGGCGCTCCGGCAAACGCCCTAGCGCCTCGACAATCGTTTCCTCGAACTTGGCCGGCAAGGCCGTTTCCAGAACCACCATCGGGCTATCCGGCGTGCGCTTTTCGATCCCTACCTTGAGGCCGTCGGCGGTGTGCGTATCGACCATCACGCCGTACTTCTCATAGGTCCGGCGAATCGTCGCCAGACGGTCAGCGTGGCTGCTTTTTCCTGATACGAAACCGAACTTCGGCAGATTGGCGAAGTAAGGCGTATTCGACAGATCGAAGCCGCCGCCGGCATCGACCTTCGCCCACAGTTCGCGGATCACCGCCGGATCACGCCCGACGAGGTCAAAAACAAAGCGCTCGAAGTTGGAAGCTTTGGAGATATCCATCGACGGGCTGGAAGTGGCGTGGGTTTCTGCCGTGCCACGCGGACGGTACACGCCGGTGCGAAAGAATTCATCGAGCACGTCGTTCTCATTGGTTGCCATGACCAGGCGTGCAATCGGCAAGCCCATCATGCGTGCAATGTGGCCAGCGCAGATATTGCCAAAGTTTCCCGAGGGCACGGCAAAAGCGACCTGCTGATCGTTTGCGCCGTTGACACCACCGGTTGCCGCGAAGTAACCCTTGAAGTAATAGACGATTTGCGCCACGACACGTGCCCAGTTGATCGAATTGACCGCACCGATCTTGTACTTGGCCTTGAAGGCGTGATCGTTGGAAACGGCTTTGACGATATCCTGCGCATCGTCGAACATGCCACGCACGGCAATGTTGTAGATGTTTTCATCCTGCAACGAATACATCTGCGCCCGCTGGAAGGCGCTCATCCGGCCATGCGGCGAGAGCATGAAAACGCGCACGCCGTGCTTGCCGCGCATCGCATATTCGGCAGCGGAACCGGTATCACCCGACGTGGCGCCAAGAATATTGATCTCTTCGCCCTTCTTCTGGAGTACGTACTCGAATAGATTGCCGAGCAACTGCATGGCCATGTCCTTGAAGGCCAGCGTCGGCCCGTTGGACAGTTCCAGGAGCCCCAACCCCGGCTCGAGCCAGCGCAACGGCGTGATGTCAGCCGGGTTATCGCCAGCACGACCGTTGCAATAAACCTCGGCGGTATAAGTCTTGTCGACCAACACATTCAGATCGCTGGCCGGGATATCGTCGATGAACTTCGACAGCACCGCGAATGCCAGGTCGGCGTAAGAAAGCCCGCGCCACTGATCGAGTTCAGTGCGGGTTATCTGCGGGTAGGATTCCGGAAGATAAAGACCGCCATCGGGCGCCAGGCCGCCGAGCAGAATTTCAGTGAAGGTTTTATTGGACGAATTCTCGGAATCGCCGCGAGTCGAGATGTAGCGCATGGTCATGACCGGAAGGATGGAACGACAGGATTTCGCGAAGCCGCAAGTTTACCATGCCCTCAACGTCGCACTTGCATCAGCAGGTCTCGATTTGACAAGCGCTCAGCCGGTGACGACACAGTTCTTGCCGGCATGCTTGGCGGCGTAGGTCGCCTGGTCAGCGCGCTGAATGGCGTCTTCGAGCGATTCAGCGAGATCGTGAACGACTACACCGGCACTGAAGGTCATTACATAGTCCGTTCCGGGGATGGGTTGTGCAGAAAATTCGCACAGAAAGCGAGTTATCACCGCAGCAGCAGCTTCCAGCCTGGTTTCGGGCAGCAGCAGAACGAATTCCTCCCCGCCAAAACGGCAGAGCACATCGGACGGGCGCATCGATTTGTGCAACAAATCCACCAGATGAACCAGCGCCTTGTCTCCCGCCTGATGGCCCAAGGTGTCGTTCAGGCGCTTGAAATCATCAAGGTCGATGTGTGCCAAGGCAAAGCGGAGACCACTGCGCCGCGCACGTGCCAACTCGCGCTGTGCGGCATGATCGAAGCCACGGCGATTCAGGGCACCGGTCAGTGGGTCAATGCAAGCCTCTTCGCGAGCCTCGGCCAGCTCCATTTCGAGTTCTTCAATACGCAAATCAGCCGCCAGAAGCTCAAACATGCCGGCTTCCCGGACAAGTTCTTTCGGCAGACTGGCAACGACAGCGGGAGTGCTAACAGGCGGCTTCGAGCTTACAGGACACGACGACACGACGGAAAGCGCGAGGCGACGGTGCAACCGGCGCGATGCCGGTCGGTTCGTATGACCAAGTGGTGAACGATCATGGTTAAACATTTTTCCGCTCCGTCGGGGGCACCCTCATTGTGATGCCTAGCTCAGCAACGGCCAAGGACTGTAAATCTTGAGCCCGCGTCAGCAAAAATTGCTCTTCCTGCACAAAGTCAAGTCACTGAATCGAATTTTGCAGGTGCTGAGCGTCGCGCTATGAAGCGCCAACACCACCTCGGCAAGCCCCGACAATAGGGGATCTACAAGCATGTAGTCCGGAAAACCATTATAAACGCCACTCTACAGACCTATTGGCTGTAGATCACCTATTCATGGGCTCTGCAGGAAGGCGCCATTGTCCAGACGATGGCGCCTGAAGTCTTTGATGTAACCCGGTGAAGGCCATGAAGGTTGCGAGGGATTTTCCGGAGAAGCCTGTCAAGGCTTGCGGCGCCATTCGTCATTTTCGTTACGCAGCCACCATCCGCTCGGAGCCTGCTTTTGCCACTCGGCACCAAAAGTGGCGTCGGTGTAGGGCAACCAGGACTGCAGATCATCGGTGCCATGGCCGACCGCCATCGACATGGCGGTGTATAGAACAGCACGGTCGCGATTCTCCGCGCGCACCAGTTTCTTCAGTTCCGGCGTGCTGGCGCCGGCTTCCCGGATGGCGACGTCACCGTCCTCGGTCAAGCCCAGCGTGCCATTATCAAGTTGTGCTTTGAGCTGAGGGAAACGTGCGTGCATGCGCTGCAAAGGCCGATCGATGTCTGGTCCGCCGTAGGGTAGCGGATAGACATCCTTGCCAAAAAACTGACCGACCAGCCGTTCGGCCTGGATTACCGTCCCCTGCGCCGCATAGGTGAAGAGGTGCGTCGGTGTCGACTCGCAAGCCGCAAGCGGCACCAGCAGCGCCAGAAGCAGCAAGCACAGCCTTGCTTTCATAGCAGTTCTTCGAGACGCAGCCGCGTCAGCTTGCCCTTTACCGCTGTCAGCGCCTCAATCTTCACAATCGCGGCATCGACGTTCTTTTCACGCGTCTGGTGCGTGAGAATGATGATGTCGGTCTGCTCTTCGCCCTCGCCCGGCTCGCGCTGGATCATGGCGTCGATCGAGATCTGCTGGTCGGCAAGAATGCGCGTGATGTCGGCCAGCACGCCGGGCTTGTCTTCAACGCGCAAACGCAGGTAGTAGCTGGTAACGACTTCCGACAGCGGCAGGATTGGCAAATCGACCATCGCATCAGGCTGGAAAGCCAGATGCGGCACACGGTGCCCTGGATCGGCGGTATGCATGCGCGTGACGTCGACCAGATCGGCGATGATCGACGAAGCGGTCGGCTCGGCGCCGGCCCCCTTGCCGTAATAGAGCGTCGGCCCGACAGCATCGCCCTTGACCAGGACAGCATTCATCGCGCCCTCGACGTTGGCGATCAAGCGCTTGGCCGGGATCAGTGTCGGATGCACGCGCAACTCGACGCCCTCGGGCGTGCGCTTGGTGATGCCGAGCAGCTTGATGCGGTAGCCGAGTTGTTCGGCGTACTTGATATCTGCCGCTTCCAGCTTGCTGATGCCCTCGATGTGTGCCTTGTCGAAGCTCATCGAATTGCCAAAGGCGATGGCGCTCATGATGGTCAACTTGTGCGCGGCATCGACGCCTTCAACATCAAAGGTCGGATCGGCTTCGGCATAACCCAGCCGTTGCGCCTCCTTGAGCACGGTTTCGAAGGAGTGGCCCTTGTCGCGCATCTCGGAGAGGATGAAATTGGTGGTGCCGTTGATGATGCCCGCAATCCACTCGATGCGGTTGGCGGTCAGGCCTTCACGCAGCGCCTTGATGATCGGGATGCCGCCGGCAACCGCGGCTTCAAAGGCTACCATCACGCCTTTTTTCTGGGCCGCAGCGAATATTTCGTTGCCGTGCTTGGCCAGCAAGGCCTTGTTGGCGGTGACCACGTGCTTGCCGTTCTCGATGGCTTTGAGCACCAGTTCCTTGGCAATGCCGTAACCACCGATCAATTCGACAACAATGTCGACGTCCGGGTCGGAAACGACAGAAAATGCATCGTCAGTCAGTTTGCATGTACCACCGGTGACTTGCCTGGCCAACTCAAGATTTTTGTCAGCAACGACGGTTATCTGAATTGGCCGCCCGGCACGGCGAGTAATTTCTTCGGCGTTGCGTTTGAGTACGGTAAAGGTGCCGCCACCGACAGTGCCGATGCCTAGGAGTCCAACGTTGATAGGTTTCATGGGGTCAGTCAGAATTAAAAATTGGGGGAATACAAGGCGCAGGGACTTGAAGCGAGCGAGGGTTTTACGCCTCGCTCCTGACTTCCAACGCCTCACACGATTGACGCGCGCTTGCGATAGCCTTCCAGGAAACGTGCAATACGAGCAACCGCCTCGCGCAGATCATCTTCGTGCGGTAAAAATACGAGCCGGAAGTGATCCGGATGCGGCCAGTTGAAGCCGGTACCCTGAACCAGTAGAACCCGCTCTTCCTTCAACAATTCAGCGATGAAGTCCTGATCGTTCTTGATCGGGTACATCTTCGGATCAAGGCGCGGGAACATGTACAAAGTGGCCTTCGGCTTGACGCAGGTGACGCCGGGAATAGCCGTGATCAGTTCATGCGCCAGGTCGCGCTGGCGACACATGCGCCCGCTTGGCGCGACCAGATCATCGATGCTCTGATAGCCGCCAAGCGCCGTCTGAATTCCATACTGCCCAGGCACGTTGGCGCACAGACGCATCGAGGCGAGCATTTCGAGCCCTTCGATGTAGTCACGCGCATCACGCAAATCACCTGAAACGACCATCCAGCCGGCACGATAACCGCAGGAACGGTAGTTTTTCGACAAGCCGTTGAAGCTGAGCATCAGCACATCATCCGCAAGCGAGGCAATCGCCGTATGCGTCCGGCCGTCGTAAAGCACCTTGTCGTAAACCTCATCGGCGTAGATGATCAGGCCATGCTCGCGGGCAATGGCGATGATCTCAAGCAACATGCTGTCCGGATACAGGGCGCCGGTCGGGTTATTCGGGTTGATCACGACAATGGCGCGGGTCTTCGGCGTAATCTTGGCGCGAATGTCGTCGAGATCCGGCAACCACTCGTTTTCCTCATCGCACAGATAGTGCCGCGGCGTGCCGCTGGAAAGGCTGACCGCCGCCGTCCATAACGGATAATCCGGCGCCGGCACCAGCACTTCGTCGCCCTCGTTGAGCAGCGCGTTCATGGCCATCACGATCAGTTCCGACACTCCATTGCCGATGTAGATGTCTTCCAGCGTCACGCCCTTGATATGTTTCTGCTGGGTGTAGTGCATGACCGCCTTGCGTGCGGAAAAAATGCCTTTCGAGTCGGAATACCCCGCCGCATTCGGCAGGTTGCGGATCATGTCGAGCTGGATTTCTTCCGGCGAATCAAAGCCAAAGGACGCGAGATTGCCGATATTGAGCTTGATGATCTTGTGCCCCTCGTCCTCCATCTGCTTGGCCTGTTGCAACACCGGACCACGAATGTCGTAACAGACGTTGGCGAGTTTATTGGACTTGAGTACGGGTTTCATAAGCATCGACCTTTGCGGCTGCCCTCGGGCAAACCGTCCTTTCTAAACACATCCTGAGGAGTACAAATAGCGCTACACACACGTGCGCCTTCAAATTACGAGCAGCAAAAAGCTATAATCCTATTTTATCGCATTGTGCTCCGCAATTTTATGAAGCTGCAGATCGCTCAAACAGAGGGTTGGAACGTCTTTACCGCTTATGGCGAAGGATATGTCAGCGTCAACGCCATCCGCCATACGCGCAACCTTGTCGTACTTCCCGATCGCCTGATCCCTGACTGGACGCAGTCAACCTTCGAAACGCTCAGCGTTGCCGATTTCGAGTTTCTCGCTACCCTCGATACCGAAATCATTCTTCTTGGCACCGGCAATCAACTGCGCTTTCCTCCTCCTGAGCTGATGCGACCGCTCATGCAGGCGCGCAAGGGCCTGGAAGTGATGGATATTCAGGCCGTCTGCCGCACTTACAACGTTCTTATCAGCGAAGGCCGAAAAGTCGCCGCCAGCCTGATATTTTCCTGACCCTGAACGCCCTGACCCTCATTCAATTAGCCGGTTCGCACAGCAACATCTAGCCAAGACTGCCTCCTTAATGAAACGTATCGCGCTCAAGATCGACATCGACACCTACCATGGAACACAATCGGGCGTCCCTGCACTGGTCGAACTCTTCCAGCGCTATGAGGCTCTGGGCACTTTTTTCTTCTCGCTCGGCCCTGACCACAGTGGCAAGGAAGACCGTTCCACTTCGCTAGGCCCTTATTATGGTCTGAGTACCCGCCTTTACGGACGCCTGCTGCCCAGCCCGGACATCGGGGCGCGTTGCGCCGAGACACTGCGCCAGGCCAGAGACACCGGTTTTGAAGTCGGCATTCACGCCTGGAATCGCGCTGGCTGGGAAAAGAAAGTGGAACATGCCACCAATCCGTGGATTGAAGCAGAAATGAGAAAAGCCTGTTCTCGGTTTGCTGAAATATTCTCCGAGACGGCAACAGCGCATGGGGCCGCCGGATGGCTGATGAATCGCCATGCCCTGCGCCTGACACAGCGGCTAGGATTCTCCTATGCCAGCGATTGCCGAGGCAACCATCCCTTTATTCCGGTTATCGACGGCGAAATTGTCGCCTGCCCGCAACTGCCAACAACGCTACCCACCCTCGACGAAATCCTCACGCTTGAACCCGGCTTTTCTCCAGATCAGGCTGCAGATCGAATTCTTCAACTCTCCAGCGCCATTCCCGGCGACCACGTATTCACCCTGCGTGCAGAACTGGAGGGAATGAAGTTCGGCAACGCGATCGAGCGCCTGATTGCCGAATGGAAGAGCAAGGATTATCAGCTCGTTGCCTTGCGTGAAATCCACGCTACCCTCGACATGGAAGCGTTGCCACGGCATTGCATTCGTTATGCCGAAGCCCCCGGCCGCGCCGGCCTGCGAATGGCGCAAGGTCCGATCTTTCTGCAGGACTGAATACACAAAGGGCGACCGCAGCCGCCCTTTTCTAGCACAGCTAAAATACCTCAGTCGCGCTCACCACCAAACGCCATCAGCAGATTCAACAGGCTGACAAAGACGTTGTAGATATCAAGGTAAACCGCCAGCGTCGCCGAGATGTAATTATCTTCGCCACCATTCACGATCCGGCTGATATCGTAAAGAATGTAAGCGGAGAAGATCATCACGGCAACAGCCGAGATAGTCAGCGACAAGGCCGGTATCTGGAAGAAGATGTTGGCCAGGGCGGCCAGCAGCACTACCACCATACCGATGAAAAGAAACTTGCCGAGGAAGCTGAAATCCTTCTTCGTTACCGTTGCCACACCAGCCAGCGTAAAGAAGATCGCGCCGGTGCCGCCCGCCGCCATGGCGATCAGCGACGTGCCGTTGGAAAAACCAAGCGCCACCTGCAGGATGCGCGAAAGCATCAACCCCATGAAAAAAGTGAAGCCCAGCAGCAGGACGACGCCCATGGCACTGTCCTTGGTGCGCTCGATACCCCACATGAAGGCAAAAGCAACGCCCATGAACACGGCAAAGGAAATCAGCGGGCTACCGGCAAAAAACGAAAACCCGAACCGGACGCCAGCCAGCGCGCCAAGAACCGTCGGAATCATGGACAAGGCGAGCAACATATAGGTATTGCGCAAGACCTTGTTCTGCTGCAGCGATACTTCTTGAGTCGCCTGACCTGTAATCTGAAACTGCGGTTGCATTTATTTATCCTCCAAAAGAATGCGTTTGCTGCTCATTTAAGACTGCCGAAGGGTGCCACAAGTTGCGCGAAGCGTGGTAACAGTTTGTAACGTGGTATCATGCGCCCCGCCGCGTTCGGATCGACTTGCGGCCTGATAAAGGAAGCTTGGCAGAGTGGTCGATTGCACCGGTCTTGAAAACCGGCATACCGCAAGGTATCCAGGGTTCGAATCCCTGAGCTTCCGCCAGGAACAAAAAAACGGCTGTTTTATTAACCAAATTAATAGGTTACTGAAATGGCCATTTTGTTTTTTAGCATACATATTTTATATTCCTGGAGGTACAGCCTTGATGGGCAAATCCAGATATTCACTCGCCAAGCTGTGGGAAAATTCACGCCTTTGGAATAAAATCACCCGCTCAAAAATGAACTGCTTATGGCCTTGCTCCAACCTGAAATGACGCACGAAACATCTGATTGAGGTTAAAAACGGAATTGGACAATAAACATATGAAATCCCGAAAAAATTCCATGCTGTACATGCTTGTAGCCGCCGTATTTTCTTTTTTCAGTGTGGAATCGTTTGCCATTCCAAAAGCCGCTGAGCATGAAGATGCTCAAGTAACCACTGGAGCCGATGTCGCTCGGCCAAAGCGTTCCGTCGTGCCAACAAAACCCCCGGCAACCGTAAAAAGCAAGCGAGGCACCAAAGGCAAGCATGTCAACGCGGCCAAGTCGCCTAAAAAAGCCAAGTCCGTCCGCGCAAAGTAATAGCCCGAAATAATGCCGGTGACTCTGTGCAAGAGTCACCGGCCTCACTTCGCCAATCACGGAGTTCGCTATGCACCGTTTCGTATTGTCACTATATACAACCCTTCTGTTGATGCTTTCTACCCAGGTTCTGGCACAAATGCCACGCATGGAACTGACCGCAGGCTTTCACCGCATCGAAGCTGAAGTCGCTGCCGATCAGGAGAGCCGGATGCGTGGGCTGATGCAGCGTCGCAGCATGCCGGCCAATCAGGGAATGCTATTCGTTTTCACTCAGTCGGCTCGCCATTGCATGTGGATGCGCAATACTTACTTGCCGCTTTCGGTGGCCTTTCTCGATGAGGAAGGCCACATTTTGAACATCGAGGACATGAAGCCGCAGAGCGAAACGAATCACTGCGCAGCGGCCCCCGCACGTTTTGCACTGGAAATGAACTTGGGCTGGTTCTCCGGCAAGGGGCTCAAACCAGGGCTGCGCATTGGCGGCATCGAGAAATCGCCCCGGCCACAGTAGGCATCACTGCCTAACCATGAGCATCAGGAACAGACTGGCGTGGCACGACAAATTGTTGCGTAGCGCAGAATCCATTCCTTTCAGGCGCTGGTTGATTGACCGGGGTTCGCTGACGGCGAGCCTTCAGGCTAGAGGCACGTTTGCAGTGCGGGTCTTGCAACAGGGCCATGCCATGCCAACCAACGACGAAGCAATGGTACTGGGCATCAAGCGCAACCGGCTGGCATGGGTCCGAGAGGTGGCGCTACTCTGTGATGGGAAACCACTGGTTTTTGCGCACACTGTTCTGCCTTGTCGACCGCGCGGACCGATGACAGGCTGGCTGGCACGCTTGGGCAATCGCTCGCTGGGTGCACTGCTTTTCTCCCACCCGGGATTCGTACGCGGCGCTATGAATTGCAAACAACTCGACTATCGCCATGCGCTTTTTCACCCGGCGATCGAAGCCATGCAACTTACGGCTATACCTCCGCAGACTATATGGGCTCGTCGTTCGCGCTTTGCTTTTGGCGCCCAATCGGTACTTGTTACCGAGGTTTTTTCACCCGCTCTGGGCTCTCATTGAAGGTACATAGATGAGTCAGGCAATATCCGGCTTGAAATAATTTTTCTCGACGTCGACCTGTCGAGCCGGTATAATTCTTTTGTGCATTGCAGCAACTATTGATTTTGCGATGTACAACGCGCTTCGCGAACCTGGCCGCATTTCTAAGCCCTCCTGCCTTCTGGTGTCGTTTCTTTGAACACCGCCCTGGCACAAAGCTTTTTGTGCCGAAAAGTCCCGAATTCTCTCGCACTGGCAGAGTTTATTTCAACTATTTCGTTGGTTGGCGTTGCATTTTTTTGCCCGTGCGCCGATTTATTTCGGTAGCGCGACGCTGTACCATACGAAAGAGATACATGACTTTTGCAGAAATCGGGCTTCACGCAGCCCTTCTTAAAGCCCTTGCTGATTCTGGTTACACTGAACCCACCGGAGTTCAGGCACAAGCAATTCCCGCAGCCCTCGATGGGCGCGACTTGATGGTTTCGTCGCAAACCGGCTCCGGAAAAACAGCGGCTTTCATGCTACCTGCATTGCACCGTTTTGCCGTGCAAGAACGCCCAGCCTTCGCGGCGGCACCCCAGCGCACAGCGAATCAGGAACGCCAATCGGCTCGTTCGCGCGGCAATGACCGCCCGCGCTTCCAGGCCGCACAGCCCAAAATGCTGGTGCTCACACCAACCCGCGAACTCGCCTTGCAGGTTACTGCGGCGGCTGACAAATACGCCGGCCAGCTTCGGCGCCTGAAAGCTGTTGCCATTCTCGGCGGCATGCCTTATCCGAAACAGATGGAACTGCTGTCGCGCAACCCTGAAATTCTGGTTGCCACACCGGGCCGTCTGATTGACCACATGGAATCTGGCAAGATCGATTTTTCGCAGTTGCAGATTCTCGTCCTCGACGAAGCGGATCGTATGCTCGATATGGGCTTCATCGACGACATTGAAAAGATTATCTCGGCCACCCCGACTACGCGTCAGACCATGCTGTTCTCGGCCACGCTTGACGGCACCGTAGGCCAGATGGCACGCAAGGTGACGCGTGATGCGCTGATCATTCAGGTTGATGCTTCACATACGAAGCATGAAAACATCGAACAGCGCATGCATTTCGTCGATGACCTTTCGCACAAGAATCGTCTGCTCGACCATCTGCTACGTGATATCACCATCGATCAGGCACTTGTCTTCACCGCCACCAAGCGTGACGCCGACACCATCTCGGACCGCTTGAATATTGCCGGGTTCAACGCTGCTGCTCTGCATGGTGACATGCATCAGAGCGCCCGCAACCGGACGCTTACTGCGTTGCGTCGCGGTCAGGTACAAATTCTTGTTGCTACCGATGTAGCCGCACGCGGCATCGACGTACCGACGATCACCCACGTTTTCAACTATGATCTGCCGAAGTTTGCCGAAGACTATGTGCACCGTATCGGCCGCACCGGCCGTGCAGGCCGCAATGGCTTGGCGATTTCCCTGGTCAATCACGCTGAACATTTCAATGTTCGCAAGATCGAGCGCTTTACCAAACAGGTCATTCCGGTTGAAGTCGTTGTCGGTCATGAGCCGACACGACGTGCACCGACTGGTAATGGCCGTCCCGGCGGCAAACCAAACAGTCGCCCGGCCTGGAAAGCCGGCGACAATCGCGGCCCAAGCAAGCCGGCTGGACGCAGCGAAAGTCGCTTCAGTAAGCCAGGAGCACCAAAACACGAGGGTTTTGACCGCGCCCCGCAACGAGAAGGCGCGAAGAACGGCCGCACCGGTACGACGGGAGGCAACCGCCGTACCTACAGCGATCGATAATTTTGTAGTTGCCCAAAAACCCGCAGGTTGCGGGTTTTTTTTCGACTGCTAGCATGTTATTGAGGTAATCAGCGACAATTTGCATGCCGGTCCTCTAGTCCAAACGGCAAGAAAATATGCGAGGTGATGAAATGAACTCCGAACTGATCACGAGTTGGGCCGAGCACGACAACTCGATCCAGAAGATTCTGTTGCAGGTGTCGCAATCACTCTGCATTTTCGATGAGGATCTTACGAAACTGAAGCTCGAACGCCCCGCTAACGCCGAAGCACTGCACCGCTTTCTCAGCACTTTCAGACAAAACCGTTTGCGTATCGTTGTCAAGAATGCCGAGCCTTTTCGGCGTGATAGCCCGCGCCTCATGAAACTGCTCGCCACCTGTTATCTCGCGCCCCTATGGAGCCATTTGAATCGCGGCTTAATGGAGCCACC